>NZ_CP050304.1 GCF_014189535.1 Rhizobium lusitanum | reverse complement strand
CTACGGCTCGTTCGCCAACGAGGCTACAGCGTCCGCCGTGAGTGCGCCGCGATAGATACGGAAGTCGTCGATCTTGCCGTTGAAATAGGGATCGGTGCTTAACTGCGATCGCCCAATCCAGTTCTGGCTGGTATCCCAGATGCGAAACGGCGCGAGGTACATGCTGGTGTTGGTGCCCACCGCAGCGCCATTCACATAGAGGGTGCCCACGCTGCCCGACAGCGTCACGGCGACATGGACCCAGGTCCCAATAGACAGCGCGGCGTTGCTATCGATGACGCTCCCGCCGCTGGCTCCCGTGACCGTTATGGCAAAGCGGGCCTTGCCATTGCCCGCGCTGGGCGTGAGCATCAGGTAGCGGTCGGTGTCCGCCCCAAAATCGAATATGTGTTCCGAATTTCTGGACGCGTTCCAGAACACCCAGGCAGAAATCGTGAAATCGGCGACATCGTCCATCAGCCCGGCTGGCAAGGCAACATAGCCGTCGCTGCCATTCAGCGAAAGCGCCTCGTCCTGCCTGCCGGAAACCCAGGTAACGCCACCATTGATTGTGCCTGTATGGCCGTTGCCGCTGGCGTCCACCACGCTTGTGCTACTGCTGCTGTCGTATTGCAATTGTGTATGCAGTTGTGTGCCCGTCAAGACTGCGGCCTCGTTGGACGGGACGCTCTCGCCGTCGGGCGTATCGGCCGTGACGACGTAGTACCAGGTTCCGGAGGTTGAGGGGGTATCGACGTACGTGCGCAGATCGGTGATACCGCTTGCCACCGTGTCATAGGGCCCACCCGTCTGCGCGGCGCGCTTGACGGTATAGCCCGTGGCATAGACGCCGCCCCACCAGGACAATACGACGGCGCCGGCGCTAAAATAGCCGGAAAGCCCGCTCGGGACTGCGCCGGTGGCAATTGCGTCCAGCGTATAGGCCAGGGTGCCGTAGCTAATGTAGTCCCATTCTCCGCCTTCAGGTTGAATAGAGAGTGCTCTCTTGGTGGAATAGGGCGCCGCAAGCCCCTGGCGATTGACGTAGTGGTTGTAGATGAGAGCCCAGCATGGCGTGTCGTCGCCTTGATCCGTGGTCGAGAACGTCTTCCAGGTGGAGACGTTGTTCCGGTACGCCACATAGGGAACGGTGTAATACGTGGTTCCCGATGTGACGAGGTTTGCCTTGGCTGAATACTCTGCCGCAGCCAGGAAGCGGTTGTTGTCGTAGCCGTAAAGGTCGACGCCCTGGTTCCATGCCATTTCGCAGACAACCGCCATAGCCGCGATGCCGTCCATGGTGTGGGTCTGGTCGCGGCCGGACTCTTGCCATTGGCACAGGTAACCTGGATGCATGTAGTAGCCGGCGTGCATGATGCAGCCGTTTCCGTTGCCAGTCTTGAAATAGCTGATGGCTTCGTCAAACTTTGCCTGATCGTCGCATAGAATGCCGATTGCCATCATCGCCGACATGTTGAAGAGATACCAGTTTGCATTGATCTCCAGCGGCTCGCGATCGCCATGATTGGCGAGCAAGTCATGAGAGATCGGATAGAATATGTTGCGCAGTATCTTCTTCACCGCGGTTAGATTGTCGTCGGTAAAGCCGTGGTACTCGCGCAGCATTTCCGCAATATTGGCAAGCTCGAAGCCTTGGGGGCCTGCGACGAGCGCGCGGTCTCTCCCCTGGATCGAGGTTAGGGTGGCAGCCCAGCCGTTGAGCATGCTTGTTGCCTTGGCGGCATAAGCCTCGTCGCCGCTGATCTTCCACCGCAATGCCATACCATACATCGCCGCGCACTCATTCACGAGCCCTGAAAAATTCTGTGTCACGTCGCTGCCACGATAAATGACGGACACAGGGGCGGAATTGTACGAAAGCGATACCTTCGGGTTGGCGACCAGCAGATTCCAACTGCCAACCCAGGGTGCCGTGGAATATTTCCGCGCCATCCGGACAAAATCGGCCTGAGCATGCATCAAACCAGGGTGTGCAAATGCGCTGGAAGCGTCCCCGAGCCTTGCGGCGAACGCATCGCCGCCATAGGCGGTCATCGTCAGGGCGCCTAGACCGTAGAGGAAGCCGCGTCGCGACAAGTCCGCGTTGATCGATGCATCGTCCCTTGCCGGATCCTGATTGGAATCCGAACGCGGCAATTCCTCGTTACGGCTGTAGACGTCATGCAAATTTGACTTGGTCAATCAGGGACTCCGTTCGGAAATGGCTACAGTTAAAACATGGTCCGGATCGGAGATTGCGGTGATTCGCCTAAAATCCCTGGCTGGACGACGCCCATGCGTGCAGCCGACTTCCGCCAAAAGTGAGGCCGCATTGAGCGCCGCCGATCTAATTCAACGCCCGTAATTTCAAGATAGAAGCCACTTCCAGGCCTGTCGAAAATTTCTTGGTTCAACGGGATGTTGACCGTCGGAGGAGATTTTTATGCTTCAATGGTAGCGTCGCCTTCTGTGGTTGCCGCCCGTTGTGACTATATGTCCGGCGACAAGATGTACTGCGTGCACGAGGCGCCAAGTGCGGATGTCATTTACCGCCATGCCCGCGAGGGTGGGTTTCCAGCCGATAACGTGACTGAGGTCACCGCGTTCATCGGTCCGGCGACGGCAGGCGTTGCCACTGTGTAAGACGGAACGTCCGAACTGACGGACTAACAAGAGAGCAGCGCCGACCTACTGGCAATTACGGCTACAATCGGCGCTACACTATCTGTACTGGACGGATATTGCGTCCGGGCGCATGGTGGGCTTGTTCTCCTGGGGGTGATGCATGTCAACTGACGGCTATAACCAGTTCTGCCCGGTCGCCAAGGCCTGCGAGTTGATCGAACCACGCTGGACGCTGCTGCTGTTGTCCGAGATGTGGTGCGGATCGACCCGCTTCAACGAAATACGCCGCGGCGTACCCGGCATGTCGCCAACGCTGATGTCTAAACGGCTTCGACAGATGGAAGTAAGCGGGCTGATCACCCGCCTGGAGAACAAGGCGACCGGCGACATCAACTACAAAACGACCCGGATCGCCGACGAGCTTGAACCGATTGTGAAAGCTTTGGGCAAATGGGCGCACTGCAATATCGATGCCGATGTCACGCTCGAAAATCTCGATGCACGGCTATTGATGTGGAACATGCGGCGCAAGATCGATCCCGCTGCATTGCCGTCATCCAGGCGGAGCGTCATCGAGTTCACCTATCCGGAACTTCCGAAGGAAGAACAGAACTATTGGCTGATTGCCAGACCGGGCACGCCGGTCGATCTCTGTTCCACAGACCCCGGCCATGATGTCGATCTGTTCGTGACTGCCGACCTGAAGGCGATGACCTCTGCCTGGATCGGCTTTTCCAGCCTGAAAACCGAGATATTCCAGGGTAGGATCACCCTGATCGGAGATGTCACGATGGCCGCGACGATCGACCGCTGGATGGTGCGCAGTTCCTTCGCCACGGCCTGAACGCTGCTACCCGACTGCGTCACTCGCTCCATAATCTGTATCGGGATCGCTACTCTTTCTACACTGGCCGAACACGGTCGTTCTGGCGAAACTCTGCCTGCGCTGCTCGACACGCGCCGTGGCCAGACTCTCCATGGATGGAGTCACTTCGTGGTCCCGTCTGCGAATGGGGCGCAAGCCCGCCGCCCGCCGCTTTCCAACAGGAGAAACGACATGCAAAATGCTTCCGCTACACCCCTGCAACCCGTTGCAGCAGATAAGCCCGATCTCGTTGCCTTGAAGGCACGCCAGCAGGGCGCCTGGGCATCGGGCGACTATGCCGTGGTTGGCACGACATTGCAGATTGTCGGTGAGTCCCTCTGCGAGGCGCTCGATTTGCGCGCGGGCCAGACGGTCCTTGATGTCGCGGCCGGCAATGGCAATGCCACGCTCGCCGCTGCCCGGCGCTGGTGCGAGGTGACATCCACCGACTATGTACCGGCTTTGCTTGAAAGAGGCCGCGCAAGGGCTGCCGCCGAAGGACTGACCGTGGCTTTCCAGTCCGCCGATGCCGAAGCGCTGCCGTTCGGCGACGGCCGGTTCGACGTGATCGTCTCGACCTTCGGCGTGATGTTCACGCCCAACCAGGACCTGGCTGCCAGCGAGATGCTGCGGGTCTGCAAGCCGGGCGGCAAGATCGGCATGGCCAACTGGACTTCCGAAGGCTTCATCGGGCAGTTGTTCAAGACGATCGGAAAGCACGTTCCGCCCCCGGCCGGCGTGAAATCGCCATCGCTCTGGGGAACCCAGGCGCGACTTACCGAAATGTTCTCGGCCGGCGGCGAGATTGCGGCAGAGCCCAGATCCTTCGTCTTCCGCTATCGCTCGCCGGCGCATTGGCTGGAGATCTTCCGCGACTGGTACGGCCCTGTGCACAAGGCATTCGCCGCCCTTCCAGAGCCGCAGCAGCCAATACTGGAACGCGATCTCCTCGACCTGATCGAATGCTTTAACCGCTCCGGCGACGGGACCATGGTCGTTCCAAGTGAATATTTGGAGGTGGTGATCATAAAGCGATAGCCCGAATTCCAGCGTCGGCGCTGTTGCGTCTTGTAAGGAGATCGAGGTGGCCCTTTCGCCTAGTTTCCGTCTTTTCGAAGGCCGCGTCGAGATGGCTACTGCCGTCGAGTGCGACACGCCGAGCGGCCCGCGGTTTCCGCCTGCGCGTTGCTATGCGCCAGTTGCTGAATGATCGCGACTTCGTGTGGCGTCAACTTGTGCAGATTGGCTCATGCCCAGTGCGATGCGATTGCTAAAATATTGTTAGTTCTCGGCTGCTTGCGTGGCGGACCGCTCTGAAGCAGAGGATGAGGCGACTAGATCTCTTTTGATTGGGGGACAAAGACGCAAAAGCGGTGGTCTGTGAATCAGCTCGGAACGTTTCACCCCTCGTGGATAGCGCTCAAGCTATTGAACTGATTTCAAAATTTCATGCCAAAGTGGGGTTATGATCGACGTGAAAGTAACCTCAATTTATTTCCCAAATCTCTGAGCATTTCCACATAGTTGTCGCGGATACTAAGGGGGTGAAAGTTCAGAGCCGATTCACAGCCACGGGTGCTGTTGCCGTTGCCAAGGATGTGTTCGCCGCCCGAGGCATCGGAGCGAACCAACTCCCCCAGGCCTCGCCAGCCCCCTTGGCGTTGGTCCGGTATCGCAGGGCGTTGTACACTATACGAACGATCTGCTGTTTAAGGACGTCTGGCTGCGGCCGGGCCTTGCTCCTCGCGACCGCAGTCTGATCACCGTAACGTCGCTGATCGCATCCGGTCAGGTGGCGCAAATTACCTATCACCTCAACAGGGCCATGGATAATGGACTGAGGAAGGAGCAGGTATCGGAGATGCTTGCACAACTGACGTTCTATGCCGGTTGGCCCAACGTCTTTTCGGCCGTTCCGCTCGTCAAGGACGTCTTCGCGAAACGAGCAAGCTGACATTCCGGCCAACTCGATTGCGCTTGCGCCCGCTCAGAGCACGGGGGCAGTCGAGCTCGAGCCGCTACTCGCTAACCCCGGTCGCGCAGTGCATCCAGTACAATGGTGAATGCGGCTGAGGCCTGTCGGCGGCTTGGGTAAACCAGATGATATCCGGGATAATAGGGGCACCAATCTCCAAGCACCTCGACCACACGTCCGGCATCGACCTCGGGTCCCGCGAGACCTTCGGGGACGAACCCCAGCCCATAGCCGTCAATGGCCATGTTGAGGATCTGGGTAATGCCGTTGCAGGTCATCTGGCCGTCGACGCGAACGCGCATCTCCTGGCCATCCTTCTCGAATTCCCAAACATAGAGACCACCCCGCGTCGGAAGTCGCAGATTGATGCAGTTATGGTCCGTCAGGTCCTGGGGTACTCTAGGTGCCGGACGTCGATTGAGGTAATCGGGCGACCCGACGACAACCATCCTCTGCTCGGGACTGATCCGCACCGCAATCATTCCTTGCGACACGATCTCACCCAGACGCACGCCGGCGTCGAACCTTTCCGCGACGATATCCGTCAGTCCGTAGTCGATAATGAATTCCACGTTGATGTCGGGATAATCGTGCAGCACCTTTCGGAGCTTCGGCCAGAGGATGTGGTCGATCGCGAAGTCTTCCGCGGTGATGCGAATGGTGCCGGCCGGTCTCTCCCGTTTGTCGGTCAAGGCGACTAGTTCCCCCTCGATCTCTTCGAAGCGCGGACCGATCGTCGTCAACAGGTGTTCGCCCTCCGGCGTCGGGGCGACACTCCGCGTCGTGCGCGTCAAGAGCCGCACCCCGAGGCGTTCTTCCAAGCCGCGAACGATGTGGCTCAATCCAGATTGGGACATGCCGAGCTTGGCTGCGGCCTTCGTGAAGCTACGCTCGCGGGCGACGACGAGAAATGCGAGCAGGTCGTTGACGTTCTCACGCAGCATTCATGGGCTCCCCGCATAAGTGGCATATGCATTGTAGCACGAAAAATCGGCGCGGCAGCTCTCAATTCATGCATGGAGCCCATATGTCTTTGCAGGATTTACCCTCTAATTCTTCTCAATAGAAGACGCTATGTTTCCTCGACATTTGCGAAAGGAATGAGCGCATGGAGATCACCAGAAACGGCTCTACGCCCTCGGCCAAGGGACCGGTGGACTGGTTCACAGGAACTGTCCGCATCGATCCGCTGTTTGCAGCCAACGAGGCGCGGCGCGGGACCGCCGGGGCGGTTACGTTTGAGCCGGGCGCGCGAACTGCGTGGCACACGCACCCGCTTGGCCAAACCCTGATCGTCACCGCAGGCTTTGGCCGAGTTCAGCGCCAAGGCGGTCCGATCGAGGAAATCCGGCCGGGCGATGTGGTCTGGTTCGCGCCGGGTGAAAAGCACTGGCATGGCGCATCGCCGACGACCGCGATGACGCATATCGCCATCCAGGAAAATCTCGACGGCAAGGTCGTCGACTGGATGGAGCATGTGACGGACCACCAATACCAGGGCTGAAATAGTCAGCGAAGCAGAACGAACGGAAATCCCACTTTTATCCGCTTTGGTCTTGCGACTGGAGCGGCAACGAAGACGGCTGACCCCGGTCGCAAGTCCACCTCGGATCATCTTCCAGGGCGGCTTCATTCACCGAACTGAAATGAAAGGACGGACTATGAGACAGCTTGCACTCACTGCCATTGCTCTCGCCCTCTTTGCATCGACATCGGGGCATGCCGAGTCCATGCAATTCATGCCTGGCGGCTCGCGGCCCTCGATAAAAGGCCCCGAGGCCAACTTCACAGGCTCGGTGACTGTCGATCCGCTCTATTCCAACAACGAACATACCATCAATACCGGCGGCCACGTGACATTCGAGCCGGGCGCACGCTCGGCATGGCACACGCATCCCGCCGGACAGGTCCTGATCGTCACGACGGGGACTGGCTGGGTGCAGGAAGAGGGTGGCGAGAAGCGCGTCATGCGACCGGGCGACGTTATCTGGACGCCTCCAGGCGTCAAGCATTGGCACGGTGCCACCAATACCAATGGCGTCGGACACATTGCCATCACCAACATGAAGGACAGCAAGAACGTCGACTGGATGGAGAAGGTCTCGGACGAGCAATATCTCGACTGAGGCTGCGCCTTCCAAGGGGATATTCCGATGAGATATCTACAAACGGCTGGCAAGATGATTGTCCTGGCAGCCTTCCTGGCATCGTCAGCGGCATGGGGACAAGATGCCCAGGTCGCGTCGCCGATCTCCGAAACGACGAGTTCGGATTGGACTGCCGACGTGATCGCTGGGGAACTCGACTATCCCTGGGACATCGAACGGGCGGGCGATCGAATCCTTGTGACGGAGGCAGCCGGCGATGTCGTCAGTATCGAGGAAGGGCGTCTTACGCGCCATCCGGTAGAGACCTCCGACCCCATCGTCCGAGAGGGTGGTGGAGGCCTTCTGGGGATGGCGTTGTCGAAAGACTTCCAGACCGATGGCACGGCCTATTTCTATCACACCTATAACTCCGACGCAGGGCTTACCAACAAGGTCATAGAGGCGCGCTTCGATGGAAACATCTGGCGGGAGACACGGGTCCTCGTTGATAAAATTCCCGGTCATCGCCTCTACAACGGCGGACGCGTCGCCATCGGGCCGGACGGCAACCTGTACGCCACGACCGGATGGACGGAGAGCCTGGAGCGTCCGCAGGATCTGAGCAGCCTTGCTGGCAAGGTTCTGCGCATGACCCTCGATGGAAAGGTGCCGTCCGATAATCCATTTCCCGGCTCCTACGTCTACTCCTATGAGCACCGGAATCCGCAAGGCATTGCCTGGGATGATGGAGGGCGCCTCTTCGTCTCGGAACATGGACAAACGGCCCACGACGAAATCAACCTTGTGACCCCTGGAACCAACTACGGTTGGCCACTCGTTTCCGGAGATGATCAACGGCCGGGAATGGCGAGGTCTCTGCTTCATTCCGGCAATACGACCTGGGCTCCGTCCGGCATCGCCTTTGCGGGAAAGGAACTGCTTGTCACGGCACTCGCTTCAAAGGCGCTCTACGCCTTCGATGAGAGAGGAGGCAGGCTAAGGCCGATCTTCAGTTCAGGCGATCGGCTGAGAGACGTGCTGCCCGTCGGCGAGGACATCTACGTCATCACGACCAATAGGTCGCCGCGCGCCGAAGGACCGTCGCAAGACCGCCTGCTGAAATTGTCACGCGCGAAATAACCAATTCCACCAAAGGGGCGGCTTTCCGTCCACATCAACAGGAAAGAAAACATCATGACCTTCTCGTTTGAGAACCAAGTTGCACTCGTCACGGGTGCCGCATCCGGAATGGGTCTTGCGACCGCCAAGGCGTTCGCTGCCGCGGGTGCGTCCGTGACGCTCGCGGACATCAACGAAGATGCAGCTCGCGCCGCCGCCGCGGAACTCGTTGCCGCCGGTCACGAGGCGATCGGCATACGCTGCGACGTCGCCAACATGGAGGAGGTCGAGGCGATGGTGAACGAGACGGTGGCGACCTTCGGCCGCCTCGACGCCGCGTTCAACAATGCCGGTGTGCAGAGCCCTGTTGCCGAGACCGCCGATGCCGATCCGAAAGACTACGATTTCGTGATGGGCGTGAACCTTCGCGGCATCTGGAACTGCATGAAGTACGAGCTGATCCAGATGCGCAAGCAGGGCAGTGGAACCATCGTCAACAATTCGTCGCTCGGCGGTCTCGTCGGTATCGCCGAACGCGGGATCTACCATGCGTCCAAGCACGGTGTCGTCGGACTGACCAAAAGCGCTGGGCTTGAATATGCTCCGAAGGGAATCCGCATCAACGCCGTATGCCCCGGCATCATCGCGACGCCGATGGTCACAGTCATGCTGGAAACGCAACCGGAAGCCATGGACGTCATGATGAAAGACGTTCCGATCGGCCGCCTTGGTCGCGCCGAGGAAATCGCCGACGCGGTCCTGTGGCTGTCCAGCCCCGCTTCGACCTTTGTCATCGGACACGCGCTGCCAGTGGATGGCGGCTATACCGTGCGCTGACGTCTTGCAGCGCCTGTTATTGCGTCGAAACAGAGTGTGAAGGCCATCTTATGAAACCGGATGTCGATGCTATGGCGGCGGAAACGGAACGTGCGTCGGAACCGTCGGGACTTTGGCTGATGATCGTTCTCGGCACGTTGCTGGCTTTCGCCTCGATCTCGACCGACCTTTATCTGCCCGCCATGCCGGCCATGAGTGTGGCGCTGGCAGCGAGCCAGGGGACATTGCAATATACGGTCTCGGGCTATCTGATCGGCTTCAGCGTCGGCCAGTTATTCTGGGGCCCGATTGCCGACAGGTACGGGCGGCGCATTCCTATTGCGATAGGTCTGGTCCTCTTCATGGCTGGCTCCGCCGGCTGTGCGCTGTCGACCGATGTCGTTCAACTGATCTCCTGCCGGGTCCTTCAAGCCGTTGGGGCTTGTGCCAGCGTCGTGCTCGCCCGCGCCACGGTTCGTGATCTCTATGGCCGTGACCGCTCGGCCGGGGTTCTCTCAACCCTGATGACCGTCATGGCCGTAGCGCCGCTTCTGGGGCCAAGCATCGGCAGTCTGATCCTTAAAGTGGCGCCGTGGCAGGCAATCTTCTGGACGCTCGTCCTAATCGGCCTTCTCACGCTCGCAGCCCTCTTTACACTCCCGGAAACCCTGCCACGGGAACGTCGGAACGTCGAGCCGCTGTCAACCGCTTTCGCGGCCTATGGAAGCCTCATCGGTGATGTCAGGCTATTGGGTTATGCCGGGGCGGTCGGATTCTTCTATGCCGGCGTCTTTGCCGGCATCTCGGGCTCGTCCTTTGCCTATATCGACTATCATCACCTGTCTCCGCAGCTCTACGGGCTGGTCTTTGCCGTCGGAACAATCGGGCTGATGGCCACAAATTTTGCTAATTCGCGTTTGGTTACACGATTTGGCGGTGATCGTATGTTGAAACTGGGGACCATAGGGGCAGCCGTGGCGGGAGCGATCCTGGCATTCGTCACGGCGACCGATTTCGGCGGTGTGCTCGGAATGGCTCTGAGCCTGTGGTTGTTTACGGCGATGAATGGCTTCGTTACTGCCAATGCGATCTCGGGCGCTCTGGCCGATTTTCCAGTGCGTGCTGGCGCAGTGTCTGCACTGATGGGCGCGATCCAATACGGAAGTGGTGTCGTCGGCTCCGCGGTCGCCGGAACATTTGCCGACGGGACACCCTGGCCGATGGGATGGGTGATCGCGATTGCTGGGATCGGCAGCTTAGGGTGTGCTCACCTTGTTGGCCTGCAATCACGACAACTCGGCTGAGCAATTGCATTGGTGCAGGGATCAGACTTCAACATTTTACACCTATGCGGCTGCGATCGAAAATAGCTAGGTTGACCGAGCATGCCGCATAAGCACAACGCCTCCCGTCGATACCGTATCACCAAGATGAAGTTCAAAGTGACGAACTGAGCGGAGTATGAGGCGGGCCTTCGCGGCCGTGGCAGTTTAATCCTTTGGATAACGCCGGAAGCGCTGGCGGGCTGGGCATCCCCACGTCGCAAGACGCGTGGTGGCCAGCCTCTCTATTCGGATCTGGCGATCGAAACTACTCTGATGTTGGGCATGGTGTTTGGGCTGCGTTTGCGCCAGAGCGAAGGGCTTCTGAGTTCGGTGCTTGACATGATGGGATTGGATTTGCCTGTGCCCGATCACACGACACTCAGCCGGAGGGCCAGAACCTGGAAGCCATCGACCAGAAGCAACGACCGACAGCATGTAGCGGATGGCCACGTTCTGGTCGACAGTACCGGGCTGAAGATCTATGGCGCCGGTCAATGTCTGGAAAAAAAGCACGGAGCGAAGTCCCGGCGCGGCTGGCGAAAACTCCACCTGGCTGTTGATGCCAATAGTGGCGAGATCATTGCACATAGTCTGACAGATCAGGAGGCCAGCGATGCCTCGCAGGTAGAGCCGTTGCTGGACCAGATCGACGATGAGATCGGCCAGTTCACAGCCGATGGAGCCTATGATGGCTATCCAACCTACGACGCAGTTCTCCGTCACAGCGCAGGCGCAAGGATCGTCATTCCACCGCGCTCGAACGCGGTTGAACGGCCCAACGCCCAAGCATCCTGCCAGAGAGACGACCACATTGCGTCTATGCAGACAGATGGGCGGCTGAAATGGCAGACGTCCACCGGCTATGGCAAACGGGCGCTGATCGAAACGGCGATCGGTCGATACAAGGGCAGCATTGGACCGCGTTTGCGGGCTTGGTCATTCCTTGCTCAACAGACAGAAGCTGCGATCGGAGTCGCCATCCTGAACCGAATGCTCGCCTGCGGACGCCCGAAATCCGTTCGCTGTAAGGCACCGATCGCGGCAACGAAATAAACGATGTATCAAAGACCGAATTCCGCACAAATGATGGTCCACGCACCAATGCCATGGTGAGGCGCTTCGCCATCTTGCCCTGAGTAGCAGCGGACTTGCGCGCCTCGCATTCTTCACCGCGCGCCGATATCGCGGCCGGAAGGCTCATTCCGGTTCTCGAACACCGCAGTCGCGGCGACCGGGACGTTTTTCACGCTATCTATGTCGGCCAGGGCGGGCCGCAGTCGTCAAGGGTCCGCGCGCTGCTCGATTTCCCTTGCGGAATACGGCAAGGTCAGCTGATCAGGGGGTCTCCAGCCACGACATTGCTCAAGCTAACATGACGCGCACAAAATCGTGCGCGTCGTCGATACGTGGACAGGCTACCTTACCCGGCTTTCAGAAGCCCAAAGCCGATTTTGTCACCATGCCCGAGACCGTAGCCGAGTTGGATCATGAACTCCGCCATCGGCTCAAGGTAGCGGGCGTTAGACAATGCGCCGCCGACGATCGTCGTGAAGCCGAAGGCCCGAGACAGGTCTGCTACGGTCTCCACGGCCTTGCTATCGTTCCCGGCGACGAAAACCGGGACCGCGACATCTTCGCCATCTGCACGCTTGGCCAGCAACGAGGCGAACACTGTGTTGAACGCCTTCACGACGTGCGCGGCGCGAAGTTGCTCGGCGATCTGCTCGGCGGCCGACGTCGTGTGTCCAACCGTCAGGCTCATGTAGTCTGAAGCCAGAGGGTTGGTTATATCGACAACGATCTTACCAGCGAGCGCCTGCGCGACATCGGGCTGCTTGGCGAGGCACAGCGCCTGCTCATACTTGGTCGCCAGGAAGACGAGATCGGCACCCTTCAAGGCATCGAGCGGATTGTCCTGACTGCCGAATGCCTGGACGGTGTGCCCGCTCACGGTTGCCAGCTTGGCGAGGGGCGCACCCATATTGCCTTTGCCGAGGAAGACGATGTTCATGTTGAAGCTCCTAAGTTGCATCAGATGAGCGAGACTTAAGCCATCGCTTTGTGGTAGTCTTGCCGCATGAGGACATTTGATAGGCTTAAACAGACAAATCGATCTCCGTTGATCGATCCCGACAGGACAGAACGTCCAATCTTCGTTCTGTCCGATCGCCATGACGGCGTGCGGGTGCCCTGGCATGTCCATCGCCGTCTGCAACTGATCCATGTCAGCGCGGGCGTCCTGACGGTGCTGACGCGCAAGGCGCGATTTGTGATCCCGCCGCAGCGCGCCGTATGGGTTGGTCCTGGCGTTGAACATCGCATCATGGGGCGTAGCCCGTTCTGGCTGACGACCTGCTATATCGAACCAGGTCTTGTCGCTGCACCCGACACGTCACGGGTCGTTGCGGTCGATCGACTGACAGACGAGTTGTTGATCGCCGCGTCGGAGTTCGGTGGTGATTACCCGTTCGAGGGTCCTGCCGCTCGTTTAATACAGGTGCTGCTCGATCGTGTTCCCGACTTGAAGACTACCGATATGTCCCTGCCTGAGCCTTCGGACGTGAGACTGCGGCGCATCACGGACAGGCTGATCGCTGAACCCTGCTGTAACGACACGCTGGCCCTGTTGGCGGCTGGAGCCGCGTTGACGGAACGGACGGCAGCGCGACTCTTCGTCAAAGACACTGGTCTCACGTTTGGGCAATGGCGCCAGTCTCTCAAGCTACAATCAGCACTCGAATATCTCGGCACGGGCGCCAGCGTCACCCAAGCCGCCTTTGAGGTCGGTTATGCCGATGTTTCCTCCTTCATAGCGGCTTTCAAATTGCTGTTCGGCAAGACACCTTCGCAGATACTGAACCCCTAGCTTATCCATCGCAGCAACTTGGTTGATCGCTTTATCACCCGCCTTCGGATGTCTCCCGGGCCTTCCCTGACAGAGAATAACAATCCCATGCTGCCGGCTGCTTTTGCAATTCTAAACCACCAATGAAATTGTTAGCTGAAATCGAGGGCCAAAATGACCTCTAAACCCACCTAACTAAAGACATTTTGACGTTTGCAATCCGGAAGTGAAAGCGACAGTGGCATTGCCGGTTCGGCAGGCAAAAGCGTTGAGTGCTGGTGAGCCCTGGCGGCTCCAGCGTTCAAGCCCGAGCGAGAATGATCGCCGGGAGCTGGGGAACCGGTTGACCTATGTTGCCAATGCCAAGCCGGTCTCCCAGATAATGGTAGAAAGAGAGCCCGAGCTTCTGGCAGGTCTTCATCAGACCGAGCATGATGTCTCGCGCGACCCGGCCGTCGCGGCGACAAACTACGTTTGCGCTGGGCTCATCGTGCCGCCGGAGATTTTTCGTTTCGTGACGAAGGTCCGCAGGTCATTTTCCGATGCGTTGGTGTGCAGCGGGATGCCGGGATGCTCGAGCACCTTCAGGAACTCGTTCTTCCTTCGACGCAGCCACTCAAGCAGCTTGTCGAGTGCCTCATAACCAGTGCGTAGGGTGAAGATCCGTTTGAACCGTCGTCGGAATGCAGGGGCAGCCTGTGGCGAAGGATTCTGCTTGTAGGCTTCCAACACCTTGTAGAAACGCCAGACCAGATCGCGAACCATCGTGAGCCGCCGCTCCTCCTTGGCGGTGGCCGGCATGAGCTTTTGCAGAAGGCGTTCTGCATGATGGTATGGCCGCCCCCATCCGCCGGTGCGCCCAGCGGCATCTGGTCGAGTGCTGCTTCTCAAAGCTCAAACAATTTCGGCGCATAGCCATCCGATACGAGAAGACCGCTCGAAACTATCGAGCGATGATCGCTCTGGCCGCAACAATCTTATGGTTCAAATAACTGTCCACACTTCCTAGCCCTCTGATCAGGCTTGCTCCGGAATGCGAGCGATGACCTTGATTTCGAAATCGAAGCCGGCGAGCCAATTGACCCCTATGGCTGTCCAGTTTGGGTAAGGTCGGGTCGAAAATACCTCGCTCTTGACGCCCATTATGGTCGCGAACTGCTTTTCGGGGTCGGTGTGGAAGGTCGTCACATCGACGATGTCATCGAAGGTGCAGCCGCCGGCTATCAGAGTTGCCTTCAAGTTTTCGAAAGCCAGGCGAACCTGTGCGGAAAAATCCGGCTCGGCACTGCCATCGTGCCGACTGCCCACCTGGCCAGAGACGAACAGAAGATCGCCCGATCGAATGGCTGCCGAGTAACCGTGTTCGTCATAAAGAGCATGCCGGTCCGCTGGAAAGACTGCGTCGCGTTTGGTCATTGCTGGATCCTGTCATTTTGGCCGTCGTTACGCCTGCCGCAAAGGGAGCAGCAAAGACGTCTTCACAATAATGGATGTGGGTGATATACGCCACGTATATGAATATGCCTACAGACGTGGCGTATGTCAATTAATATACGGAGCGTATTTGAAAATGGTGCTGAATGCCCGTTAGAAACCGCGCGGAATCAATGGAGGAAAACCGCCGCAAAATCCTCTCTGCGGCACGAAAAGCGTTTGCCGATAAGGGCTTCGCCGCAGCCTCGATGGACGAATTGACGGCGGATGTCGGCCTGACGCGCGGTGCGCTCTATCACAATTTCGGCGACAAGAAAGGTTTGCTCGCCGCGGTGGTCGCTCAAGTTGATGGTGAGATGGCCAGGAGAGCCCATGAGGTTGGAGCTAGACAAAAGAACGATTGGGACGCCTTGCTCGCGGAAGGAGTGGCCTATATCGAGATGGCACTCGATCCGGAGGTTCAGCGGATTGTGTTGCTGGATGGTCCTGCTTTTCTCGGCGACCCCTCACGCTGGCCTAGCCAGAGCGCGTGCCTGGAGGAAACGAAACGGGCCATCGTCCATCTCATTTCCGAAGGTATCGTTAAGCCAATCGACGCGGATGCTGCCGCTCGCCTCCTGAGCGGGGCTGCCCTGAACGCTGCGCTTTGGGTTGCCGCAAGCGATGAGCCCAAGGCCGTACTGCCCAAGGCCATCAAGGCGTTCCAGTGTATGGCGAACGGGTTCTTGGAAAAGCGAGCAGGTTAGGTGACGCTGATCAGCACCCGGCATGGCGTCCATGCGCCTACTTCAGAAACTGGCGGAAACGTTTCAGGGAGAAGGTGAACAGCGCCGTTCCGATCAGGAGCAACATGAGCAGTTGCGGCCAGACGGCATCGAGGCCAGCGCCACGAAACAGCACGGCTTGCGACAGGATGACGAAGTGCGTGTTGGGTGCTGCAAACATGATCGCCTGCACGATATCGGGCATGCTCTCGCGGGCCGTCTGCGCGCCGGACAGGATTTGAAGCGGCAGCAGGACGAGGATGAGCAATAGTCCAAACTGCGGCATCGAGCCTGCGACGGTTGCCAGGAAAATGCCGAGGGATGCCGTGGCGAACAGGTGGAGAACTGCTCTAAGCAGGAACAGAGCGATCGAACCTTGAAGCGGGATGTGCAGCAGGCCTTGCGCAACGACGATCAGGGAGAAGGTCGAGGCCAGAAGCACGATAAGGACCATCGACCAGACCTTGCTGAGCATGATTTCGAGCGGTGTGACTGGCATGACCAAAAGTGGGGTCGCGATCGGCGCGAAAACAACCCCAACTACTTTCTCAATTTTCTGTGCATTTCCAAACGATTGTCACAGATATCAACGGGGTGAAAGTTCTGAGCCGATTCACACGCTAAGGACGAGACAGCCGTCAGGCATCTGAAAGGCGCTTGAGAACAGCTGCGACTATGGTCTCTGGCCTATCTTCTTGAACAAGATGTCCCGAGGCTGGGAATAGAATACAGGCCTGATCTGAAATGGACGCGGCCAATTCCATTCCCTGCGCTAAGGGGATCCACGCATCCTTCTCTCCCCAAAGCACCGTGACGGGACATTCCATCCTGCCGTAAAGTCCCTGAATCTCATCCGTAAACTTTTGATCCATCTGCGCGATCTGTCGATAGAAGGCGGGCTGACCGACCGCGCCGAGCCACGGGCGCTGTAGATTTCCATAGCATCTTCCGGCAACGGGTTGTGGGCGGCAGTCTGTAAATATGCTCGCAACAGGGCGCGGTGCATGTAGTCCGGCATTCCGGAGAATGCAGCCTCGTGCCTGCGCACATGTTGGACGAAGGGTGAACCCCAAGGGGCCAGCGTAGCCATCACCCAATGTCGATCCTTCGCCCGACATGGCCTGCCGGCAGCATCCCGCACACCGGTTGAACCAATCCAAGGAGAATGCCTGTGACCCTCCAGACGGAGGCCTGCGAATCGATGCGCATCGCTGACATGCGGTTTGCCTATCTTCGGATGCTCGCAGCCTTGAAGGCGGGGTATTGAATGTTCACCCCGCTTTGCTCCCAGATTCAGCGAAAAAGGCATGTTTGGGCGTAAGGCTCTTCAAGCCGTATTCGACGCCGGAGAGACTTGGAAAGGAATGCGTAACAACGCTTTTGCTGTCTTTAGTTGATAAAGGCCACGCGTCTGCGGGCGCAGATCTTGTGCCAGCCTCATAAAATAATTGTTGACCTATAGGTACATATCGTCTATCAATCAACCATGGCTAGACCGTTTGAATTTGACCCGGATATCGCTGTCGACAGAGCAATGGAGGTGTTCTGGCAGAAAGGCTATGCCGGGACGACCCCGCAGGATTTGCTCGATGCCGCTGGCATAGGAAAAGGTAGTTTTTACAATCATTTCAAGAGCAAGCGCAATATGTTTGAGTTGTGTTTGCAGCGGTATCGCAATTCACAGTCCGATGCACTTGTGGAGTTTTTAAAGCAGCCTGTTTCGGCGAGGCTACGTCTCAAGGGTGCGCTTGAGCAGCTCATACGCTTCGATTTGGAAGGACCAATCAGAAAGGGATGCATGGCGGTAAATACGGCCGCCGAACTGGCCGCTTCTGACGAAATCGCCCTTGGCATTGTGCAGGGTATGTTCAACAGGACCGAGGCTGCTTTCGTCCAGTTGATCGAAGAGGGGCAGTCCTCCGGTGAGTTCCGGGTCGACATTGATGCGGCATCTCTCGCAAGTCTTCTATTCACGACGGTACTTGGCTTGCGGATCGCCGGTCTGGTTGCCGACACGCCTGACCGGCTTCGACGTGCCGTCGATGCGGCTATCCGCGTAATCTGACACCATCAACGCCGATCCGGACAATGTCATTGATCGCTAAATTGTGTACCTATAGCTACAAAAAGGATATGGATATGGACCTTGGATTGAAGGACAAAGTCGCCATCGTAACCGGCGCGAGCCGGGGATCGGATTGGCGACCGCAGAGGTGCTCGCGCGAGAAGGCGTGAGGGTTTTTGGTGCCGCCAGGAATCTGACCCCGGAAATTCTGGCATGCAGCCCGGAAGCGTTTGCCGTGGACCTCTCCTGCCCCGATGGTGCGCCCAAGTTGGTTGAGCATGTATTGAGCCGGGCTGAAGGCATTGACATCCTTATCAACAATGTCGGTGCGGGTGACGCAGTGGCGCTCGGCGGCTTTCTCGATGTGGCAGACGATCAATGGCGAGCGAATCTGGATGTGACGCTGATGAGCACGGTGTGGATGAGCCGGGCTGTTTTGCCGGAGTTGCTGAAGAGCCGTGGCACCATCATCAATGTTTCGTCGATCAACTCCAAGGTACCCTCAGCAGGGCCAATCGCCTACACCACCGCAAAAACCGCGCTGGCCGCCCTCAGCAAATCACTTTCGGAAGAGTTCGGTCCCCAAGGCGTGCGGGTGAACACGGTATCGCCGGGTGCTGTACGAACCTCGCTGTGGGAGGGGAAGGGGCGCTTCGGCGGCTCTGTCGCCGCAGCTTTTGGGGTCGACCATAAAACTTTCATGTCCGAAATCCCCGCGCGATTTCAGATGACGAGCGGAAGGATCACCGAAGCCGACGAGGTCGCAAATCTTATCACATTTCTAACGTCCGATCGAATTTCAAACGTCGTAGGAGCGGATTACGTCATTGATGGCGGCACGCTCAAGGCAATCTGACAACTTCACGTAATGAAATATGGCAACAAGGAGAAAAGCATGTCTATCAACTATGCCGAAATTGGCCGCCGCTGGATTTCCATCTGGAATGATCGTGAAGAAGCCGCGCGCAACAGACAACTGACGGAGATTTGGGCCTCCGAGGGCAAGCCATTTTGCTCCTGGATTTGAGGGCCATGGCCTCAAGGCGATCGAAGAGCGCGTGAACGCAGCTCACAACCGATTTGTGAAACAGGGCGGCTGCGTCATTCATGGGGTCGATTATGCCGGGCAGGGCGATGCTTTGCGGATACTTTGGGAAATCGCTCCCTCCAACGGAGGCGCCGCCATAGCTACTGGATCAGAATTCCTGTTGTTGGATGAGGCTGGAAAAGTCCGGCTGGATTACCAATTCAACGACCCGCAGCAATAAAATGCGGATCACCTTAGGAGAGTGCTGACACTGGCAAGTCCCCACCTGCTCCGCTCGCAGTTGGGCCGGCCACAGCGGGCGCTCCGTCGGCATTGTCTGATCGGGCACTGCTAGATCGCACGACACTCAGTCGGCGGGCACAAAACCGTTCGAACGCTCAATGACCTCTTCGTCATGCCAGGCCGCCCTGCTAAACTGATCCGCATCGAGTTCGGCGAAGCAGGCGGTTCATTGATCGACCCGCCATGAGGCGGCGGTCCTCGTCAAGAAATTCGAAACCCGCAGTGAAAATGTCTGGCTTGCGAAAATGTGGAGTGGTTCATGCCATCATTGTTTGAATTTGCCGGGGGTGAAGAAGCGCTCCATCGTCTCGAAAGCCTGTTCTACGCGAGCGTCCTCGCAGACCCGTTGTTGAAGCCGCTGTTTGGAGACGGCAAGCCGGAGCATATCGATCACCTAACGGCGTTTACCGCAGAGTCGTTTGGCGGCCCGGACCGATTCAGCGGGGAGCTTGGGTTTGCCCATCTGATCGCCGTGCACCGGGGCCTCCATATTGAAGAAGAACAGCGGGCTCGCTTCGTCGAACTCTACATGGCGGCCCTGGACAATGCCGGGATGCCACGAGACGAAACGTTTCGTGAGGCCGTCCGCGAGCATGTCGAATTTGGCTCTCACGTGGCCATGCAGAACTCGAACGCGGCGACCGACGCAGAGCTGCACCCGCTGCGGTCGGTCCCGAAATGGACTTGGCCCGGGGACAAGGCGTGACTGCCGAACGCGCTTTGAACGGCCCTGTTGAAAGGGCTTGATAATTGCGCGATCCGGCGTAGCTTTTTGCGTCAGGGATCCGATCAGGGACATCGTCATGGCCAAGCGTGATTCCATAGAAAAATCGAAGCGCACACACGATCTGGTTTAACGATGCCCACGATATCCCGGTTGAAACGAGGTGAACCTGAAAGGTGTGAATATCTGCGGGACCGAGCCGATCGGGCGATCCACCGAAATAGCGGCTGAACTTCTGGACTGCATTAATATAGGATCGCTGGGTCGCCGCTGCTAAATGAACAAGGACGAGGCCGACCATTCTGGCAATCCACGACAATAGCGTTGAAGCTGTGCAGGCCGGGATCGCGGTGGTGTTGGGGGCACTTTCCCGATAGAGAATGGAAGGCAGCGTAGCGGTAAAAATCGCGAGGGATGATGCCGAGCAAACGGCCCCATGTGAAAGACGAAATCAAGCGTGGCCGAGAGCTGCTGCCGAAAATCATCGTCGTGATGGAATGCTCGTGGGTCATGATCTATGTCACGGATAGCGACATATTGGGCGCGATCCCGTTGATGCTGCTTGCGGAGATCATGATTGATCAGAGAAAGAGGATCTGGACGGCCGATTGGACGCCCCGCGAAACTGAAACAAAAGACGCCGGCAGGTCCAAAGACGGCAATCACTAATGTCTCCGCGCAATACAATCGAAGGACCTTGCGCGGGCGTGGCGGGTGGCTCACCCCATCAGATCCAGAATGCCGCAGATCAACGGTGCGTCCAGAGCCTCCGGCAGTCCTTTTGGTGGGGTCAAAAAGTCGGCAATAGCCGGGAAGGTGGCATCCGGGGGGCGAGGAGTATCTGGAGACGAAATCGGCTCGGCGATGTGATGCTGCAGAAATCAATAGTGCTTTTGACATAGCGCAGCGCCATCGCAATCCGCCTTCGCCTCCTGTTGTGACGAGCGCCAGTTTGGGAATACGCGGTGTCACTCCTTTTTCATCGAGCTCGTGAGCAAGATTGAGAACATCTCGGGTGGAGAGCCCCAGCCGATCAGGCAGGAGAGGGGAAAGTCGCTGGGACGGTATTCTTTTCTTGACGGTGATATTCGAAATTTCGCAGCATGATTGAACGGCGAGAAAAGGATGTCTTCAACATGGCAGCACCGTTGCTGGTACGTAACCGGAACTACCGCCTTTTGTTCATAGCGGGAACGCTGACCAACTTTGGCGACGGGCTCATCGTTCTGGCATTGCCTTGGCTTGCGACGCTGATGACGCGCGAACCGATCGCCATTGCTGCCGTGGCTGCGGCGGCGCGTTTACCCTGGCTACTGTTCGCCCTACCAGCCGGCGTAATCATCGACCGGACCGACCGGCGCAAGCTGATTGCGCGTGCCGACATGCTGCGGGCAGGGATTGTGCTTTCGATTATGATGCTAGCCTTGAGCCAGCCGGTGCCCGAGATGATCTGGGCGCTGGTGGGATTGGCCTTTCTACTGGGCTCGGCCGAGGTTCTGCGAGACAATGCTGCGCAGACGATCCTTCCCGGCATCGTCGCGCCCGAGGACCTTGAGGCCGCCAATGGCCAGATGTGGAGTGCTGAGCAACTGACTGGCCAGTTTATCGGACCGCCACTGGCCGGATTGTTGATTGGGGCGGGTATCGCCTTGCCTTTCGGCCTCGACGCCGCCGCCCTGGTGCTGGCCGCGGGGCTGGTCTGGCTGATCACGCTTCCTCCGCAACTGCGGACATCATCTCGGTTCTGGCCGGCCCTGCTTGAGGGCGTGCGCTGGATGCGGCGCGATGTCCCGTTGCTGCGTCTTGCTGTGGTGCTGGGACTGGTGAATTTCCTCTATATGATGGCTACCACGATCACCATCCTGTTCGCCCAGGAGGTGCTGGGGCTTTCCGCGGTCGGGCAGGGCGTGCTGATGTCGGTCGCCGCCATGGGCGCGGTCGTCGGAAGTCTCGGCGCCCAAACGGTTATCGCTCGGGTCGGTGCGCAGGCGAGCCTTTTTGTCTCGCTGGCGATCTGGGGCGTCACCTATGCAGCCATCGGTCTGAGTTCGAGCACCATGATTGTCGGCGCGGCGATGTTCTCGCTGATGGCGGGCTCGATGCTCTGGAACATAATCACCGTTTCATGGCGCCAACGGCGCATCCCTGCCGAATTATTGGGCCGAGTGAACAGCATCTATCGCTTCTTCGGCTGGGGCTCCATGCCTCTCGGCGCTATTGCCGGAGGCATCGTCGTCCAGCTCGTTGAAAATGAGGTGGGCCGTGAGGCGGCATTGCGCGCGCCCTTCCTGCTAGCGGCGGCTGGCAGTGGAGCTTTGCTGGTCTATGCCGTTTTCAAACTGCGGCTGCGGTAGACACCAGATTCGGTACGAGATCGGTACCAATCGTCCTGGTCGCACGACCGAGTTAGCTCGGCGCCTCGTAGGCTGGGTGCAATCTTTAGCTTTTGGTCGCATCTCATCGCAAGTTTAGGTTGGCGCAAGGATTCCATGGCAAATAACGAGAGCAACCGTGGGGGATTTGCCATGACGACCATCGCATCGACATCATACTATACTTCAGCCACTCGCTACGCCGGCAGTGATAGATCAGATACCGCCGATGCCGACGACCCATTTGCTCTTCTGTCTGAACAGCAAGAAACCGAGACCGACAAGGCGGCCACCGATCATTCCCAGGCCATTGTTGACAGCCGGCCATCGACTGACATCGTGATGTTGCAAGGAAAGCTGTTCACTACAAGTCGCATCGACGTCTCGGACCTCAAGGCGACAAAGATCTCGGAACTCCCCGAAGCAGTGAGCTGGCGCGGTTTATCTGAACAGTACCCAGCGTTTGTTAAGTGGATTTCCGCCGTTGTTACGCTGCAGCCTTCATCGGCGCCAGCGCGTTGAAGTAAGCCTGATCCGGCGTCTGCAGGTCAAGGGATGAATGTGGGCGTCGATTGTTATAAAAGGTCAGATAGCGACCGATCCCAGCTCGGACCTCTGGCACGGTTTTATAGGCATGGAGATAAACCTCTTCGTATTTGATCGAACGCCAGAGCAGCTCGACAAAGACGTTGTCCCGCCACGCCCCTCTGCCGTCCGTCGAGATAGCGATTTCTGCGTTCTTCAACACCGCCGTGAAGTCGGTTGACGTGAACTGCGATCCCTGGTCCGTGTTGAATATGTCGGGCTTTCCATAACGGGCGAGTGCTTCTATACAGAAAGCCGTCTCCATCGTAATCGACAGCTGCCACGATAGAACCCGACGACTGAACCAATCGACGACGGCGCAGAGATAGACGAATCCCCGCGCCATGGGACCGTAGGTGATGTCCATTGCCCAGGCCTGGTTGGGTCTGGTCACCGCTACCTTTCTCAGCAGATAGGGATAGACCCTATGCAATGGCGCTGGTTTTGACGTATTGGGACGGCGGTAAATCGCCTTAATACCCATCTTCCTCATCAGCGTGGTAACGTGAAGTCGCCCGGTCTGAAGCCCTTCTGCCTTCAAAAGCCCTTGCAACATTCGACTTCCGGCGAAGGGATAGTCCAAATGAAGCTCGTCGATCCGCCTCATCAGGGCCATTTCGCCATCGGACTTAGGGCGCGGTAGGTAGTAAACGCTGCTACGACTGACGCCGAGAAGCTTTGCCTGACGCACCACGGACAGTTTGTGTTTGCGGTTGATCATTTCTTTCCGCTCAGCAGCCCGGTTTTGACGAGCGCACCGGATAAAAAATCGTTCTCGAGCGTCAGTTCTCCAATCTTGGCATGAAGCGTCTTCACATCGACAGTGGGTCCTACCGGTTCGGATTTCGCTTCAACGCCGAACACGCCGGTTGCACCCTCAAGGAGTTGGTCTTTCCATTGTTTGATCTGATTGGCGTGCACGTCGAATTGCTGCGACAATCCAAAAGGGTCTGCTCACCCCTCAACGCTGCGAGTGCCGCCTTCGCCTTGAAAGCCGGGCTGTGGTTCCGGCGAGGTCGTCTTGTCATGGTATCTCCTGTTCCCGGCATCTAAGCCGAAGTCAGGCAAAATTCCACTTATACCCGTTGTCCGATTTTCCCGAGCCAGCTCTGTCGTCACCGCGACAACGGCCTGATCCAGCCGGCATCCCAAGAAGAGTATTTGACCGAGACAACCTGACATTACGCCGCTGGGACCTCGAAGCTTGCGATCTCCGCTCCGACGTGCAGAAAGGTGCCAGCCTCCACCTTGAAACGGATGTTGCCAGCCTGTGATGCCGTCACCTGGGTTTCCATCTTCATGGCTTCCATGACGGCAATCAGATCGCCGGCTGCGACCTCCGCACCATCTTCGACCTTGAAGGCCTGCAACGTACCCGAAATCGGTGCAGTAATGCTCAAAGGGTTGTGGGCCGCAATAGCTGAAACCGGAGCGGCAGTGGTCGGCAGGCTCCCCAAGCTGGCGAGAAGCGCAGAGGGAATGCCGAGCTCATGGCGTCTGCCATCTATCTCGACATGGGTGCGGATGAGCGTGTTATCACGGCTCGGCGCCGGCCGGGCTTCCGCCTCCAGAAGGGCGGCGAAGTCCGTCTCGATCCAGCGCGTATGCACCTTGAATCCATCCTCTCCAGTGAAGTCGCGGCTTTCCATCGCCGCGCGGTGGAAGGGCAGCACAGTCGCAATGCCTTCGATCTTGAACTCGCACAAGGCGCGCCGGGCACGAGCGAGTGCCTGTTCGCGGGTGGCGCCGGTGACGATCAGTTTTGCCATGAGGGAATCGAAGGTGCCGGGCACGGTCGAACCGGAAGCCACGCCGCTGTCGAGACGGATGCCGGGTCCTGACGGGGCATCGAAGCGCGTGATCGCGCCCGGTGTCGGCAGGAAGCCACGACCTGGGTCCTCGGCGTTGATGCGAAATTCGATCGAATGGCCATGCGGGGTCGGCGTCTCGGTGATGCGCAGCGGCAATCCGTCGGCGATGCGGAACTGTTCGATGACGAGGTCGATGCCGGTCGTTTCTTCCGTTACGGGATGCTCGACCTGCAGACGGGTATTGACCTCGAGGAAAGAAATCGTACCGTCAACGCCCAGCAGAAATTCGACCGTGCCTGCACCCGAGTAGCCTGCAGCCCCGCAGATGCGCTTGGCCGCATCATGGATCTCGTGGCGTTGTGCATCGCTGAGGAACGGGGCGGGAGCCTCCTCGACGAGTTTCTGGTTGCGCCGCTGCAGCGAACAGTCGCGGGTGCCGAGCACCAGCACATTGCCGTGCTTGTCGGCCAGAACCTGCGCCTCGATATGGCGAGGACGGTCCAGGAAACGTTCGAGGAAACATTCACCACGGCCGAAGGCGGCTTTGGCTTCGCGCACGGCGGATTCGTAAAGTTCGGCCACCTCCTCCATCTTCCAGACGACCTTCAACCCACGGCCGCCGCCGCCATGGGCGGCCTTGATGGCGACCGGCAGGCCATGCTGTTCGGCAAAGGCAATAACTTCGGCTGCGGTCTCGACCGGCCCCTCGCTGCCGGCCACCAGCGGCGCGCCTACCGAGGTCGCGATCCGCCGCGCCTCGACCTTGTCGCCGAGCGCCTCAATGACATGCGGATCGGGACCAATCCAGATCAGGCCGGCTTTCTGAACGGCACGGGCAAATTCGGCCCGTTCAGACAGGAAGCCATAACCCGGATGAACCGCATCCGCGCCGCAGCGTGTGGCAATAGTGATCAGCTTTTCGATGTCGAGATAGGTTTCTGCTGGCCGGCTGCCGTCCAGGCCGTAGGCTTCGTCAGCCAATTGCACAAAAAGCGCATCTATGTCCGGCTCGGCATAGACCGCGACCGATTGCAGTCCATGGTCGCGACAGGCGCGGATGATGCGGACGGCGATTTCGCCGCGATTGGCGATCAGCACTTTTTTCATGGACGTCTCCTCACTGTTCTCGTTGGTCCTGCGTCTGTTCGCGTCTCAGGCCTGCAGGTTGGATGTCGGCAAAGGTCGTCACGGGCCGGAATCGGATCTTGGAATTGATCGGGATCTGTCCGGCGAGATCGAGATGATATTCGGCGACCGTGCCGATGACCGGATAACCGCCGGTGAGCGGATGGTCCGCAAGAAAAAGCACCGGTTGGCCGCTATGCGGCACCTGGATCGCGCCGGTCGCCGTGCCTTCGCTCGGCAGCTCGGCCTTGTCCTTGCGCTCAAGCGGCACGTCGCCGGAAAGACGGATACCGACACGGTTGGATTGCGGCGTCATCGTCCAGAGCTGCCCGGAAAGCGTGGCGCTACCGGCCTCGGTGAACCAGTCGCTGCGTGGCCCCATGATCACATCAAGCGTCACGACTTCGCCGGGGGCCGGATGATCGAAGGCCGGCGCTTCGGTGAGCGAGACACTGGTGAGGTCCGATGCCTCGTTGTTGATAGCCAGAGCCATGCCCGCAGTCACGGGATCAGGCCCGACCACGGCGAGCGTATCGGTTGAGGCGCTGCCAAGCACCGGCTTCACATGAAAGCCGCCACGAATGGACAGGTAACTGCGCATGCCCGTCGGCGCCTGTCCAAGGGTCACGACATCGCCGGCTTCGAGCGAGACCGGCTGGTAGGTTTCGGCAGCAAACATACGGCCCGAAACGTCGCGGATGCTGATCGGGCAGGGTGCGCCCGTCATGCCGAAAACAGTACGGCCGGATACCTCGAAGGAGAAACCACCGAGGATGATTTCGAGACAGGCTGTGCCGGCAGGATTGCCGACAAGGCGATTGGCAGCTTTTAGCGCGCCTTGATCGAGTGCACCGGAAGACGACACGCCCTGTCCTGTCTGGCCGAAGCGGCCGAGATCCTGAAACAGCGCGGGCATTGGAGCAAGCAGCACCTTCAGCGTCAGGGTTTCGGTTTCCGTTGGGGCAGATGCGGAGGTTGCAGCTCTTGCCATTGTCGGCGAAGCAGGAGCCGATTTCTTGGCAAGATCAAAAAATCGGACCCGGTAGCCGGGCTGGAACAGCGCCGGCGGATCGCGGGATAAATCCCACATCTTCGTCGTCGTCGTGCCGATAATCTGCCAACCGCCGGGGCTTTGCCTGCGGATAGACGCCGGAAAAGGCGCCGGCGAGCGCGACCGAACCCGCCGGGATCTTTGTCCTCGGGCTCTGGCGGCGCGCCACCTGCAGCGCAGGATCGCCTCCGACGAGATAGCCGAAACCAGGGGCGAAGCCACAGAAGGCGACGGTGAAGATGCTCTCGGTGTGGCGGCGGATGACCTCCTCCACCGAATGGCCGGTGAGGGTCGCCACATCGGAAAGATCTTCGCCGTCGTAGTTCACCGGAATTTCGACAAGCATGTCCGAAGGCGCGACGCGGGCGGAGAGATTACGCGTGGCGATATTGGCAGCCAGCGTCTCTGCCGTCAGCTTTTCCGGACGAAACCGGATCATCAGGGTGCGGGCGGCCGGCACCATATCCACGACGCCGTCCACGGGCTCTGCCTCGAGAGAGGCAAACAGCGCCAGCGTCTCGTCGAGATCGGCGAGTTCGACCAGGATAACCGTCAGGCTGACAGGCAGGAAACGCATCGGAACCTCAGGCGTGATAGGCTGAATCGGGAATATCGGTGATGAACATATGCCCCGGCGCATGGGTGATGGCAAAAGGCACGCCAGATGCCATGACGGCTGCCTGCGGAGTGACGCCGCAGGCCCAGAAGACGGGGACCTCACCGGGCTTGATGCGCACCGGATCGCCGAACTCCGGCTTGGCCAGATCCTTGATGCCGATCTCTTCAGGCGCGCCGACGTGCACGGGCGCGCCGTGCACCGCCGGAAAGCGGCCCGAAATGGTGGCGGCATCCGCCACACGCGATGCCGGGATCGGCCGCATCGAGACGACCATGTTGCCGTGCAGGCGTCCCGCCGGGCGGCAGGCCTTGTTGGTCAGGTACATCGGCACATTGGACCTGTCGGTGATGTGGCGGATCTCGATACCTGCCTCGACCATCGATGTCTCGAAGGTGAAACTGCAACCGATCAGGAAACTGACGAGGTCTGGATGTTCGCCCCAAGCAACGGTTGCATCCGCCGTTTCTTCAGCCAGTTTGCCGTCACGCCAGATGCGGTAGAGCGGCAAATCCTTGCGCAGATCGGCCCCCGGCGCCAGAAGTGTCGCATGTGAGCCCGGATCCGAAACGTCGAGAACTGGGCAGGCTTTCGGATTGCGTTGTGCATAGAGCAGGAAGTCGAAGGCCCAGTCGCGCGGCAGCACGATCATGTTGGCCTGGGTGAAACCGGGGGCGATGCCCGACGTCGGCTCGATGGTGCCTGCGCGATAGCGCGCGCGTGCGGTGCGCGCCGCTTCGACCTTGACGTGGCGAAGATCGTTTATGGCGATCATGATGTTCCTCCCGTGGATGCCTGATCAGGCGGATAGGAATGAGCGGACGGTGACGCCGTCGGCTTCGAAGGCGCGACGAATTTCATGAGCGATGGCAACAGCACCGGGGCTGTCCCCATGCACGCAGATCGATTGCGCGTCGATCCTGATGGTTGAACCGTCGACAGCCTCCAGCGTGCCCTTGTTGGCAAGCTGCAGCATGCGCTGGGCAATGCGCTGCGTATCATGCAGCACGGAACCCTGTTCGCGGCGCGAAACCAGTTGTCCGTCAGGCGTATAGGCACGGTCGGCAAAGGCTTCGGCAACGGTCTTCAGGCCTGACGCCTGCGCAAGCTTAAGGATCGGGGCGTTGGCAAGGCCCATCAGCACCAGCGAAGGATCGATCGCCTTGATGGCGTCGATCACCGCCTGTCCCTGTTTCGGGTCATGGGCGATGCGGTTGTAGAGGGCGCCATGCGGTTTGACATAGCCGACGGTTGTTCCCGCGGCTGCCGCCATGCCCTTCAGGGCGCCGATCTGGTAGATGACGTCGGCGATCAGTTCGCCGCTCGTCACGTCCATGTCGCGCCGGCCGAAGCCGACGCGATCGGGATAGGACACATGCGCCCCGATCGAAACACCCTTATCGGCGGCCGCCTTGACGGTCTTCCAGATGCCGGCGGGATCGCCTGCATGGAAGCCGCAGGCGACATTGGCGCTGGAAACGATGGCAAGCATCGTGTCGTCGTCGCCCATGCGCCAGGCGCCGTAGCTTTCACCGAGATCGCTGTTCAGATCGATGGCAGTCATGTTTTATCTCCTCAGGTGGCCGGCGACAGCAGGGCGAAAATCGGGCCGATCGACTTGTAGCCCATGTACCAGGTGAGCACGCATGTCAGTACGCCCAGCACCAGCAGCCAGCGCGGATAGTGATAGCCACCCAAGAGATCCGGGCGAGCCCAGACTGCATACATGAAGATCGACAGGCCGACCGGCAGGACGAGGCCGTTCAATCCGCCCACGAAGACAAGCATGGCGGCCGGCGGGGTAGTGATCAGCATGTAGGCGATCAGCGAGATGGCAATGAAGCCGACGGTGGCGAAGTTGCGCTGCCGTTCCGTCATATCCTTCTTGAATGCGGTCAGGAAGGAGACCGACGTGTAGGCTGCGCCGATGATGCTGGTCATTGCCGAGGCAAGGAAGACTGCGCCGAACAAACGCAAGCCGATATCGCCTGCAGCAGCATGAAACGCTTGGCCGGCCGGATTTGCGCCCTTGCCCGACAGGTCGATGACGACACCGCTTGCGACGACGCCGAGGACGGCAAGGAAGAGAATGTAGCGAAGCACGCCGGTAATCGCGATGCCGCTCAATGCGGCCCTGTTCACGGCAGCAAGATTTTCAACGCCAACCGTACCCTTGTCCAACAAGCGATGCGCCCCGGCATAGGTAATGTAACCGCCAACGGTGCCGCCGACGATGGTGGTGATCGTTGCGAAGTCGATGACATCGGGCAGGACGGTCTGGCGCAGAGCTTCGGCAAGCGGCGGACCGGAAACGATTGTCGCGTAAAGAATGAGAGCGAGCTTGATGAAGGCCGCTACGTAGACGACGCGATCCATCGCCACGCCCGCGCGCCGCGAAATGAAGATGCCGATCGCTGCGACCGCACCGATCAGGCCGCCGATCTTCGGGTCGAGGTCGATCATCGCGTTGAAGCCGAGGCCGGCACCGCCGATATTGCCGACATTGAAGAACAGTCCGCCGATGATGACGAGGACGGCGAGGAGATAGCCCGAGCCAGGGATCGCCGCATTGGCGATGTCGGAGGCGCGCATCTTGGTGATGGTGACGATCCGCCAGATATTGGCCTGGACAACGAAGTCAATCAGGATCGAAACGAGAATGCCGAAGGCAAAGGCCGCGCCGAGCTTGGCCGTGAACGTGGCGGTTTGAGTTATGAAGCCGGGTCCGACGGCAGACATCGACATCAGGAAGATGGCGGCCATCAGAGCCGAGCGCCGCGACTTGACGGACATCCCTGGCGGCTTGGCCGGTGCGATGTCGGTGGACGAAATAGCTGGCTGTTCCAAGAAACCTCTCCTTATGTGTGGACGGCCCTGAACTCCCTCGGGTTAGCCCACTTGAATTTATCGACAGGGCCTAGCGTCGTCGTGTTTCACAATTCTGTCAAGATTGTTCAACGATTTTATCTTATCGTTCTACTATCGTGCGTAAATGTTGAGCGATCTGAAGATTAATCGGGCACAGAATTGCCTTGATTGGCGCATATTTGAGCCGCCTTGGGGCTGCGCTTGCCTCCTTCCTGTCATTAAGGATAACGAAATCGCCGACCCGGAACGATATCCGACATCGCAGATCCGCCTGGTCACGTTGTCCAGCCATGGTTCCCTTGGGGCGAGAACCGCTATATCGATGGGCAACAGGGACGGATGTATCATCCGTGTTCGTGCACAAGAGGTTTTGATGGCTGAGCAGGATACCACATCGGCGCTTGCGCCGCGGCTGGCGGAGGAGATCCGCGACAAGCTGATTGCGGGCGAATTGAAGCCGGGCCAGCGCCTCTCCGAGGCGACGCTCAGCGTCGGCATGGATGTGTCTCGCAATTCACTGCGCGAAGCCTTCCGACTTCTGACCAAGGAAGGCCTTTTGCGGCACGAGCACAATCGCGGCGTATTTGTCGCCACGCCCAGCATGGCCTCAATCATAGACATTTACCGGGTGCGCCGCATAATCGAATGTCAGGCACTTGCGAAGGCCTACCCCAATCATCCGGCGGTGGCGCGCATGCGCTTGGCTGTTGAACGAGCCAGGGTCGCGCGCGGCGACAAAGATTGGGGCACGGTCGGCAGCCAGAACATGGTCTTTCACGCAGCGATCGTCGACCTTGCTGACAGTCAGCGGCTGAATGCCTTCTATGCTCAGATCGCCGCAGAGCTACGCCTTAGCTTTGGTCTGCTCGCCGAGCCCGAGCTGTTGCACGCGCCCTATGTCGACCTGAATGCGGCTATACTCGAAAAGCTCGAAGATGGGATGCCGGCCGAGGCTTCTGCAGCACTCGAGGCTTACCTGACGCAGTCTGAGCGCACTGTTCTCGCTGCCTTTTCGCGAATTGATGTGAGGAACTCATCCGGGAACGTGTACAGCTAAACCGACCTGAGACCCGCCCCGCGCTTCGCACTACGCAAAATTTGGTCTTGCGGAAATGACCACCAGACATTTGAAGGGGCTGGTCGACAGATAGCACCCGTTCAAGGTGTTCACATCTAACGGCCCAAAGCGCACTGCGGCGGTCGCTGGTTTTAAGAGCGGACCCGCGCGCCGGGGACTGTCGGTCCCGGTTTCCGGCGTTGCCGTCGCTGTGCTAAACCTCCTGCGGCAACCCTTTTGACCGGTCTCGCAGGGGGCGAACGGCTTTCGCGGTGCCCCGCTACAGCTGGTATGCCCATTACGAGTTTGGGCGCTTTCGCAACGGCTAATAGTTGTCACAACTTGCACCGCGCCATTTGTAGTGACTGATCGCTCGGCTTGTTGATGATGCCTCGCACCAACAAGGTTGATCTGCCGACCGTGCCGTGTTTTGAAGGTGGAAAATTGGCGGCGGGGCTTAGACAACAGGAATGGCCGAACAGTTTGACATGTTTTCGGAGCAGGCTCCGCGCGACCATGCGGTCACGCGCGGCTCCCCCAAATTCGCTAAACCCTACAAACATGCCATCCCCATGAGTGAAGAGAACATGGTCCGACATCTGTCGCAGACAGGTCGATATCGGATCCTGCAGAAACTCGCGCCGCGCGCAATCGCACCATTCCCACGCTCGGAATACCCCCTCAAGGGCATCATTCTCGACACCGAGACCACGGGCCTCGATGCTCGCAAGGATGAGATCATCGAGATTGGCGTGATCGCTTTCACCTTCGATGCGACAGGAAGCATCGGTGACGTCACCGGCATCTACGGTGGGCTTCAACAGCCAAGCGTTTCCATTCCCACTGAGATCACCAGGCTCACCGGGATTACCGACGATATGGTCGCCGGACAGTCAATCGATATGGCTGCGTTGCGGGCGCTGATTGAACCGGCTGATCTGCTGATCGCCCACAATGCCGGTTTCGATCGGCCATTCTGCGAGGCATTTTCTCACCTGTTTTCCGGCAAGGCCTGAGCTTGCTCCAACTCCGAGATCGACTGGTCGTCGCGGGGATATGAAGGCACCAAGCTCGGCTACCTGATCGGGCAGGCGGGCTACTTCCATGATGGTCATCGTGCTGTCGATGATTGCTTTGCACTTCTGGAGGTCTTGGCTCGCGGGGTGGAAGGATCGGCTTCCACCGCTTTTGCCGAACTCTATGAAGCAAGCCAAACTTCGCGTGTCCGGATCTTTGCGGAGAACAGTCCCTTCGATATGAAGGACCACCTGAAGGCGCGAGGCTATCGCTGGTCCGACGGAAGCGACGGCCGTCCCAAATCCTGGTGGATCGAGGTTGGGGAAGAAGCGCTCGATGATGAGCTTCGCTATCTCAGGGCCGAAATCTATCGCTACCCAGACGCCGATCCACCCATCAAACGCCTGACCGCCTTCGACCGGTTCCGGGCCTGATGGCCCCTTCAGGCCGTCTGCTAATTGGACCCATGCTTTGAGCGCATGGCCGACCTGAGACCTTGTGCCTTATCGAGGGGTAGGCAAGGGCCTATATCCCAATCATCGAAACGACGTTGGAACCAAAGCACGGTTGCTGGCGTCAAGAGACCTCACGAAAGGGGATCATCATGAACGTAGCACGCTCTTTCAACACTTGGCGCAAGTATCGTCAGACCGTTACCGAACTCGGCCGTATGAGCTCGCGTGAGCTGCAGGACCTCGGCATCGATCGCGCCGACATTCACAGCGTTGCCCGCGCATCGGTCGCTCGTTAAGCGACCGCTTCCAAGCCCACCTGAATGACAATACGCCCGCTGATGCTGCGGGCGTTTCTGTGTCTGGGCCGACGCGAGGTGCAGTGCTGGAAATTTTTGCCCTCAGATTGAGGTCATGCGCTTTTGGCATGGCTGCAATGCAGCAACGTCTATTTAATGTGCGGCGAGAACGAGTATCTTGGTGTTCATCGAAGCGATGCACCTCCTCCCGCAGAGCTTCGATGATGCAGGCGCCTTATCCTCCTCCCAAGGTCGCCTGCGGGAACGGCAGCACTCCTCCTCCCAGCTGCTGTTCGGTTCTTTTCGGAAAGCCTGCCGCACCTCCTCCCGCGGCGGGCTTTTTCGTTTCAGGGCCGGCTGGTTCAAAGTCCAAGATCGAGCTGCGGCTCTTGCCCGCTCTCTTCGGTGTTGAGCGACGAAAGGGGGGCCTTCGGGGCCAAACAGATCGCCAGTTAGTGCCCGATCAGGACGTCGTCCTGATCGGGTGTCGCCAGCCGGATTCCATAGTACAACTCTCCTCTCCGACTCGGAATCGCGTTCAGGTTTCGACGGTGGCCGGTTGGATCGTCGGCACACCTGACATGGCAAGATAGGCGCCACTCAGCATGACGATGATGCCAATCACATCCGTCACGGTGACCTGTTCTGCGAAGAAAGCAGCGCCCAGGGCGACGGCGATCACGGGCGATACGAAAGCATAACTGCCGGCGCGGGATGCGCCAATGTCCCGCAGCAGGCGCATGTAGGTCGTGTAGCCGATCAGCGAGCCAAAGATTACAAGGAAGAACCAACCCAGCCAGGCGACCGTGCCCCAATTGCCGGAGAGAGCGGAAATAGCCCCCGGCTCAAAAGCCATGGCGGCGATCAGGAGCACAATGCCGCCGACGAGTGTCGTCACGCCTGCGACGAACAAGGCCGGATAGGTTCGCAGGAGTGGACGGGCAAGCACTGAGCCGTAGCCATAAGTGAACGCCGCGGACGCGACTGCCAGGCCACCCCAGAGGCTCGCTCGAGAGAACGCTTCGGGCGTAGGCGAACTCGTATTTGGAGAGGTCGGCCAGAACAGGACGATCAGTCCGGAGACCCCCAGAGCGATCGCAAGAATCCTTCGCACATCCAACTTTTCCTCGTTGAGAAGGAGCGCGAAAACGAGGAGCGCGATCGGGGTGAGCGACATTTCCAGAACGGCAGCAGTCCCCGAATCGATATATTGCATGCCCCAAAACAGCGGGCCATAGCACAGCGTGATCATCAGGGTGCTGACGGCGGCGAAACGAAAGCCGTCTTGGATCTTGAACTTAGCTCTTTCGTCTCTTGTCGAGGCGTAAAGAAGGAGCAACACGCCAGCAGCAGTAAATCGTGTGCCGGCAAACAGGAGAGGCGGCACGGCATCGATGCCTGCCTTGGTTCCGATCCAGGTGCTTCCCCAGATTGCGCATAACATCAGGAAGCGTAGCTGATTTTTGTTGACGCCGGCGAGCATGTGGTTTCCGATTCATGTAACGGGTAATATATATTTATATCGTTACAACTCACTCTTGTCCAAATCGTTCCACAGAACGATATTGAAGCGATGAACATGCAAAAGACGATCAACGATATCAGCCTTCTTGGTGGCCATCCGGCGCTCGACTTCGTCAACACCGTCGACAGCCGCGGGGTGCGTTGGGGTCCGGATTTCCTGAATAGCTACGACGACCTCGTGGCTTGGGCTCGGCGCCTCGATCTGATCGACAACTGGGAGCGCGACATCTTGCTCTTCAAGGCTGGCAAATCGGCCTCTGCAGCTGCGGACGAACTAGGCAGGGCCAAGAAATTGCGGGAGGCGCTATGCCGCCTGTTCCTGTCTGAAGTTGATGAAAGCCCGATCAGCCAGGACGATCTCGATCTCGTTGCCGACATGGCCCGACGTTCACTGTCGCAACAAACACTGAGCCGCATTGCCGGAAATATCGAGTGGCGCCGTGCGGACGCCAAAGACTTGGATACGATTTGCAACCGTGTCGCTCAGTCAGCCGCCGAGCTGCTAACGTCGCAAGACGAACGCCGCCCTGTGCGAGCGTGCCAAGGTCCAAATTGCGGCTGGCTTTTTCTGGACCAGTCTCGTGGCGGTCACCGGCGGTGGTGCTCCGACAAGACCTGCGGATCGCATGCCAGGGTACGCAAATTCCGGGCTGTGCAAGCGGATTGAAACGGCACTCAGCTACTACCAACCCTTCAAAACATTTACACGACCGGAGATATTGAGCCTGAGGCTGTCCTCCAAGGCATTTACAGGTCCGTTCGAGCGCGGCCCGGCGGCGTGTCGTGCAGACGGCTCCACGCCCGTCGGAACTGGCGCGCCGAGGAGAAGCCGATACGTTCGGCAACGCTCTCCATATCCAGTCTCGAGCAGCGTTGGTGCAGGGATCCGAGAGTTTTCGGACTTCATTCTTTGATACCGCTGTTTATGCGGTGGCTGCGTTGCGCCGGACGGACTTCGGGCGTGCGCATGCCAGCATTCGGTTGAGGACGGCGCAGCCGATGGCGACCTCCGTCTGTTGTGTGTTGAGTTTCAGCTCGATTTGCGCCAGTTTTTCATTTCGCGTTGTACCACCTAATTATATTTATGGTGTTGACCGAGAACATTTTCTCGCGGGGTGGGCAGGCCCCTCCGAAATGAAAAAGTGGATCAAATTCTTGCGATAATCAACAATCTAAGGATGACCCCGCTGAGAAGAGGCTTCGGTCATTGAAATATATTCTGTTTTTTGAAGAAAGTGGCGATCGTACCGGCGTTGCCCATCGCCCCATTGATGTTCCGATTTTTCTATCAATTTCAAATTGTCGCAGGGGATTACAATGGGGTCATTGTTCGGAGCCGGTTCACAAGATTCTCCAGGAATTGAAATTTTATAACGCCTATGTAGACTGAATGTTGTAGTGCTATGTATTCTTGCCTCGTAACGGCCAAGGGCGTCAGGCTTCAAATTACTCTTGTTCTCGCTCTCGTGGACGGAAACCAGTCGGCAACTCCAACGTATAATTAAGGGATAATTTTACAGGCGTTACCATTATTCGTTTTTTGATCTCGCTACCGTCTATCCGTGCCCCTTAATCATATTCAGTGGGCTACTTTGGGAGACAATGAGGTGACAGCCTTCACTGCAGAAAACGAGACTCTGTCTTTCCTCGAAACGCTCTATGCTGCAGCGTGGTCGCGTACAGCCTGGCATGCCGCATTGGAATCGCTCAGCGCATTGTTCCATGCATCTCGGGTTTGCATATTCGAAGCCATCACTGATTGTGGTGCGGTGACATCCGTCCAGCATGTGAACGCCTCAATAGACGATCAAGATATGGGTACCGCCCGTTTTGTCGATGCCTTTACCACAAGGGGGAGCTCCCAACACCCCTACCTGTCCTTCTTCGCTGGGCGCGGTTCGTCGATCGCACGCCTTGAAGAGATCGTCGATCTCGAAAGGTTTCGACAAGGGCAAGTGTGGAATGAATGGATGAAGCCGCGCGACCTCGATCTTGACATGCGCTGCGTGTTTGAATTCGACCACACACACAATGTGCGAAAATCCATCTGTATTCACCGAGCCGTCGGCCAGCAAGTATTCTCGGATCGTGAGAAACACCTCCTGAGCTTACTCCTGCCGCATCTGCGACGGGCCGGCTCGCTTGATAGCATCTTGCGCCGCCGTACGATAGATACGGCGATGGCCAGCAAAACAGGCGTCGCGATGCTGGTCGCGGACAGAAAAGGCCGTGTTATTCGTGCCAACACGGCGGCAGAGCAACTTCTGTCTTCCCTAGAAAGACCCTTGACCTTCCGCAACCAAAGGTCAGCGCCCTCGGTGTCACCATTCCGGACCACGCTGGTGGAACTTGTTGGCGAAGCACTCGCGCCTTCACTGGCGAAGCAAACCAACGCGATGATCATCTTAGATACTTATCAGGATAAGCAGCACGGGCCACGTTTCTTAGTAAGCGCCAATCCGGTGCCAGCCGAAGAGATCGATAACGCGCCTTGGGAGTTGGCCCTCGTATCAATCCAACCGCTGGATAAGCCATATGACGTCGATCTCATACCACTCCTAATACGCTTATTCGGCCTGCCGCCTGCTCAAGCACGCCTTGCCTTACGACTTGGGAATGGCGCAACATTGCGGGAGGCCGCCGTAGCTTGTGGCGTTTCATATGGCTCGGCTCGCACATACCTAGCTGCTATCTATAACAAGACCGGTCTTCATCACCAAGGCGAGTTAGTAGCGCTGCTAAAATCCATCGAGATGGCGACTCGCATTGGCAGATGATGTTCGCGACCGTAAAATCGCAATTCACCCTCATCAATTGAGAACTACTCGCCTTCGGTAGTTTCTTTTACCAATGCACAACACATCCTCTTTGTTTGCAGACGTTTCTTCGGAGGGACGTTTTGTTGCAGAGGACAGGGAACAGTTCGTTAGATTGATCAGTTGGTGTGAATGTTGGAGGCGAAGCATGGCTAAGAAATTCGGGAGCGAGGGCAGCGGCATTTTTTGGTGCCACCCTGGCGGAACTAATTGCATAACCCCGAAGATAGTGGATATCATCGGGAACAATCGAAGAGCTTATTTCATCCACCCTGCAGAGGCTGATGAATACTACGATAAGGATCTTTCTGATCTAACGAACCAGATGAATGAGCTCGTCGCTTCGACAGAAGCGAGCGAGAAAGCTCAGAAGAAGCGCGACGCAGTCCTCGAGATTGGCTTTTTACAAACATCGAACGGCTATTTGCCCGTCTGGAAGAGAGACGTTTCCGACAACGAGCGCCTGGAAGACTTAGTTGATCGTAGCTCCTTGACACCTTTAGGCAGCATGGAGCCTGAGGAAGTTAAAGCATATTTGCAGATCGAGTCGGAAAACGGGTCAGATGGGACGTGGTACTCCTACAGAAGACGCGGTGGTACGGTTGAATGCGGAGGGGCTGGAATGGGCTGCTTTGTTACCGTCGCCTCTGTGAACCGTTATAAAGACATCTCCGAAAGTAATTATTTCCCGAAAGTTGCAGAAGCTTCGCCAGTGTTTGATCCCGTATTGAGGGATCTGGCCGACAAACTGAACGCGGCGTTAAATGCTACGCAGAAGAAGCATTTTCGCGCTGAAACCACGGCTGAAATTACGCGAGAAATTGGCCTAGCGCTTGACGATGAGGGGATTTCGGTTGTTTGGAAAGTGGTGGCGCACCACTAACTTCCGCTTCCTATCTTTGTGTCAAGACGGGGAGAGGCCCGTTTTGTAGATTGCGTGGCCTCATCTCATTAACGTTCTTAGGCTTTGAGTGGATGCCGCAATTGGCATATTGGGGCAGATTCTTTGTTTAACCGTATTCGCTATTTGTCCCCACGGAGCGCCAAACCAAGCTCAGCCTGCTTCAACACGGCGACAATCTGCTCGACCGAAAAACCAACAGAAAAACTGGACCACTTTCACAATGTCACCTCGTCGTGAAGCATCCACCAAATGGAGGACGGCAACCCCGAAGAAATCTGAAAGGTTGGAAATGTCAGGAAGAAAATGCACGGCTAGGGTGAATATTCTCCCGTAAGGCTGGGGCAACCGGGGCGGGTGGATATGGCGGATCTTGCGAACGTGATGCGTGCCACGGCTTGGCGAGGGACGCCGCTTTTACGAAATCCTCGATTTCAAAGGATGCGGGCCAGCAAGGGGCTCGCATCACGGTCGGGCGCGCCGTTTTCTGAAGGTATCGGCGCGCAACCGTGTTGCCAGCCTGGCATGAGGGCTGCCAGGCTGGCAAACACGATCACGCTAGGCCCAGGTGTTGCAAACCGTTGCATGGAATGGACATGGCATCATGCTTGACGGTTTCGAAAGTCCCGCCGGACATCTGATTTCCTTCGGCCTGTCCTATCTTTTGCTGGCTATTTCACCCGGGCCGAATTTCATGATCGTTTCCGCCGCAGGGCTGCGCTCGCAGCGCACCCATGCGATTGCAGCGGCGCTTGGCGTCGCGTTCGGCGCATGTCTTCTTTATCTTGCAGTAACGCTCTGTACTGGTCTCCTGCCCGTAAGCGATACAACGAAACGGCTAGGCGCGGTATTCTTCGGCAGTTATCTCGTTTATCTCTCTATCAAATCCTTGAGCCGTACGCGCGTGGTGACCCAGTGGACGCATTCAACGGCCGCAGAACCAACATCGGGTTATTTCAGGATGGCTTTCTTCACGGCGATGGCCAATCCCGTCACTGCAATGTTCTTCGCGTCTTCCCACCTTGTCGCCTCCTCCTCATTCTTGACCTTTGTTTGCGCCGGTGTGATTTTCGCAGTTGCGGCAAGCTGGTTTACCATCATCGCTGTGATGGCATCAAATGTCAGGCTGCGATCACTTTCGGGGCGTCACCTCGATCGTTTCGACCTACTCTTTGCAGCTACATTTCTATTTCTTGGGTTAACGACACTATTGTCTTCTCTTCCGTAAGTGTTTGTATCCAGTCATCCTACGATGACTGTCCTCGCGCCGTCCGAATATCTTGATAGCTGGGGTTTTTGCGGTCCCCGCCCTTCAAGCAACCAGCCGTAGCCGTGTTGATTGGCTGAAGCCTACGCTAGCAGTTTTCGACCTTGAGCGAGGGGGTAGGGGAGCTGTCTAGGGACTATCCTCTTTTGCTTGGAGTGTGAAGCGGCTCCGAAGTTTGACCCCCTGAGGATGGAACCCAACATATTGATCCTATTACGCAATTATGCGCCAAAGCATGATTGCCGCCGGCTCGGGGATAACCCCACTTAATTTCTTATTTTTCACTGCGTTTCCAAATGGTTGTCGCGGATGTCAGCGGGGTGAATGTTCGGAGCCGATTCACACGTAGGACCAGAAAGCCGCTTCGCGGATCAATCCAGCCTTCAGGTCATCCTATGAACAATCCCCGCCTCAAAATCATCGTCAAGCTTTTCGAGACCTGCCGCTACAAGCACGATTGCACGTAGCAGTGCTTCCCGGGCTTGCGAAATAGTCAAATAAATTGTATATTTCGTATTAATTGAAGGAAGCGTGATGATGGAAAAATTCTCGACCGTCGAATTGCTGCGAGACATCAAGACGGTGACCATGGCGGCAGACCGCCAGCCCGTCGCGATCACGCAGCATCGCAAACCAAGATATGTCCTTATGACCTACGACGAATTTGAAGCTTTGAAAAGCCGAGGTGATCTGCGCCGGGTTTATGGTCCGAACGAAGCTCCCGCAGATCTCGCGGCAATGATCCTTCCCGAGCTTGACCGGCTGATAGAGGAAGGGCGGGATGCCAATGGCTGACGTCCCGGCCAATGGTTCCGTAATCCGATACCCCTATCTCTGGGCGTGGCAACGCGACAAAGGAGAAACGGAAGGGCGAAAAAGCCGCCCCGTTTGCATGGTTCTTGCGATTCCCAAGGGGAATCAGATGAACCTCATTCTGCTGGCCATTTCGGGAACGCCGCCTCGCTCTGACCAGACAGCCTTGGAGATTCCACAGCTCGAATGCCGCCGCGCCGGCATTCGTGAATGGAAAGATGCTTGGATCACCGTGTCGGAATTCAATCACGATCTGGCGGAAGCCTCATTCTACTTCGATCCGAATGCGGAAGTGCTGGGATCGTTCAGCAAGGGCTTTCTTGCGAAGATCGCCGCAGCCTTCAAGCCGTTTCTGGCAAGCGCTAATGCCAGAATAAGCCGTACCGAATGAAGCGATGCCCGCGCATCTGAGGTGGCGGTATGCCGCCTCCAGCCTTTGACCGCATCGAGCGGTGTGCTGGCTGGAACAAGGGGCTTATGGCCCTCCTCCCTCGGAACTCCCCACTCGCCCATGAAAAGCGGAACGCAAGGTGCGGGGGCAGTCAGTCCCGCTTCCCCTTGGGGGCCACCATGTTGAAGCTCCTGCGGCTGCCCTTGTTCCGCTCCGTGTGCGTCGAGAACTCCCGAAAACCCGTGTCGTTTGGCACTTAACCGTGAGAATGCGGCCATATTTTTCGTAATTGGCAGTTTATTTGAGATTCTGTGGACCGAGAATCTCAGATTAAGTGTAACTGCGAAGACGTCCGCGATTGACGCGCGCAGTCCACAACGTCTTCTATAGCGTTGCCGAAACGGGCTTTGTTTTCGCCCATCAAATGGCCACGCAGCATGTAAAGCATCTCCGGCCCGGCGCGCTGGACGATGGCCACACCAGCTAAAAGAGCCGCGCAAGTGTAGTGGCAAGATCGGACTTGCTGGGGTCGGAAGTTCGCCAGTTTCCATCTTGGGGACTTCATCGAGATCAGGAATGATGACGCCGAGCCCTCTATAGCCTGACGGTTCGTAATGATCGGGAAGAGGCTTTGGAACGCGCCGCATCAGCAGGAGGCGGGCAATCTCACTTGGCGACACCCAGGCTTGGACACAGCGCTCGGCCTCGTCGTCGAGTATCCGCTCTCCTGTCAGCGCAGCATGGTGGTAGCGACTGAAGGGAGAGGGGCGGTCACGCGCGCCAATGCTCTGCAGGAGGCCCCCACAAAGCGGGCAGGTGATCCGCCAGCCGAGAAATTGGCTTCGAAGAATGATGTGCGACCCCTCGATATTCGGACGACAGCCGCAGCATGATTGCCGAGGCTCGCCGGCAATTAGTCGTCGTGACGATTGCGGAATATTCGACAAGGTCATACGGCGAACCGTAGTTGGCTCGATCGAGAACATACAAGCTATGCGGACGACCTGACCTTCGTTGAGATCTAAATCGGCCGCGCGCAATGATAGCGCCTCTGGAAGGCAATGCCGAAGCATGGCCAGGGGAGGGATTTCGTAGAATGCGGCGTGCCGAATGATCCACGACGACAGAAGTTCATCGGCGCAGGGAGCCAGCCTTACCGGCAATTGCCGTGCGAATATTCCCATCTCATGCGAACGCTGCTTCGGCGTCAAATTCCGGCTCCCATTTCTCAATGGCATCATCGGTAATCCGCTCTCCTCCGCTTTCGATTGCCTCGATAGCCAGTGAGTTGATTATGTGGAAGATGTTGGCGGTGATGCCCTCGGTGATCTGCAGTATCCGCCGCAATGATTTTGCAGTTAACACCGATGGATGGCGCAGTGGCGTGTTGCGCAGGATGAGGGCGACCAACATTTCGAATTGCTCATTTGCGGCCCAGCGGCTCAGCGTGAACAGCGGGGTTTATGTTTCTGTTCCTTTTGTAAGTGGGACCCTGCTTACGCCGCCAGCCCTATGCCTTCGCTCCGGCCCTTTCAGTATTTCTTCCCGTCATTGGGTCGTTTCACGAAGTCGCGCGTTTACCATGGGAGAACCAAGCCATTTAGGAGATTGTCATGACCGAGAATTTTGACCTGTCCGATTTTTCAGTTGAGGAACTGACCTCTCTCATCGATGAGGCAACGACCCTGCGAGACACCAGACGTTCGAGCCGTGATCGCAAGTCAACGGGTGCGGATGGTTCGAAGGCACAGGATGTGCACAACCCGGACCATGGCGTCATCCCCACACCCACGCCGCGTGACGTCAAGGATGAAGGGCCGGCACACGGCGTCCCGAAATGAAGCCTCGTGCGCGGCATCAAGAAAGGCACGCCAGCAGCGTCAATCAGCCCGAGAGAAGGTGCGTAAAGATCTCGACCAAATCCTTGTCCATAAACGGCTTCCTCAGAACGGGCCGGTCGCGATAACCATCACGGATGTCGTCACCGCTGTAGCCTGTCGAGAAGGCGAACGGCACACCATGCGTCGCGAGCGCATCAGCCACAAGATAAGTCATATTGCCGTTCAAGTTCATATCCAGCATGGCGGCATCGAAACCTTGAGATTCAATCAAGGCGATGGCCTGATTGATCGTGGCGGCGCCGGTCACCGATGCACATCCAAGGTCTGCCAACATGTCTTCGATCATGATGAGGACCAGCATTTCATCCTCGACAACGAGTACGCGCCGACCAGATAGCAATTTATCCATCGAGAACGCCGTTCGATGCGAGAAAGTTGATCGTGCAGACGATGCCCTCCGGCCGATAATCGAGATCAACCGTGCCTTCCAGTTCATGAGCCAGGCCGCGCTCAATCACGCGGGAGCCGAATCCTTTCCGTGAGGGATATGTTACGGGCGGGCCATCCTTCTCCTGCCATCGCAAGTGAAGCCGCTTGCCTTCCGGCGACGGCTCAATCGTCCATGAGATCATGACCGACCCGGCTCTGTTGGAAAATGCGCCGTATTTCACGGCATTGGTCGCAAGTTCGTGGAACGCGATGCCGAGGGCCAGCGCAACCTTCGGTGAGACACGGATATTCCTGCCCGTGATGATAAAGTGTTCTGACCGCCCATTTCCAATCCCAAACGGCTCCAGCGCCGCTTTGACCAGATCGAGCAATCCCGCGCCCTCCCAATTCTCGCGGGTCAATAGGTCATGAGACCGAGATAGGGCAAAGAGGCGTGATTCGATGGCTTCCCGGATCACCTCGATGTCAGACGCATTTCGCAGGGCTTGCCAGACAATCGACTGTACAGTCGCAAGCGTATTTTTGACGCGATGGTTCAATTCGTCGATCAGCATGCGGGATTGGGCTTGCTCTCGCTTATGATCGGTGAGATCGACAAAGGAGGCGAAATGCTGCACGACACCGCCGCTTTCGTTTCGAACCGGGCTGATAAGGACTGCCGACCAGAACAGGCTGCCATTCTTACGGCGATAGGAAATTTCCGAACCGCCGACGGTGCCTGCAAATGCTGCTTCAATGCGCGCCAGTGAATCTGGATCGGTGCCGCGCGCCATTAGAAAGTTGAAGCTCTGTCCGAGCACCTCTTCCCGAGCGTAGCCGGTCAAATCGAGAAAGGCGTCGTTGACAAAAATGATTGGATTGTCGGCTTCTTTCGCGTCCGTAAAAACCATCGCCATTCGGGTGGTTTCAGCGGCGACGACAAAAGGACCCAAGTCCATCCGAAAGCTGTCGACCTCAGCTTCGGCGGTTTTCTGACTATCAGATTTGGCGATTATGTCTGTCATCTGCTGACCCTGTCCCGTCGTTTGGCGGGCCGCAGCCAGACAATTTTATTGTATACTGTGTGAAGCTCTGCCACCAGCGAACATTTATCCGCGTCGCAAGGTCATCACTAGTACCAGCGCCCCCGGCCGAACCAGCCGCCGCCGCCGATCAGTAGAACTACAACAACGATGATGAGAAGCGTGGTGGTATCCATTTGCGTCTCCTGGGAGCAACTGATCACCTCCATCGCGCTTACAAGCACGGTGCGTTGTTCATAGTGCGCTCCAACTTGACTCAACTGCCAGCGACGGGTTTGGTTCCATTCGACAGCATGATCTGTTGATATGCTGTCGAATGGATCAGCCGATCACGCCATCACGTCCTCCAACATGGGATCAAGCCAGAGGAACCCGAAGATTTCGATGTTCGAAACTTGAGTCGGTTCGCCGCCGCCTATCGTCCCGGCGGCTTGTCGCTGCTTCTGACCTTTTGGGCGTCTAGCTGTCCGTGCTCAAACGACTTTGCGGCGCCGCTGCCTTCGGGATAGGGGTTGCCATCTGCCGGGTTCTTCTCTTTGCCGGCCTTTGTGCCGCGCCCATAGGCGCCGGTATCGCGTGTGTCGGCTTGCTTCGCATCCGTTGCGCTCAAGGCCGGCGGTTCGTTATGCTTTGCCATGGGTTCATCCTCCTCTATCGCTGACGGGCCTTCTCTACTGCTGAGCAGGCGCCATTGCGGACGGCGTTGTCGTTGCCGGTGGCTGTGTCGTGGTCTGCTGGGCAGCCGGAATTCTAGACTCTTTCGGGCTCGTGTAAGGTGAGTTTGCGTACGGCCAAAAGTTCCATGCCAGCGCGGCGACGGCAACAACCGCTAATATAGCGATCGACGACGGCCAAGAAGAGCGGCGTACATATGGCGTAGTTCTGAGATCTAGATTTGGTTTATTCAAATTGTTGGCCATAGAATTTTCCTCCATATCGGAAAACTCTTCGCTGTGGCAAAGGTTCCAGTAGCAGAAATAGTATGAAATACTTCTGGTCCATATTCGCACCGGAGACCGAGGAGGACGCATGTTCAGCGGCTTCCAATTAGAAATGATCGACGTTGGGCCAGGAGAGCTTCGGGTGCCTAGGAGGCCGGCCCGCCAATTCTTCTGCTGCATGGTCATCCCCGCACTCATAGACGTGGGGCAAGTCGCAGATCTGCTGGTTCCGTTTCTCGCGGTCGTATGTCCGGATTTACGAGGTTTCGGTCGTTCGTTTCAGCCCCCGCAAAGCAGTGGCCATCGGATAGGTGGGGTGCTCGTCCGCCGTTTCGTTGGCCATGGCGGGAGAACCGAAAAACCGCCATGTTCATCATCTCTTTCACGTCGGCTTGACACGCCCGCAATCTCAAAAGCAAAAATGCCAAAAGCTCCGATTCCCAATCCGTCATATCGCGCCCCCAACGAACATCGCGAGTTCATATCTGCTCAAGAGCACCACTTGCGGCGTTCGTCGGAAGCTCGTTGGTTCGGTGGAATGACGGAGCCCGAAGTTCGAATCCTATCGAGGCGCTCATGCTCAACCCGTCTGGTCTTGCCTAAAAATACATAGGGCAAACGAAAATCATGAATGACAAACGGTGAACACGCTTCCATGCGACAGTAGAGGTTCTCCGTGGCGTTATAATGTTTCATCAACAATGTTATAACTAGTGATTCATTGACTAGGGGCATCCATCGGTTATAATGTTTTTTCCAGAACATTATAACCGATGGATGCCCGCAATTAGTATGAAGGATTTCCTCGGGGAACGGCGGGCGAGATTCGAGAAGGCAATGGCCGGGCTGAAGGCCAAGAAAGAGGCCGTGGCACCCGCGAAGGAAGAGCAAGGCATGAGACAGATCGATATCACATACCGCACGATGTTCGCGGAGCTGGCGCAGCGTTCGTTCGACGGACAGTTTGTCTCCGACTTCCCCCTTGAGGGCCGTTTCGTCACGGTTCCGGTCAAGAGCAAGGACTACTGGTATTTCGACCTCCCTACTCCCGAGGGCGACAAGCGGCGCTATGTGGGACCTCACAGCGACGCGGAGATCACGGCGCGGGTGAACGCCCACAAGGAGATCAAAGACGATCTCCGCGAGCGTAGGCGCATGGTTGGAACGCTCAAGCGCGGAGGGCTGGATGGGCCGGATGCCTTTGCTGGCGACATCACGAAAGCTCTTGCGAATGCGGGTCTCTTCCGTCTGCGGGCAGTCCTGATCGGCTCGGTGGCTTTCGGCTGCTACGGGGGCCTGCTCGGCGTTCGGCTGCCATCGACAGCGATGCAAACCGGGGATGCGGATTTTGCGCAAGACTTCGCGATCAGCTCGGAGGTCGGGGATAGCCTGCCGCCTGTTCTGGATATCCTGCAATCCATCGACAAAACATTCCGTGCGGTTCCGCACCAGGTCGACAAGGCAAAGGTCGTCGCCTTCGTGAACAGCAAGGGCTACCGTGTGGAATTCCTGACGGGTAACCGGGGATCGGATGAACATACAAGGAAGCCGTCGCCCATGCCCGCCCTCGGCGGCGCGTCGGCGGAAAACCTGCGATTCCTGGACTACCTGATCTACGAGCCTGTGAGGACCGTCCTGCTGCACCGGGAAGGCGTGAATGTCCTCGTCCCGGCTCCCGAGAGGTATGCCGTCCACAAGGTTATCGTGGCCTCTAGGCGACTCACAGACGCGCTCGGGAGGGCAAAGCGGGATAAGGACCTCCTGCAGGCTTCATTGCTCTTCGAAGCCCTGTTGGAGACGCGACAGAGCGATATCATTGCCGATGCCTACGGTGAAGCATGGGAGCGAGGGAAGTCTTGGCAGGAGTCGATCATTTCCGGGCTGGCGATAATGCCCGACAATGGGAAGAAGGCACTGGCGGCCGCCATAGGCGTATCGATAGATGAACTTGGCAAGCGGGTAACCTCATAGCCGATCGATCGGGAGGCCGCCGATGATCGGTAACGCCGCCAATCACTTTCAATCATGCCGCCGATTTAGCCGAACTTCGACGTCCTCGGCTGCTCGGCCGATCTCCCGCCTTCGATCACTCCGAGGATCGGACGGCGAGCGGATTTTTAAAAAACGCCTCGCACCACGCGATTGCATTGGATTCGTTATGGAAATCATAAGTGCTATAGTTGCCGACTACGACAGGTTGATCGCCCTCGATACCCGATAGGGCAAAACCCTAGAACCAGACATCAATTGCAGCAAGTAGTCAAAATCGCTCACATTCGCGGTAAGGACGATCAAGCCGAGCTTTTGTGCTTGGAGGTGTGAAAAAGCATCGAAGAATAACCCTGTCCGTTCTGCACCCAATGCAGCCAGAACAGAGAATTAAGGCATTGAACAACTCATCTAGAGGCTTTCGGGAGCGGCGAGATAAAGCCCAAGGTGATCAGGGGAAGCATATCGTAGGCGCGGTCGGTTGTCGCGTTCGATCATCGCCGCCGAGACAGCCACCAATGTTTCAATCATATTGGCTGAAATGCTTCTGCAAATTCTGCAGGCTTTCGTCCATCGCATATGTTTTCGACAGATAGGGGATGCCGAGATGGCCATACGCGATGGAAAGCTGCTGTGCGGCCGCCTTTGCATCCATGCCGGCAATTTTCTGGCTGTATATAACGGCGACAAGACCGGTTCTGTCCGCGCCTGCCTGACAGTGGATGAGGATGGGCTTCGGGGCCGCGCGCAGGATATCGACCAGCTGATCGGCCCTGTCGGGCGTCATGATTTTCCGCGCTGACATTTTGAAGTCGATATGTTCGACCCCCAGGCGCTGCGCCGTTTTGACCTCCTGATTGTACCAATCATGTTTGACGTTCTCGCCACGCAGATTGACGATCGAGCGAATGCCGTTCTCGCGCACGTAAGTCTCGATCTGCGTCGGCGAAAGTTGAGCGGAGCGATAGAGTTCACCTGGGATGACGGCATGAAAATTGCCATCCCAATGCAGCACCGCGAGATAGATGCCGAATGCCACGGCCGGTGCGGCCAGCATTGCGGTCAGCAGGCCGCCTAGTCTCGCTTTGCGTGATCGCAGCCAATGCCATCTTGTGTTCGCCTTCGCCGTCGGCGTGACAACGGGATCTTCCGTTGGACAGAGAGCAGTGCCGACCGCAGGAGCGATCGCTGCAGATGGCGGACAGTCGATGCTGAGGACGGTCCTGATACGGGCGGTCAGTTCGCCAAGGCCAAACGGCTTAACCAGATAGTCGGCCGCGCCGAGTTGGCGGCTCTTCTGTCTATCGGCGACGTGATTGCCGGCTGAGATAATGATCGCGGATGTCGCGCTTGAACGTGTCCGTAAACGCTCCAGCAGTTCCAGCCCGCATCCGTCAGGCAAGCCAGGGTCGAGAAGGATCAAGGAATAGGAGGTCGTATCCATCGTACGCGTTGCCGCCTGGATATCGCCCACCCAGTCGATGTCCCAGCCTTGGGCGGCGACATGATCGCGCAAGGCATTCCCCAAGATCGCATCATCCTCGACTAATAGTATTCGCACGTCTATCCCCAGCTCGCAGACCTGCGTGATCCATGTCGTTCTTTGCTGACATGCACCTGAATTATATGTTGAATTATATTATACTAAAGTAACTAAAGGCTTATCTTTGTGGCGCGCGCAACTGGGGGCAGGGTTCACGAAGGATGCCGGGCATCAAGACAGCAGCGATCATCCGGGATCAGCAAAGCCCCCTCAGCTTATTGCGGCTCAAGAGACCATGCTGATCAAGGTAGGCTGTCCTACATCTGGGTATGGATGCTTGATACCGTCGCTCTGCCGGTTTTCGAGGTGAAGTAGTGGACCTTGACCTTCTCGCCAGCCCTGAAGCGTTCCACTTCGATCTGCTCCGGCAGTTTCAGCACTTTCCCGCTCATCAGCGTGATCGTGTCGGCTTTCCTGTCGACACTCTTGATCGTACCGGTAAGGCCCTGAGCAAGGGCCCCCGTCGACGATGCGACCGCAACGATGACTGCGGCGATGATGACTGATCTTTTCATCTTCTTGATCCTGTTAGAGTTGATGGTTTCAACAAGGACCTCACCGGTGTCAACGGCAAAGCCGGCACCTCGCGCGCTTAATCTTGATGGGCATGCCGAGGTGACCAGCCCAAGCTAAACGAGCTAATTCTCTGGCAGATTGCCTGGATCATACGGATGCGTAACCCCACGAAACCGGACACGCCGTCATGCAGCCGTCGACTGCAGGCAACGGTCTGCTTTTTCACCGTAATCCTGCGCCGGTTGGATCAGAAATCTTGCTGCGAAGCGACAACATCAGAGCCCGCTGGTATCGGCACGACCTTCGGCATTTGGAACCTTACGAAATCGTATCCTGACGGCAAGGCCGTTGTAGGAGCACTGGGCTAGATCGTTAGCCCACCGGCAAGAACGATATTGCCGGCTGATCGACCGGGCCGCCGGCCTCGATGATTGCCCTGCGACAAAACGAAGGAATCTCCGATGAAAAAGCTTATCGCCGCCACGTTTATCACCGCCATCGCAAGCCTTGGATCCATCGTCCCCCAGGCCCATGCCGCAGCGGCCGCCCCTTGCGAGGATACGCTGAAGACCATGCGTGCCGCCAAGGCAACGGCCAAGCTCAGTGACGCCGACATGGCCAAGGTCAACGACCTCGAAGCCAAGGCCATTGAGCGCTGCAATGCCGATGACGACGTCCGCTCGGACAAGTTTCTGGCCGACGCGATGAAGATCATGGGCAAATAAACCCCAGCGAACGGGAGACATCCTATGACACAAATTCAAACGGACCCGGTTCAATGGAACCGGGTCCCCGAGGTCACCGTCGAGTTCTGGTTGATCAAGCTGATGGCCGTGACCATGGGTGAGACGGCCGCGGACTATCTTGCGGTCAATCTCGGTCTCGGCCTGACCGCCACATCCCTGCTGATGGCCGCGGTGCTGATCGTTGCCCTGGTGCTTCAGTTCGCGCAAAGGCGCTATATCCCACCCTATTATTGGGCAGCCGTTGTTCTGATCAGCATCGTTGGTACGTTGGTGACCGACAATCTCGTCGATAATTTCGGTGTCGCACTCCAGACGACTGCCATCGGTTTCACCATCGCGCTCGCCGTGACTTTCGCGGTCTGGTACGCGGCCGAGAAGACGCTGTCGATCCACTCCATCTTCACGACACCTAGGGAAGCCTTCTATTGGCTGGCCATCCTTTTCACCTTCGCTCTCGGAACGGCGGTGGGCGACCTGGTGGCGGAAGTCTTCGCGCTCGGCTATCTCACCACGGGTCGCCTCTTCGGAGGCATCATTGTCGTGATCGCTGTCGCCTATTATGTCTTCAAGCTGAACGCCATCCTGGCCTTCTGGCTTGCGTATATCCTGACGCGGCCACTCGGTGCCTCCTTCGGTGATCTGCTATCGCAGCCGCCCGAATATGGCGGGCTCGGTTTCGGCACGATCGTTACCAGCCTGCTCTTCCTGTCTACTATCATCTGTCTGGTGATCTACATGATCGCTGCTCAAGAACCTGATGATGAGGAACTCGACGCGCACGGGGAGATCTGACGAGTCGCTCGGTTATACGCTGTTGTCCCCTCGTAGCCCTGACAGCGTAAACGGGCATCCGTCACCCCCGCGAATTTATTCGCCGCGGTTTCAACGTTACTCAAGAGATGGATCAGACGCGTCAGCGCCTGTCTGGGTACCGGAAAAACGACCATGACCCGAAAGCCGGGGCTATCCGTTCCGTTCGAGCCGGGATGCCCCAGCGGGTAAAGCGGCTCGGCAACGGCAAAAAAACGCGGCTTACGAAACCGTAAAGTTCCGGAAAAAAGCCGGCGATGTTCACCCCATAAAAGCACGAGGCCCTGCCGCCGCCTTCATCGCCCGCACCCGAGATGAGGAGGAAGCCGAGCCTGTGTAAGGAAAAATCGAGTGGTTGCGGAAAGTATATCATGAACGCTGACAGCCTTCGTCTGAACAGATCCGCCACCCTCGAAAACATTGCCCTCGAAAACCCTCCTATAGAGATCCAGCTGGATTCAACCGGCCTTCGGCTGAAGATCTATCTCATCAATCTCGACCGCGCCGAGGATCGTCTCGCGTTCATGAGCGAGGAATTGTCCCGCGCGGGGCTGCTGTTCGAGCGGGTATCGGCGATAGCCGGTCGGAATATCGCTTTCCCGATCCCGGAATTTGACGCGCAGGCATATCGTAGATGCCATGGAAGGCAGGCAAATCCATCCGAAGTGGGTTGCTATCTCAGCCATATCGAGTGCGCGAGACGTTTCCTCGCCTCGGGCGAACCACATGCCCTCATTCTTGAAGACGACCTGACCTTTCCGGAGGATTTCGGCGATCTGCTGCGTGCCTCGCTGAACGCGGCGGCGACATGGGACATCCTGCGTCTCTCGACGGTCAACACCGGCCGAAAATATCCCTTTTTGGACATTACGCCGAGGCGGTCGCTTGCCGTCGCGCTGACACGGGAGAAGGGGTCCGGTGCCTACATCATCAACAGGCGTGCAGCCAGATGGATGGTCGAAAAACTGGTGCCGATGAGGCTGCCCTACGATATCGCCTATGACCTTGAGCATTTCGCCGGATTGCGAGCGGTTTTCGTCATCCCGGCCCCGGTAGATCAGATGACCAATTTCCCGACTCAGATCCAGCAAGGGCGCCGGCAATACCGGCTGCCATGGTGGCGTCGCCTCAGTATCTATCCCTACCGTGCCTGGTTTGAGGCATCACGCTTTCTGTTTCGGGCAGGAATGCTGCTGCGCTTCAGGTTGGTGAAATGACATTGCGATATTTACTCTTCTCGCAGTCGCCTGTCGCAATCAGAGGCCATGATGATTGGAGGAGCATCAAACCCTCTTGAATGCCGCCAGCCATGTTCCGCAGCGTCCCAACGCGATGCCGCGACATGAAAGATTTTTTGAAATCATAAGGATGGCCCTTACGGCCAGGCAATGGAGAATGAACATGGACGGCCCGGATCCTCTAAAGCCCGACACGACATCAGGTGGCGGTAAGATCGCATTGGGAGCCGTTGCCTGCATCGCGGCTGCCGGAGCAGCCATATTCTTCGCATTGCCCGCAAACAAAAGCCAATCCGCACCACAGGCTAGCTCGTCCGCTCCTGCATCGGTGCCGGTCGAAACCGCATCCGTTTCGACACAGGATGTTCCGATCGAACGGTCCGGCCTCGGATATGTCACGCCGCTCACGGCGGTGGACGTGAAAGTCAGGGTCGATGGGCAATTGCAGAAGGTGCTTTTCACCGAAGGACAGAATGTCACGGCGGGCGACGTCATTGCCGAAATCGATCCCCGGCCCTATGAGGCAGCCATCGACCAGGCGCAGGCCGCCTATCAGAAGGATATCGCTCAGCTCAATGCCGCCAAGATCGACGAGGCGCGCGCCAAGAAGCTGACGACCACGGGAAGCGGCACGACGCAAACCGCCGATACCGCCACGGCGCAAGTCGCTGTTATGGAGGCGACGGCCGCCGGAGAGCAGGCTGCGATTGAGACCGCCAAGCTGAACCTCAGCTTTGCCTCCGTCACCGCTCCGATCAGCGGCCGCGCAGGTCTGCGTCAGGCGGAGCAGGGCGCGATCGTCCACGCCAATGACGCCACCGGGATTGTTACCATCACGCAGATGCAGCCGATCGCGGTTCTTTTCTCCCTGCCGCAGGACGAGTTGCCCGATCTGGTTTCCGGGCAGGCTCAGAGCGCTCTTTCCGTTGCGGTGGACAGCCGGGACGGCGTCCGCCATCTGGCCGACGGCAAATTGTCCGTCATCGACAGCCAGGTCGATACGAGCACCGGCATGGTCAAGCTCAAGGCTGTCTTTTCCAATGACGACCTGGCGCTCTGGCCCGGAGAGCTGGTGAGCGCCCGTATTATTCTAAGGACCGATCGAGGCTCGACGGTCGTGCCATCCGCCGCCATCCAGAATGGCCAGACAGGTCCCTATGTCTTCATAGTGAAGCCGGACAGCACGGTCGCTACGGTCTCGGTGAACACCGGCCCAGTTGCCGCCGGCGTGACGACTCTTCTATCCGGCCCGAAGCCGGGAGATAACGTGGTGATCTCGGGCCAGTCGAGATTGACGGACGGCACGCTGGTCAAGGCGCGACCTTCTACGCCGCATGTGGCTGCCGCTGGAGATCAGGGCCAATGAGCCTTTCAGAGATCTTCATCCGGCGTAGGATCGGAACCTGCCTGCTTGCGCTCGGGGTTCTGCTTCTTGGCACCGTCGCCTATATGATGCTGCCGGTCGCATCGTTGCCGCAGGTCGATTTCCCGACGATCCAGATCGAGACCACGCTTCCCGGCGCCAGCGCCGTCACCATGGCGACATCGGTCGCAACGCCACTGGAAAATCAGCTTTCGACAATTGCCGGCGTGTCGCAGATGACCTCGGTTAGTTCCTCCGGCCGCACCAACGTCACCATGCAGTTCGACTTGAACCGCAACATAGACAGCGCTGCGCAGGATGTGCAGGCAGCAATCAGCGCGGCCAGCGGCCAGCTTCCAAAGGATCTCCCAAGCGCGCCAGCCTTTCATAAGGCCAATCCGGCGGAGGCGACGGTCCTGACCCTGGCCTTGACCTCGGACAGGCTGCCGCTGACCGAACTCGACCATTATGCCGAAGACATCATCGCGCAGCAGATCTCCCAGATGGACGGTGTCGGGCTGGTGGATTTCCACGGGCCGGAACGTCCGGCGATCCGGGTGCGTCTCGATCCCGACAAGGTAGCCTCGCGCGGCCTTACAATGGAAGATGTCCGCACGGCGATCGGACAGCAAACGTTGAACGCGCCGAAAGGATCGGTCACCGGCGGCGGGCGGACGATGGTGCTCGACGCCACCGATCAGATCGTCGACGTACCGGCCTACAAATCGATGGTCATCGCCTATCGCAACGGCGCGCCGATCCTTGTCCAGGATATCGGCACCGTGCTGACGGCCCCGCTGGACTCGAACCAGGCAGCGTGGTTGCAGATGAACCGGTCCGTGATGATCGACGTTCACAAGATGGCCGGTTCGAATGTGCTGGATACGATCCGGACCATCAAGGATCGGCTTCCCATGCTGCAGGCCTCTCTTCCGGCCGGCATCAAGCTCTCGGTCGTGGGTGATCGTACGCAGATCATCGACGCCTCCATCCGTGACGTCCAGATCACCATGCTCATCACGATTGCGCTGGTCGTGATGGTTATTTTCTGCTTCTTGCGGAACCTGTGGGCCACGCTCATTCCGGCCGTCACTATTCCGCTGTCGCTGGTCGGCACCTTCGCCGTCATGTATCTGATGGGTTATAGTCTGGATAACCTGTCGTTGATGGGGTTGACTATCGCTGTCGGTTTCGTTGTGGACGATGCGATCGTCGTCATCGAAAACATCGTCCGCCACATCGAAGAGGGAAAGCCCAAACTGCGGGCCGCCATCGAGGGCGCCGGCGAAGTCAGCTTCACCATCGTCTCCATGACCGTCTCGCTGATCGCCGTCTTCATTCCCATTCTGCTGATGGGTGGCATCGTCGGGCGCCTTTTCCGCGAATTCGCGGTGACGGTGAGCGTCGCCATCCTGATTTCCGGCGTGGTGTCGCTTACCGTTACGCCGATGCTCTGTGCCTGGCTTATCAAGCATGAGCACGGGCGGCCGCGGGGCCGCCTTTATCGCTGGTCCGAAGCGTTTTTCGATGCCTGCACGCGAGGCTATGGCTATGGCCTCGATATCGTCCTGCGTTACCGCCTGATCACACTGGCCATCACCATCGCGACGCTCGGAGCCACATTGTGGCTCTATGTGGTGGTTCCGAAGGGCTTCCTGCCGCAACAGGATACCGGCTTCATTCAGGGCCAGGCGCAGGCGGCAACGGATATCTCGTTCGACAATATGTCCGAGCGCATGCAGGCACTTGGAAAGATCGTGATGGCCGACCCCGCCGTCGACAATACCGCCTATTGGATCAACCCCAGCCCGTCGGCCAGCGTCGGCCAGGTGCAGATCAATCTCAAGCCGTTCGGCGAGAGAAGCCCGGCGCCTGAGGTGATGGCACGATTGAAGAAGGCGGTCTCCGGTCTCGAAGGCCTGACATTCGGCATGCAGGTCCGCCAGGACATTCAGGTCGGCGGGCGATCCGCCGCCTCTCAGTATCAGTACACGCTGCAGGGGCCAGACCCCGCCGAACTCGACAAATGGGCAGCGGTGATGACGAAGGCGCTGGCGGCCCTGCCGCAGCTCCAGGATGTCATATCGGACAAGCAGAAGGCTGCAAGCAGCCTCACACTGGACATCGATCGCGCGACGGCGGCGCGACTGGGCATCAGCATCGAAGCGATCGACGAAACGCTCTACGACGCCTTCGGGCAGAGGCAGGTGGCAACGCTGTTTACGCAGGTCAGCCAATATCATGTGGTGATGGAGCTCGACCCGCGGTTTGCACTGTCGCCGGAGGCGCTCGGCCATCTCTACGTCAGGTCGGCCACCACACAGAAGCTGGTGCCCCTCAGCCTGCTGGGTTCGCTGAAGACCGGCGTCATGCCCGTCTCGATCAACCATCAGGGCTCGATGCCCGCAACGACGCTGTCGTTCAACCTGAAACCGGGCATTGCCCTCAGCGACGCGGTAACGGCCATCCATGGCGCCGAGCAGACCGCCGGCATGCCGATCACGATCATTGGCTCCTTCCAGGGGACGGCGCAGGCCTTCCAGGATTCGCTGAGCAGCCAGCCGTGGCTCATTCTGGCCGCCGTGATCGCCGTCTACATCGTTCTCGGCGTACTCTATGAGAGCGCGATTCATCCGTTGACGATCATATCGACACTGCCGTCCGCCGGTCTCGGCGCACTTGTGGCGCTGAGACTATGCGGTCAGGATCTTTCGATCATGGGCATGATCGGCATCATTCTATTGATCGGCATCGTCAAGAAGAATGCGATCATGATGATCGACTTCGCGCTGGAGGCGGAACGGAACCAGGGATTGCCGCCGGTGGAAGCCATCCGCCAGGCCTGTCTGCTTCGTTTCCGGCCGATCATGATGACGACCCTTGCAGCGCTTCTCGGCGCCTTGCCGCTGGCGCTTGGGACGGGAGCGGGTGCCGAGCTTCGGGTTCCGCTCGGGATCGCGATCGTCGGTGGATTGATCGTGTCGCAGGTCCTTACCCTCTTCACCACCCCCGTCGTCTATCTGGCGCTCAACAGTCTGTCGCGCCCGCGCACCAATGCCGTCTCGCATGCCTATGAGCTGGTCCGTCGTGCCAACATGGGCCGTGAAGCGGCAAATTCGAGATAGATCGGCCTTTTCCCGATGAGCTACCGAGACTTTACGGATAGGTAAGGTGTCGGCAAGGCTGTGGCGAAGGTTTGATCTTAAAGCCGGAATTGCCTCCGGCCATCGAGCAACGGTGCCAGAGGCCGGCCGGGATATATTGGATATCAAGAGGATCTCTTCGGTTGCATCTCCTATCCTGACTTGCCAGGACTTGCTAAACTGGATGGTGACGGACGGGGTCGCTTCAAAGCGATGCCATTTCACTGCCGGCATGGGGAACGGATTGTCTTATGCGTATACTGCTCATAGAGGACGACATCAAAACGGCGGATTTCATCGCGCGCGGCCTGCGTGAAGCGGGTCATGTATGCGACGTATTGCCGGACGGGCAGGACGGACTTTTCCATGCCATCCGCGAGACCTATGATGTTTATGTCATCGACCGGATGCTGCCGGGTCTCGACGGCCTGTCGATCGTGCGCTCGATGCGCGCCGCCGGCGTCAAGACGCCGACGCTTTTCCTGAGCGCGATCGCTGGCATCGACGACCGTGTGGAGGGTCTGGAAGCAGGAGCCGACGACTACCTCGTCAAGCCGTTCGCATTCTCCGAACTCCTGGCGCGCGTCAACGCGCTTGCCCGCCGCCCGCCCGCGGTCGCCGAGAAGACCGTGCTGCAGGTCGCCGATCTGACGATGGACATGATGAAACGCCGCGTCACCAGGGCAGGGGTGGAGATCGAGCTGCAACCGCGCGAATTTACGCTTCTGGAGGTTCTCGCCCGCAACGAGGGCAGGGTTCTCACCCGCACGATGCTCCTTGAGCGCGTCTGGGATTTCCATTTCGATCCGAAGACCAGCGTGGTCGAAACGCATATCAGCCGGCTGCGCGGAAAAATCGACAGGCCCTTCGACGTTCAGCTCCTTCATACGATCAGAAACACCGGTTATTCGTTGCATGCGCCGCGATAACATTCTGCGCAGTACGTCGTTTCGCCTGGCGCTGATCTTCTCGCTGATGTTCATCAGCGCCTTCATCATCACGGGCATGATCGTCTATCAGCTTGTTCGATGGGAACTCCAGCAGCGCCAGGACCAGACCATTCAGGAGACCTTTGCGGTGATCGCCGCGGCCTATGGCGATCAGGACATCACGGACCTGCTTGATACGGTGCAGACCTATATCAAGGCAGCCGGCGATCGCCAGCGCGTGTTCTCACTCGTCAATCCCTCGGGAAAGGTTCTTGCCGGCAATATCCCTGATCTCAAGTTTCCACAGGGTTGGAGCAACATCGATGGCGAAGAGATGCAACTGCCCGACGACCTGCAATACCGGATTTTCTCAGGCGCCGTTGACGGAAATCGCCTGACTGTCGGTCTCAGTCGACGGGAAACCGAGAACATCGAAGCAATCATGCTGCAAAGCTTTGGCTGGGCCTCCATCATCGTTTTGCTGCTGGCGATTTCCGGCGGCGGATTGATTGCGCTGCGCGTGCAACGGCGTTTCGGCGCCGTGCGAAGCACGATGGAGCATGTGGCGCGAGGAAACCTGAATGCCCGGATTCCGATTGTCGGACGTGGCGATGACGTCGATCTGCTGTCCCACGACATCAACGACGCGCTTGCGCGCCTCGCCGCCACGGTCGAAGGCATGCGGCAGGTCAGCGCCGATATAGCCCACGACCTGAAATCCCCACTCAACCGCCTCAAAATGACCATCGACGAGGCGCTGGCCAAGCAGGAGAGCGGCCAGGCGGTCATCGCTGAGCTCGAGGCCGCAAGCGCCGAGGCGGACCGCATCAACGAAACTTTCGAGGCGCTGTTGCGGATTGCCCAGATCGAGGCCGGGGCCCGCAAATCGAGGTTCGACATCCTCGATCTTGGCAATATCCTGCAATCCCTTGCCGACATATATTCCAGTGTCGCCGAGGATAACGGCCAGCAACTCAAAAGCAGCCTGGACCAGCCCGGCGCGATTATTTTGGGCGACCGCGAACTGCTGACCCAGATGTATGCCAATCTCATCGAGAACGCCATTCGTCACTGCCCCGCAAGAACCGACATCGTGATCCGGAGTGAGGCAGATGCCGAAACGATCACGACATATGTGGAGGACAACGGTCCCGGCATCCCCGAACAGGAGCACGGCAATGTGTTCCGCCGTCTCTACAGACTGGAGAAAAGCCGCACTTCCCCCGGCAGCGGGCTTGGGCTCAGCCTGGTGAAGGCCGTCGCTGACCTTCATGGTGCGCGCATTTTCATGGCGAACGTCGAACCTGGGCTGCAGGTCAAGATCGTATTTGCGAGGGTTGATCGATGAAGGCTGACATGCGCTGCAACGTATTCTCCATAAGCCGACCCATGTGTCTAAACCTGCACTTGGACACGACGGTCTTCTTGCTGGCATTTACCGCCCTGCCGACGACACCCGTCATGGCGCAGCAGGCGGCTAAATCTCCTTCGGACACTTGGGTCGTGACGCTCGGCACTACGGTGGAGTATGGGCCGAGCTACGAAGGCTCGAAGCGCTATACCTTCGGTGCCCTTCCGTCTTTCGACTTTTATCGCCTCGGTGAGTCCCCTGAATACAGCGCTCCGGACGACAATTTCGACTATACGCTCTTCGACCTCGGTAGCCTTGAAATCGGCCCCGTCGTCGGCTTGAGGGACGATCGCCTGGACCTCAACAATCTGCATATACAGAGCCAGCGCAGGGTGCGCTGGAATTTCGATGCCGGCGGCTTCGCACAATATTGGCTGATGGAAAATCAGCTTCGGTTGCGGACGGAAGTACGCCAGTCCCTTTGGGGCGGCGACGGTCTGGTCGCCGATCTGGCGCTTGATTGGTTTCAGCCGGTTGGCGACAAGCTGGTCCTGTCGGCGGGGCCACGCATGTCGCTGGCAGACACCACCTACATGCGCAGCAACTTTGGCATCTCGGCGGGTCAAGCCGCAAGAAACGGTCATGTCAGCGCCTTCGACGCGGCCGGCGGCCTGAAATCGGTCGGCTTCACGGTGGCGGCGACCTATACGATCACGCCTCAATGGAGCGTGCAGGTCTATGAGAAATATAACCGTCTAGTGGGCGACGCCGCCGACAGCCCGATCACCTCGCGGTTCGGCTCACCCGACCAGAATATTATCGGCTTTACCCTCAACAGAACCTTCAACCTCAATTTTTGAGGCGCTGCGCACTTCATGATCGGCGATGTCGTGCAGGCTTAATACGGGAATAGCGATGACGTCGTTGGCGAAATCTGCCGGTGAAAAGTGTGATGCATCGGCGACCCTTCATGGCCTCGGGGCATTCAATTAATGCAGATCGCTTCGTCTGTGCATGAAGCGATCCGCAGGACTGCAATGGCATCAATCCCGACCGCAATCGACGTCTTCGGACATCATCGATATCTCCTGAAAGTAAAATCGTGTCATGCGAATGAAGAGCTGTCGGCATCCCTTCAGCTCACTGAAAGGTTGCTGGTGCAAGTCTTTCTCGCTTCAGGAGGAAGCGTCTGCCTTGTGGTGTTCAAGTGCCGCCGGCAGTTAACGGGAGGAGACATCAATGCGTTCGACAGGCATTCTCTTTTATTCCGCGGCCCTTTCCCTTGCGATGGCGGCGGTCTCGCTCGGGGCGACGGCGGCACAGGCAGCCGACAAGATCTCCATCATGGTCGGCGGCTATGAAAAGCAGATCTATCTGCCGGCCAAGCTTGCTGAATCGCTGGGTTACTTCAAGGACGAGGGTCTCACGGTCGAGCTTCTCAATGAGCCCGCCGGCGTGGACGCGGAAAACGAAATGCTTGCCGGCGCGGTCCAGGGTGTCGTCGGTTTCTATGATCACTGCATCGATCTTCAAGGCAAGGGTAAGTTTGTAGAGTCCGTCGTGCAATTCAGCCAGGCGCCCGGCGAAGTGGAGCTGGTGTCCAGCAAACATCCCGAGATCAAGTCGCCGGCTGATTTCAAGGGTAAGAGCCTTGGCGTCACGGGTCTCGGCTCGTCGACCAATTTCCTGACGCAGTATCTGGCGGTCAAAAACGGCCTGAAGCTAAGCGATTTCACCTCGGTTCCGGTCGGCGCCGGCCAGACTTTCATAGCCGCCTTGCAGCAGGATGCCATTCAGGCTGGGATGACCACTGAGCCGACGATCTCGCATCTGCTGAAGACCGGCGAAGCCAAGGTCCTGATCGATATGCGTACGATGGCCGGCACCAAGGCAGTGCTCGGCGGCACCTATCCGGCAGCCTCTCTCTATATGCAGACGTCGTGGATCAATGATCACAAGGCGGAGACCCAGAAGCTCGCCAACGCCTTCGTCAAGACGCTGCATTTCATCAACACCCATTCCGCCGCCGAAATCGCCGACAAGATGCCAAAGGATTTCTACATCGGCGACAAGGAAGGCTATGTGAAAGCGCTTGAAAACGGCAAGGCGATGTTCACGCCCGATGGCGTCATGCCTGAAGATGGTCCGAAGACCGTTCTTGCCGTTCTTTCAGCGTTTTCGAAGAACGTTCAGGGTAAGTCGATCGACCTGTCGAAGACCTACACGACGGAGTTCGTCAAGGCCGCCAAATAAGCTGGCTGTGCTACGCCGCTTCCGGCAAAGACCGGAGGCGGCCAAAATGCACCTGCGAGGTGCCATTCCATCCCAGTAAGCTTCGGCCCGCGAAAATTCACAATCTCGCGAGAGTATTATCGGGTGCTTAATACAAAATCCGCTGGCGGCAGGGTTCGCTGCCGATTAACACCCTTGATCGCTGCGCCCCAAAAGCACCGCCTTCATCCCTCAGAAGCAATAACAACGCTTGCGCCTTGGCGACGCTCAAGGGTGGCGGTCGCTGTTGCGTCTCAACACTCGGTGCCTCTTGAACGATGATTGCGCAATAATCGACGCTGCCCCGTCACGACAGAAATATGATGCGCAAGCCTCTTGCTTCAAGGCCCCCGCCACCTGGTAAAAGACAGGCCCTACTGAATCTGCGAGGTGGCAAATGCAGGTGTTCGAACATGAAGTGATTATTGCCGGAGGCGGCCCAACGGGGCTGATGATGGCTGGTGAATTGGCTCTTGCGAGCGTCGATGTCGCAATAGTCGAGCGGCGTATAAACCAGGACGTTGAGGGCTCACGGGCAAGCGGACTGCATCCGCGATCGATCGAAGTGCTCGACCAGCGCGGCCTCGCCGACCATTTCATCGCGCAGGGGAAAAAGCACTACGTCGTGCCGTTTGCCGGTGTCGTTCTCGACGCCAGCGACCGCCAGACCCGCCACAACTACACCCTAGCGCTGTGGCAGGAAAGGATTGAGCGCGGCCTTGCCGACTGGATCTCCGAGCTGCCGGTGCATGTCTATCGCGGCTGCGAGATAACGGGCTTCGTGCAGAGAGACGCTGACGTCGAAATCGCGTTGGACGATGGCCGGATACTGCGGTCGAAATACCTTGTCGGATGCGACGGCGGCCGCAGTCTCGTCCGCAAGACAGCCGGTATCGACTTCCCGGGATGGGAGCCTGCCCTCAGCTACCTGATTTTCGAGGCCGACATGGCAGACGAACCGCCTTTGGGCATGCGTCATGGCGAACGGGGCGTCTATGCCATTGGCAGGCTGGACGACGAAAATCGCGTTCGTGGCGTCGTGACAGAGCAGCGTCTCGAACGGGACGATCAACCAACTGACGACCAGCTTCGCGAAGCCCTCGTCGCCGCTTACGGATCGGACTTCGGCGTCCACAATATTACTTGGCTCTCGCGGTTTACCGATGCGGCGCGACAGGCAGCCTCCTACCGTAAAGGACGCATATTGCTGGCCGGAGATGCCGCCCATGTGCATTCCCCGGTCGGCGGGCAGGGGTTGAACATCGGCTTGCAGGATGCCGTCAATCTAGGCTGGAAGTTATCGCAGGTGGTCAAGGGCATCTCGCCGGACGACCTGCTGGACACCTATCATGCGGAGCGGCACCCGGTCGGAGCAGCCTTGCTCAAGCACACGCTGGCGCTCACGGCGCTCAACCGCGGCGACGACCGGACGAATGCCTTGCGCGAATTGATGGCCTCGGTGATGCAAATGGACGAAGCGCGCAAATGGTACTCCGCGATGATGTCCGGTCTCGACATTCGCTACGAGTTTGGCGAGGGGCACCCGTTGCTCGGCCGCCGAATGCCCGATCTGGACATCGTTACCGCGGCCGGGCCGACGCGTGTCTTCATGCTCCTGCATGATGCGCGGCCAGTGCTACTCAATTTCGGAAAACCAGGTTCGCTCGCTATCGAGGGATGGACAAATCGGGTCAAGGTGGTCGATGCGAAATTTGACGGCGTGTTCGAGCTTCCCGTTATCGGCGCGGTCCGGACGCCGACCGCCATACTGATCCGTCCTGATGGGCATGTGGCGTGGGTTGGAGAGGGAGATCCCAAAGGCCTGTTTGATGCATGCAGAGCCTGGTTCGGTGGTTGCAGCGACTAGCGAACGGCAGCATTCGTGATCCCGGCCTCAAGAGCGGTTGCTTGGCTACCGTTGATTTCGCTGGCATTTACCGTGGATCGCGAAACCAACGTGGCCGAGCACCGCATGCACGTCTGCCTCAAACGATTGAAGCGCGGCGATCACCATGCCGAAGATGGCGACGCCCATTGCAGCTCCTGTTTGTTGGGCAAAATTGTGCACAACGGTGGCCACACCAGCCGGATGTTTTTCGACGTTTCCCATGATTGTTGCGGAGTGGCATGTACACCCTTCCACGTAACAGAAGCGATCCCGAGTTGAGTTTTTTGCTTAATCCGACTTATGAAGCCTGAAATCTCGGGGATATCAATGCATTCGGACATGCGTTGAAGCCGCATCAACGAGGCGGCGATTCGATCCCGTTCAAGGCAGCCAACCGCGCATTTAGGGAACGAGCCCCCGGCATGCCCATGCGATATTTGCAAATGACCTTGGGCCATCTGGGTGACCTGCTTCATAAGCGTCACGCACCGCCGCGTCCGTCCGCGTCCGCTCTGAATCCTCCAAGGAGCCGATATAATTTCCCAAGGGGCCCTCGCCGGCAGCAATCGGTGCCCAAAAGTCATCGAAGTCTTGATAGACCATACGAACCATCAATTGTGTTTCGCTCACACTGATGAGACCCTGCTCTGCGAAAGCCTGGCTCATTTCGCCTGGTTGAGTCATCGGTTGAAAGCAGTAACGTGCACGGAGCTGACGGCCGCGGTCGCTGAGTGCCGCCACGGTGTCGATTACCATACGCATGCCTGACATGCCGCCGAAATGATCCCACACGGCCGCCGCCACTACGCCGCCTGGCCTGACGACGCGGCGCATCTCGGCAATGGCCTTGCTTGCCTCCGGCACAAAATGGAGCACCAACAGCGCCAGCGCCCGATCGAACGTCCCTTCCTCGAAGGGCAGGGCGCAGGCGTCTGCCTGGCGGACTACTATGCGCGGGTCGGAATTTCGGCGGGTGGTCTCTTCGACAAAGATGTCGGAATAGTCGATCGCCGTAATCTCGCTGAGGTCCGCAAAACTGGCGAGAGTGAATGTCAGGCTGCCCGTGCCGCAACCAACATCGAGGATTTTTTCGCCGCCGGAAATTCCAGCAAACTCAATGAACCGAGGCGCGAGCTCTTTGCTCCAGCGACCCATTAGCTGCTCATACCCGTCTGCATTGTGTATGTGGAAGCTTGATGCCATCGGACGCCTCTCTGACCGTCGATATTACATCAGTTTACGGTATGCACCAAGGCGGCACGGCTCGCAGATGAAATTGGTCCCCACCTACTCGAAACGGTGAAACCTCCGCATGCACTAACATTAGACCCAGATCATTCCGCGGGGGCATACCACGTGTTCAATGCACACGGGCGCGTAATCGCTGGTGCGGTCCCCGGCCCGAGCGAACCTGTCGACGCCAGCGCTGTCAGCCGGTCACGCCGGGACGGGCTCAGCAAGAAGTAGTCGATACGAAGGCCGGCACCGCGGGCGAAGGCGTTGCGGTGTAAATCAGCACCGAAGGTTGACCTCAGTCGAAAGGCAACAAGTGCGTGACTTTGCGAGCAAATTGGTGACCTGCACAGGGTCAACGTCAGCGCCGATCATAACCCCGGACGGTTCCAATTTTGCATTTCTATTTCAGTGCCTTGCGCGGGAACATTGAGGGGTGAGCCCTCGGTGCTGATCCACATTGTTCGATCCTGGATATCGTGACGCCTCCGTGGTGATACGAAGTTAGGAGCACGTCCGTGATGGTGCTGGTCATGGAGATAGTTTAGCAGGCGCCAACCAGACTCAGTTCAGTAATGGGCAATCTCGTACGGCGGATAGCATCTTCTATCGCCCAGCCAAACTCCCACGCCGAAACAAGATCTGAACGGTGTTCCGGGGTGCGTAACCGCTGCTGCAATACGGGGTTTTCTGCAGGTGTCAGACCAAGGATACGATCGCGCATGCCACATCCCTGAATGTACAATATCTCTTCGATGTCCATATTTCGTTCCACCACGCTGGGATTTATATCGCACGCTCCTGCCACTGCGAGATTCCAAGGCGTTTTGACGACAGCCAGGAGGTTCACAACGCCCTCCGATCGCCGACGAAAATCAGCGGAAGTTGCGGTCGTTGTCACCTGTTTGCACTATCGTGACACGTAGGGAGCGCTGAACCGGCTGGCACGCTTGTTCTTGTTCTTGATCTTGGGGGGCCAGCTTCATGCCGGTAAAATTTCTCGCGCCTGGAACATTGGCGCACGAAACTTACGTCAAGCATGTCGTCCGAACCCAAAGGTCTCCAGCCCATGCACTAGATCTTGGTGTCGCTTGGCAGTTAAATGGAAAGTGACATCGCTTGTCAGCATGGAGACGGAACAAACCTCGTTCGCTTCGGGTTACCTCTTTTCAGGAAACAAGGAGGATCACCAATGGATCATACAAATCATGTTCGTCTCGCCACGATCGAACTGACGCCTGCCGTGCTTGAAGGCGCGACCATTTATGGCGCCGACGACCACAAGGTCGGCAAACTGGATCACATTCACGGCTCCGGCGCAGGCGGCACCGCAATCATCGACGTAGGCGGCTTCCTTGGCATCGGAGCAAAGCCTGTCAGCGTTGCGCTGACCGATTTGGAATTCATGCGCGACGGGGATGGCGACATCCATGCCGTCACAAACTGGACGAAGGATGAGCTCAAGGAAATGCCCGAGCACAAAGACTAGCCGTCCAAGCCCACGAGCATCGAAGCCCGGCCATCGTGCCGGGCTTTTCCGTATCTGGACGACCTTGCAAAGCTCGGCGAGATGCTGCTGAGGATCGCAACGATGCCCGCGATCTCCCTGTCACCAGCCATAGCTGAAGGTGGCGCCGCTACCGCCATCGCCGTTCTGCTCGACATTGGCGCTGGTATCTCTACCGAACTGGAAAACGCCGTAAGCATTGTCGTTGCCATTCTGCCGAAGGATGGCGGAATGGCCGTTACCATGCTGCTCGCTGATACCGAGATCGCCGTGACTGTTCTGGCTTATGCCGGCGGTATTGCCGTGCCCCGACTGGCGAATGCCGGCGCCCCGAATGTTGCGATACAGCGAATAGAAGCGCAGGCCGGTCGCAAGCGCACCTGTATCTTCGGCACCACTGGGAGCAAAGGTTATTCGAACCAATGCTGAAGACGCCATTCAGTTGGCGTTCACGCGGGCCTGCGCAACTCGGGATATCGCAGCCAATTACTGCATCTAGATGTGAAATCCAATAATCCGCGATTGTTCTTCATCCTCCCTTAGGCCAGCCCTGTCATTTTCGAACGGGAAAAGGCGAGGTACAAACGAATGGATGAAAGCACGCTGCTGATAGGGCTATGTCGAAGCTTGGCCATGTCAGCTCTCGTGATCCTTGGATATTCCCGGGTGATCCAGGCCACCACGGGGGCCGTCGCCGGCAATATCGGCGTTGGATTCCTTTTCGCGGCTGCCGGTATCCTTTCCATGAATGACCCGGTCATTTTTGCGCCAGGTGTGTTTTACGATGGGCGCGTTCCGATCCTTGCGCTCGCCTACACCTTCTCTGGGCTAGCCGGTGCAATGATCACAGCCATCGTACTCGGTGGTTACAGGATTTGGCTTGGAGGAGCAGGGGTTTATGCGGGCCTCATCAGCATCTCTGTGACCGCTGCTGCCGGAATTGCTGTCGGTATGATTCCCAATCGCTTTTTCAGGCAGCGGCTCGGACGCCCTGCCGCTCTCAGTGCCGCCGCCACAATGTCGACCGTTTCCGTACTGGCGCTGCCCCATCTTTCGGTGGCGTCCTTCAACTATCATGCGGTTATGCTGATAATGATCGCCAATCCGATTGGAATTTTTCTGCTGCATGATTTCCTCTCGAATGAAGGAAAGCGTATGAGGCTGTTCCGAGCGCTTGAGCATGATGCTGCAGTCGATCCATTGACCAAGTTGGTCAATAGACGCGCATTTGATGCCAAAGCTGCGTTAGCTCTTTCTCTGGGACACAACCCGAACGGCGAATACTCCGTCATTATGATCGACATCGATCATTTCAAAGCGGTGAATGATACATTCGGCCATGATACGGGTGACACCGTGTTGATGAACGTTGCCTCCATCATCGCGGCGTCAGTCCGCAAGGCGGACATCGTCGCTCGATTTGGCGGCGAGGAGATTGCAGTTCTGTTGCCCGGTTTGGGAAGTCAGAAAGCTGCAGCCGTCGCAGAAAAAATACGGTTGCGTGTAGAGGCAAATATCGTCACGAGCCAAGCAGGCGGGGTATCCGTGACAATAAGTGCTGGCGCGAGCGCAACCAATATTCATCGGACGGAGGTGGCTGAGGCGCTGAAGGCCGCCGATGCCGCTCTTTACACCGCGAAGCGGTCTGGCCGCAACAGAGTTGAGATGGCGTTTGCCGCATAAGCTTATAGGTGTGTTTCGAAGGTCTCCGCAAAACCTGCGGAGACCTTCGATGGTTTCAAAGTGTCAACCGATCAGAACTGCTTGCGGAAGCCAACGGTGACAGCGTTGCTGCTGAAGTCCGTGCTCGAGGACGTGCCGTCGCGCGCTGTGAAGTCGAAGTTGTCAGCGGCGGTATAGCGGTAGCCGATGTCCAGCGACGTCTTCTCGAACAGCGTCGAGCCAGAAAATACGCTCTGGAGATTGATGCCGACGCCCGCGTCGAGATGGTAGGCGAACGCGGTGTCATCGTCGTCGATCAGCGTTCCAACCGATCCGACGCCCTGCTTGCGGAGCTTCAGGTTGATCGCGCCGACGCCACCGCCGACGTAAGGCGTGAAGACCGACAGAAAGCCTGTGTCGCCGGCCGGGGCGAGCGGGATGTCGAGGTAGCCGTTGACGAAGCCCTGGATCGTGTTTGCGTCGCCATAGGAGTTGATCGATCCAACGCTGCCAAAACCGGTCACGCGGTGCTCATCGACCGAGGCGCTGCCGTAGCCGACTTCCAGTTCGACGCGTGGCGTCACGTAGCCCATGGAACCGAAGTTGTAGCCACCGCGGATAGCACTGTAGAAGCCCGTGTCATACTTGGTGTTGATGTTGAAGCCGCCTACGTCAAAGTCGGTGTGCTTCAGGAAGGATACCGAACTCAGCGAACCGAGGTAAAAGCCCATGCCGTTATCGACTGCCGAAGGCGGCTGCATTGGCGTAACCATGTCGGCAGCGGCGGCAGCGGAGACCAGCGAGGTTGAGATCAGGGCGGCGAGAATAAGCTTTTTCATAGTGGTTCCTTGGACGTAGCCGAAAGTTCGTTTTCAATTCTTGCGATGCTCAAGGTCGATATAGGTCGTGGAATTCTGCCTCCTCGAATTAAGGCAGGCTTTTGAGTGCTAACTACGACCGGTAGTGGCGCGCCGTTACATTCCTGCCACAGTTGGTCGGTGCGCCCTACACCGACTGCATGATTATACGCAGAAGCGACCGAACAGGTCACAGATCTTGTCTCGCGAACGTTTCGGTGCAGCGCGCACGCAGCTGCCGCCCGAAACGTCGAGCAAGGAGATTGCGCGCGCAGCACGGCTTGCACAGGGATCCAGATGTTATCGACCAGAACGTGCTTGCCGTTCTCAGGCCCGGCGACATCGTCATCTGGACAACTCGCGAAACCACACACCGTCCGCCGTCCGCCAGATCATCATGGCAGCCGGCACGGCGCTGGTACTCGCCGCTTATTATCGGCTTAGTCCGATTGCACAACGACGACCGGAGTAGCGCGCTCGCGAAACCCTGAGTGCTCGGAGCTGGGAACCCTCATCGTCTACTGAGCCGTAAAGAAAGTCAGCAGAACTTTGCCTTTGTCGCCAAGCAAGCAGACGAACCTGTCGGGCTTTCCGGTCTTTTCCTTGCGGGCGATGTAGGCCTCTCCCAGAATAACCGTCTTGACGGCGACGTCCTCGACCTTGGTGTCGGCCTTGCTGATGGCAAGGCTTTCCATGTCCATCACGAGATCGGTGATCTCAGGCGACCGCTCCTGCAGGGCGAGCAATCCGGTCGATTTACAGGCGCTCACAGCGGGGTCTTGGGCCGCCTGTGCAAAGGCATGGTTTGCTGCGAAAAGGACGAGTGCGCCCGCGGCGGCTGAGGCAGTGAATTTCATGCGATCTTCTCCCATTAAAAAGCCCGCGAACGCGGGCTTAAATTGTGACCAGTGATTTGACTTCAGGCCTTGTCGACGAAGTTCTTGATGGCATCCTTCGCATTGCCCTTGGCAACCTGGATTTTGCCCTTGGCTTCCTGGACAGCGCCCTTGGCCTGCTCCTCGTGATTGTCTACAGCCTTGCCTACGGCCTGGCGTGCCTTGCCGGCCATTTCATTCGCGGCGCCTTTGATCTTGTCGGATGTGCTTCCCATTTTTCGTCTCCTCTATTGAGCTCTTTTGAAACGTGCTGAGCGGCCTGTTGGTTCCACTGGCAGGCAATGGACGTCCGCCGGTGCACTCTTCGCATGTCCTGGCGCCGCGCGATCGCACAAGGCAGGTGCCGCAGGGATTCTGGACGATTTTGTTGGATCAGTGCGAAATGAACATCAGATAGAAATGACGTGAATCGCATCAGGCGAGACCGAGGAAAAGGGCCAGCTTAAAGCTGGCCCCGATCATCATTTCTTCAATTTGGAATAGTCGAGCTTCGGAGCCTTCGTGAGGTCATCCTTCGAGGTATCGACATAAGCCTTCCAGGTGCCGTTATCCTGTGCCAGCGCGACCGAGGATGGATCGAGAACCACGTAGCTTTCACCGATGCCGAGGAAGCCGCCGACACTTGCGACAATGCCAATGACCGACTTGCCGTCACCGATGACCACGTCGGATATTTCACCGATGGCTTCGTTCTGCTTGTTGTAGACGTCGACGCCGACCAGCTTCGACGTGACCAGATCGCTATCCTGGATGTTGACGTATTTTAAGGGACCGTTTGCCGTCTTGCCCATCGTGATACCGGGGCCGGCCAGAGCGGCGTCTGCACCAGTTGCGGCCGTCGTTTGTGCGAAGGCTACGCCGCTGATAAGAGTGAGAGCCAAACCGGGAACGAGCGAACGAAATTTCATGCGATACTCCTGTATTATCCAGCATACGACGTGTATGCCAATGCAAAGAGGTAACCCTTGCGGGCAGAAAACGTTCCCTAATTCGTTGATTTATCTTCCTTTCCGTTCTCTTCGCGAAGAGGGCAGCATCTCATGGGCGGGTAACAAAAGTTTTGTGCGCGGCAACGAGAGCTGACCCGAATGTGGTTATGATAGGAGCTGGCCTCATTCAGGCCGCGACCATTTCCCGGATGGTGCCGATGATTTTTTCGGGATCGTAGGGCTTGCTGAAAAACCGACCATCGAACGGAAGGCTCTCCTCTCGAATGGCATGGTGGCCGGACGTCACGATGATCTTGATGGGTGGCCAGCGATCACGAACAGCGGCCGCCAGCTTGAGGCCGTCCATGCTGCCGGGCATATCGATATCCGTGAACAGGGCCTGTATTTCCGTGTGTTCGACGAGGATGACAATGGCTTCGTCGGCGTCTGCGGCTTCAAAGACCAGAAGCCCGCCATCTTCCAGGGCACCAACAGTGTTCATCCTCACCAACGGTTCGTCTTCGACCACGAGAACGACAATACAGGCATCGATCATTGAAGTCTCAATTCTCTTTGGCCACCTATCTTCTGGAGCTGGTGACAGCAGGCGTGGATCGGGGCGGCTCAAGGCAGCCTCAGAACATACCTAACGCGTGCACCTCGGAATTGATCCGTGCCTTTCAATCTATATCGCAGGTAAGCGCACAGTGACCATTTGCGGCTTCGGGCAAGCCGATGGATCATAGGCGCCTGTCGTTTCACTTGCCGCCCACGTCTCCAGGAGCCGCGCGTCGGTATTCAGGTCGCTATCGGCGCTGCCATAAAAACGGATTTCCGCTGGATCGGATCATTTTCGAGATCACCGAAACGAGCAATCCGACACAAAGCACGTCCTCCGTACCATATGTGGAGCAAATATGGGGACAAAGCAGCGATTGACGAACGGGCGCAGGCCATTCGCCTCATTCGGGGCTACGTCTTTGCCAAGTCGAGTTTTAATCCCCGCCGCCGCTGATCAGAACTGCCTGACTGGGTAATCAACCTGGCCCGAGGTATCGCTGGTGTGGGAGGAGAAAAATCTATGAGCAGCGGCTGGAATTGCCGGCACACTTTGACAATCAGCGATCGTCTTCTGCAATTGCGGGGGGCGTATGGGATCGAGAGAGCTTCAGATTTTGTCGTAAGTGAACGATGTCAGAAGCGTGGTCACAAAATTGCTTGCCTTCTCCTTGACGAGAACTTCGGTCCACTCATCCGTTCCGCGGAGCATCAGCCCGGTATAGATACTGTCGACAGCAGCTTCTTCGATGCGCTTTATATGCGCGTGGAAGGATGCTTCGTCGCCGGATTTATAAACGTCGCGGACAACCATCCTCAAAATTTCCTGAATGGCGATCTGCCAGGCTGTATTAATGGCCTGAAGTTCGTTCGCTTGATCCGTCATCGGATCCTCCCATTATTGCAGCCTTGGATAGCCAGCCAGCATGGGCGTCGTGGCAATCAGGCACAAAAAAGGCCAGGCGATTTGCCTGACCTCGCTTGGTAATTTGCTTTCGACAGTGCCAGTACATCCGTGGTCAAAGGAAAGCAGTTACCGATTATACAGCCTGCAGGTTGCAAGCAGACATTTTGCCCGACTTGTTGTCGCGCTCCATCTCGTAGCCGATCTTCTGGCCTTCGACGATTTCGCGCATTCCGGCGCGTTCGACGGCAGAGATGTGAACGAAGGCGTCAGCGCCGCCATTGTCAGGCTGAATGAAGCCGAAGCCCTTAGTGGAATTAAACCATTTAACTGTGCCAGTGGTCATAATGAACCCTTTCATAGCAATATAAGACGACCGCAGCACGAATGCGCTGCGGATGATGATAACGATTTTTGAAAGGAAGGTTCGTTCAGGGCGCGGTGCTAATCGCGCGGTAACCAAAGCTCAGCAAGCAAATATCGACAAACATATCCCTAGCGGTGTTGCACGTCCGCGTCAACTTTTAGTTTTCGCACGCTACGCATTCAATCAATGCGTGTTTTCGGCAGGCATGCACTTTTTAGAGCGCCAATGCAGACATGCTGTGAGCAAGACCGTCTCCCAGGATTGATTTCAACCGGCAGGCCAACCTTGTTGATGTTTTGAGAAAGACAAATATAACTGCAATGCATCCTCGCAAAGAAGATGCGCGAATTCGATTTCGAGAATGCGCTGCCGATTTTTTGTGGAAGATGAGATATGCCCAAGCGGAAAAAGCCCCCTATTGTCAGCACCGGCATTTCGGGACTTGATGAGATCTTGCGGGGTGGGCTTCCGGCATTCAATCTTTATATGCTGCAAGGAGCGCCAGGGTCGGGCAAGACGACGGCCGCGTTGCAGTTCCTGCGCGCCGGCGTCGAGAGCGGTGAAAGCTGTATGTATGTCACGCTTTCACAAACCGCCGCAGAGCTTGAATCTATCGCTGTTTCGCATGGCTGGACGCTTGATGGCATCCGCGTTGAAGAATTGTCGACCTCGGACGCTGTGAACGAGGCCGATGAGCAAAGCATATTCTTGACTGCCGATCTTCGGCTGGACGAGACGCGAAAGGCCGTCGAAGCAGCAATTGATGAGCACAAGCCACGCCGCCTGGTCTACGATTCTCTCCTTGAGATCCGTTTGATCACGGGCGATTCTCCGCGGTTTCGTCGCGAGCTTATCCGCTTCAAATCCTTCCTCGCGAAGAAGAATGTCGTGGCGCTGTTGCTGGACACGCAAACTGCGGGCGATCGCAGCGGGGAGGAAGTAGAAGGACTTGCCCACGGCGTCATTCGGTTTGACAAGTCGCTGGAAGAATATGGTGGAGTGCGCCGCCGCATCGAGGTCTCGAAGATGCGCGGCGTGCCGGTCGCCGACGGCTACCACGATATGGCTATTCGTGAAGGTGAAGGTGTTGTCGTCTTCCCCCGCATTGTGGCAAGCACCGCGCTGGAGAATGCCAAGCCACAGCTGATCAAATCCGGCGTCGCCGAGCTCGACGATATGTTCGGTGGTGGCCAGGAGGCCGGGACCACGACACTGGTGATCGGCCAGTCCGGTACCGGCAAATCGACCATGTCGTCCCTCTACGCGACCGCGGCGCTTGAACGCGGCGAGAGTGTCGCTCTGTTTCTATTCGAAGAACGGTTGGAAACCTTCTTCCGTCGCTCCGAAGGCCTGGGAATGGAACTGCGGCAGTTTCATAAGGATGGCAAGCTGATCCTGCGCGATTTCAATCCGAACGAAATCTCGCCCGGGGAATTTGGCCAGATTGTTCAGTCAGCGGTTACACAGGAGAAGGTGCGGGTCGTGGTCATCGACAGCCTGACCGGGTATCTAAACTCATTGCCGTACCGCGAGAAAGCGGTTCGGGATATCCAGTCGCTCCTGAAATACCTTGCGCGGTCCGGTGTCCTGACGATGCTGATCGTGGCCCAGCATGGCCTGCTCGGTCAAAATGTGGGGATCGATGTCGATGTGAGTTTCCTAGGCGATACGGTTCTTCTGCTGAGGATTGTGGAGCACGAGGGGCATCTGCGCCGAAACATCACTGTGGTTAAAAAGCGTCATGGTCCGCACGACCTCGATATTCGGGAACTGCTGATCGAAAGTGGAAGCGTGAGCGTTGTCGCTTACAATCCTCTTCCTGATTCAAAATGAATGCAGTTCCAATAGAAAGCGAGTTGGACTGGGTGCTCGTTCTAGCTCCCTTTCGCAAGGATGCCGATTATATCGCCGCATTCCTGCGTGAACAGGACGTTGAGGTAAGAGCCGGTAGGGCCGACGATGATCTAGTCCAGCAACTCGCCCTGTCTCCGGGCATCATCGTCATCACGCATGAGGCGCTTTACCCCGAGATCGTCGCTAGAATTGGCGAGCATCTTGCGGAACAACCCGACTGGTCGGAAGTGCCAATCATCGTTTTGCTGGAACGTGCTGCACCACTTGCAAGGATCCGCGGTCAGTTGGAGACGTCATGGCCGGGTTCGCGATTGCTGTTCCACACACGTCCTATTGCGCGATTGGAATTCGTGAATGTGATCCAGTCAAATCTGCTGGTCCGACTGCGCCAACGCCAGGTTCGTGACTCCCTTGAGCGGGAAAAAGAGCTGCGCCTGGAGTTGAACCACCGGGTAAAAAACATTTTGGCGAGCGTTGCCTCGATTTTCCAGATGACGCGGCGCGGAACGGCAACCGTCGAAAGCTTGTCAAGCGACTTCGTTGGCCGTCTACAGGCGCTGTCCAAGGTGCATACCGCCGTATTCGAGGCCGGAGGGGAGGAGATCTTGCTTTCCGCAGTCGTGGAGCAGACGGCGTCTCCCTACAACAGCAATGGCGTCAGTCGCATCGACTTTACTGGTCCGGATGTTGTTGTGAGCCGGGAAGCCGGAACGACAATAGCGTTGTGTTTGCATGAGCTCATAACGAATGCCATTAAATATGGCGCACTCTCCCACTCCGATGGAAAGGTTGAAATCGCCTGGGCGATCGCCAACGAGGATGGTCCTGACTTATCCTTGAATTGGGTCGAAGTGGGCGGTCCTCTTGTGCTTGAACCGACGCGCCAGGGGTATGGCACTCGTTATGTACGCTCGGCGCTGCGCGCGTTGTTTGGTGCAGCTCCCGACATCGTCTTTGCGCCATCGGGATTTCGCTGCAGCGTGAGTGGACGGCTGTCGCGAATCACCAATTCCAATCAAGAGTCGTTTGTCTAGTCGTTCAATGGAACTACGTTCGCGACCGGACGTTTCCAGGCCGCTATATTGGGTACTACCGGCATTTCGCAGGCACTCCCGAATGGGAGGAAAACATGAAAACGTTGCTAATCGCGATCGGCCTTTTGGCTGCAACAACATTGCCGGCTCTGGCAGCCGAGCCCGTCAAGATGGTCGACACCAAAATGGGTAAGGTCGTGGCCACTGAAAAGGGCGGTCATCGGACTGCTCTCGATCGCACGGGCAGGTGTGGGTCATGGATCAACAATTCGGCCGCACTTGATTTTGCCCGATCCGCTGCTGATAGTGGGTGTGGGCCAAAAATTTGCCATGCCAGATTAAGGGACCAACCATGGATAAATCTTCTGGGTCGTCTGTTCTCATCATTGAGGATGAGTTGCTGATCGCCATGGATTTGGAGCAGATGCTTCAGGATCTGGGCTTTGAGACCAGTGTACTGGTCTCCTCCTGCCTCCAAGCGGAGAAATGGTTGGCGGTGCACACACCCCTGTTTGCAGTGCTGGATATCCGCGTCCGGGATGGCACTTCCGAGTCCATCGCCCACCGTCTGGTAAATCAGGGAATCCCCTTCATTGTGAGCTCGGGAACGGGGTCGGGAGAAGATGACGCGGTTTTTGCACACGGCATTCGCGTTCCAAAACCCTGCGACGTGCAGCACATTGCCGATGCGTTGAAGGCTCTTGGCGTTCGGGATTACGCATCCTCGCTCCCTTCGGCGACGGCATAGCGATGAAAGAAGCGAAAGGTCTGGCGCACTCGGAGACTTCGAACAAGTCAAGGAATTTGCGTTATCAGCCGCTGACCCAGCGCTTCATGCGGCAACTCTGCCTCCGGTTCTTGCGCCTTGGGGAGCGGGAAGAGCGTTACCTGCAACAGGTCGAAGATGAAAGGGCTTATCGCAAATTTCTGCACTTATCGGTATGTTGACCATCGGAAGAGAAATTCCTGCTCCAGATGTTGTGGAGCGTACCGATGATTCTGAATGCCATTACCGAAAAGCTGAAGCGTTAGTCGAAGGATGATTTCAAAGGAAGGAATTTCGAGGCATCGCTGATCGTACAAGCGGTCACTTGATATTTGAGATATTCGTTGAGCTATCGAGATCTGGAAGAAATGTTCGAAGAGCGCGGCTTCGAGGTCGATCATAGCACGATCAACCGCTGAGTATTGAGCTATTCGCCTTTGATCGAGAAGCGTCTCCGCCAGTTTCGCCGTCCGCATTTGCGGATCGGTTCGGATTGACGAGACCTACACTGAGATCCGCGGCAAATGGCGCTATCTGTACCGAGGCATCGATAAGCATGGTAATCGGGTGGATTTCCTGCTGACCGCCAAGCGTGATCTTGATGCGGCCAAGCGGTTCTTCCGCAAGATGCTGAAGGACGAGCCCTTGTTATCAACCGGAAAGATCGGGACTGATGGCGCCAATACCTTCCCTTCAACAATCAAAACGTCGGTTGAAGACGGGCGTCTACATCCCGATCCCGTGCACTATGTCACCAAGCATCTACAGCAAGGCGTTGGGAGCGACCATTTCCGGGTGAAGAAGAACATACCGAAGATCGGCGGCTTCCAATCCTTCAACACAGCGCGGCGAACGATCGCGGGTTTCGAGGCGATGCTGTGGTTGAGGAAAGGCTTTGGCTTTTCGGGCGACTGGACTGTCAACGACCAGAAAGATCTGCTTGCGCGCCTCTTTGGATTTACAAGGTTAACAAAACATGAAAATGGCATCGTTCGGGCGATAGCCGCCGCCTCTGAGGAAAGTTTGCGACAAGCCCACTTCATTGCACTAGCGCGCCGTTTCTCAAAGTCGGTTTAGATTGCCGGTCCCGGCCGGATCGGGCTGCCGTCGGCAAAGCGCGACAGACGGAAGCGGTGGAGGTTGTGCCCGATATCGTTGTTCTGGATCATATCGGACAGGACGCGTCCGAAGCCGGGCCCGATACCGAAGCCGTGGCCGCTCATGCCGGTCGCGACAACGAGGCCGGGGATTTCCGGCGTAGAATCGACGGTGGGCACGACATCCGGCATCGCATCGATCATGCCGCCCCAACTCGCCTTCAGCGGCACGGACTTGAACTGCGGGAAAAGTGCCCTGAACCCTTCATCGAGCGCGCGCAGCCCTGAGGCCTCGGGAGCGGGATTGAGAACGCGCATCCGCTCAAACGGGCTTTGACGATCCGCGTCCCACTTTCGCGGCGTTGACCAGGCATCCGGGTATCCCGGCGGTGCAGCCGGCAGGTAGCACGTTCCAAACGGATTGGCCTTCAGAGCGGAAAGATATTTCGTCGCGTGGCGGAATGCATCCGGCCCGATATAAAGCTGATGGCTGCCGCCCGGTGCCAGCGTATACCCACCATCCTGCCGCCTCCGGAAAGCGATATGTTCGTCGGTGGCGGCACCCGCGTAGATTTCCGGCATTGGCTCGGTCGCGGCGACGGTGAGCCTGACACTGAGTTGCGGGATAGAGACACCATGCGCGCGCAGGAAGAGTGATGTCCAGGCGCCGCAGGCGGCAAGCACGTTCGACGTGGCGATAAGGCCTTTCTCGGTCCAGACGCCGCTGATCCGTCCGGACGAGAGGTCGAGCATGCGCGCCGCACAATTCTCGATGATCGTGACGCCTTCGCGCGCGGCCATCCGCGCAATCGCAGGCACGGCAACCCAAGGCTCGGCGCGCATGTCAGAGGGTGTGGTCATCCCGCCCTTGAAGGGCCGCGCCATGCCGGGGATCAGGTCCGCCGCCTGCTTGGAGTCCATCAGGCGCGTATCGACGCCATGACTCCCGGCGAGCTTCACGAACTCCGCAAAATCGGCCATTTCCTTATCGTTGTGCGCGAGATAGGTCACGCCAGTCTGGTTGAGGCCGATGTCCTCGCCGCATTCTTCCGCCAGTTGCTTCCAGAGCCGGCAGGCTTCAATCACGATCGGCAGTTCGTCGGCGTCGCGGCCCTGCTGGCGGATCCAGCCCCAGTTGCGCGAGGATTGCTCGGCGGCTATGCGGCCCTTTTCCAGAAGCGTCACCGAGATGTTCTTGCGCGCGAGATACAGAGCCGTCGTGACGCCGATGATGCCGCCGCCGATGATCACGACATCGGATGTGTGCGGCAGCGGCGCCTGAAACTGGATGGGCGTCGCTTCGGTAAAGGGAAAGGTCGTCAAAGGGCTTTGTCCTTGTGGCCGTCACGGCGGTAGCTTGAGCGGCTACATCATATGATCCGGTCGTACAATATCGCGACTTCAATCGTCAATAATGACGGAATGGCCAGGGGAGACTTCGCGATACCGCCGTATCGGCGCCTCATAGTCGGGCGCACGAATTGGGCTGCGGATTTCTTCGTTCGGGACGAAGCGCTTGGTCAGGCGGCGCGCCGGCTCCGGAACCGGAACCGCTTCCAGCAGCCGCTTCGTATAGGGATGCTGCGGACTGCCGAAGATATCGGCGCGCGAGCCGATTTCCAATTTCATCCCTTGACCGGCAGACACCGGATCAGGCGTTACTTCAACTCGCTGACACCGATGAAGGTCGCAGCATAATCGAGGCGGAAATCCACTTAGCGAAACGCTCGAAACTGTTCAGACAAACCGAGCCACCTCTGAGATAGCCGGACGTTTCATAATTGGGCGGCGATCAGTGTCCTTCCAGAGAGTATGATTTTTAGTGCAAAATATTCAGGCCTGCCCTTCATAATAATGGATAATGGAATACACCGCTGACTGTTGCGTCGAATTATTTCGGAGGGGATTTGGGTTTTTAACATGACAAGAGCTTCAAAAGAATGGCAGCATTTTCTGCGTCAAAACCGAGAAAAAGACATCGCCGACCTTCTCGAATTCATCCGTATTCCGTCGGTCTCCGCGCAGCCGGCCTTACTGCCGGAGGTCCACCGGGCTGCGAGGTGGGTTGCGAATAGGTTGAAAGTCGCCGGTATTGCAGATGCTGAAGTTCTGGACACGGGCGCACATCCGGTGGTTTTTGGTTCATGGATGGGGGCCGGTAATCACAAGCCAACCGTAATGATCTACGGCCATTTCGACGTCCAGCCGGCTGAGCCTATTGAACTTTGGACTACTCCGCCATTTGAGCCTGAAATACGCGACGGCAAGATCTATGGCCGGGGCGCTACCGACGATAAGGGTAACATGCTGGCGCCAATCCTGACGGTAGAAGCCTTGCTAAGCACTACCGGCCGCTTGCCTGTTAACGTCAAGTTCTTATTTGAAGGGCAGGAAGAGATTGGTTCGCCCGACATGCCAAAATTTGTCGAACAGAACGTTGACCGCCTTGCCTGCGACATGATCTTTTCCGCCGACGGCCTGCAATGGGGACCTGAGCAGCCCCAAGTCGTTGAAGCGTTAAAGGGTATTGTCGCATTTGAACTCGTTGTGCGCGGACCACACTCTGATCAGCATTCAGGGCTGCATGGCGGTGGGATCGCTAATCCGGCGATGGGGTTAGCACAACTTCTGGCCTCAATGAAATCCTCCGAAGGCCTCGTTACGATCAACGGGTTTTACGACGACGTCATCCCATTGACAGATCAGGACCGCCAGGAGATCGCGCGTGTGCCATATAATGATGCCGACTATCTGGCAGAGACAGGCGCTCCAGCTACCGGCGGCGAGCCAGGCTACTCTACGCGCGAGAGGCTGTGGGCGCGGCCGACTCTTGACGTGAACGGGCTGACCTCTGGCTGGCAGGGAGACGGAGGTAAAACAGTACTACCTGCTGAAGCTACCGCAAAGCTAACTTGCCGTTTGGTCGCAGCTCAGCACCCCGGTCGTATATTGGACGTGATCCGCAACCACGTCGTTGCTCACTGTCCTCCTGGCCTCAGCGCAGATGTGAAGCGAAACAACAGTTGGGGCGACCCCTTCCAGGTCCCCAGGGGCCATCTCTCGACGGAGCTCGCGGCGGAAGTGTTGGAGGAAGTCTACGGAAGAACGCCTTATCGCACTCGGCTTGGGGGCTCGATCTCGGTCATGACGACGTTGCAACATGCAACGGGGGTTCATGCGACGATGTTTGGATTCGCCCATAGCGATGAAAACCTTCACGCTCCTAACGAGTTTTTTAGATTAGACGCATTCGACAGAAGTATGCTCGCATACGGGCTTCTTTTGGAGAAGGTCGGGTGCTGTCACATTGATTGAGCGGTAAGGAAACTGCGGTAGCAGCGCGCCCATGACCGTGAGTGCACCGACCTACAAGAACCACCGCTATCCGATCGAAATCGTAGCCCGTGCTGTCTGGCTCTACTTCCGCTTCAATCTGAGCCTGCGCGATGTCGAGGAAATGCTGCTCGATCGCGGGATCGTCGTTTCCTACGAGACCATCCGCCGATGGTGCCGAAAGCACGGCCCTGATTATGCGCGCCGCATACGCCGCAAGGCGCCGACGAAAGGCGATGTCTGGCACCTCGATGAAGTCGTGGTACGCATCAGCGGTCAGAAATGCTGGTTGTGGAGAGCGGTTGATTGGGACGGATATGTGCTCGACGAGATCGTCCAGGCGAGCCGTAACACCAAGGCGGCCAAGCGCCTGCTGACGCGACTTCTGAGGAAGCAGGGCATGCCGCCAAAGCGTATGATCACCGACAAATTGCGCTCCTACGGGGCGGCCAAACGCCAGGTCGTGCCGAACGTGCAACGCGCTCGCATAAAGGCTTGAACAACCGGGCAGAGAATTCTCACCTTACGTTCCGAAAACCGGAGCGAACGCGACAGAGTTTCCGGTTGGCAGGCTCATTGCAACATTTCGTGTCGATCTTCTCCGCCGTCCGAAACCTCTTCGTCCCATCCCAGACCAACCGCTCCTCAGCACAATTTCGAACCCATCGACGCCAGGCCATGGCCGCGTGGGAAGCCGTGACCGGCTTCCACCGCTTTCGCCGAGCTCTATGAAGCAAGTCAGAGGTCGCGTGTCCGGATCTTTGCGGAGAACAGCCCCTGCGACATGAAGGACCATCTGAAGGCGCGAGGCTATCGCTGGTCCGACGGAAGCGACGGCCGTCCCAAATCCTGGTGGATCGAGGTTGGAGAAGAAGCACTCGATGATGAGCTCCGCTATCTCAGGGCCGAGATCTACCGCTATCCGGACGCCGATCCACCCATCAAACGCTTCACCGCCTTCGACCGGTTCCGCGCCTGACAGCTCCCTTCAGCCATCTTCTGATTGGACCCATGCTTTGAACGCATGGCGGACCTGAGACCTTGTGCCTTATCGTGGGGTAGGCAAGGGCCCATGTCTCAATCATCGAAACGACGTTGGAACCAAAGCATGGTTGCTGGCGTCAAGAGACCTCACGAAAGGGGATCATCATGAACGTAGCACGCTCTTTCAACACTTGGCGCAAGTATCGTCAGACCGTTACCGAACTTGGCCGCATGAGCTCACGTGAGCTGCAGGACCTCGGCATCGATCGCGCCGACATTCACAGCGTTGCCCGCGCATCGGTCGCTCGTTAAGCGACTGTTTCCAAGCCCACCTGAATGACGACACGCCCGCTGATGACGCGGGCGTTCCTGTGTCTGGACCGAAGAGAGGCGCTGCGCTGGAGATCTATCTGAGGCCGTGTATTTTTCGCATGGCTGCACTGCAGAAAAGTCTATTTAATGTGCGGATGGAATGGGTATTCTGGTTTTCATCGAAGCGATGCACCTCCTCCCGCAGAGCTTTGATTTCAGACGGCCCACTCCTCCTCCCAGGGCGCGTCTGTCGGAACAGCGGCGCTCCTCCTCCCAGCCGTTGTTCGGTTCTTTTCGAAAAGCCTGCCGCACCTCCTCCCGCGGCAGGCTTTTTCGTTTTCAGGGCCGGCTGGTTCAAAGTCCCAGATCGAGCTGCGGTTCTTGCCCGATTTTTTTCGTGTTGAGGGACGACAGGGTGATCCCTAAGAGCCGCACCGGACGTTTGAAGGGGAACACCGAGGCGAGCAGAGTCCGCGATGATGGCGATCAACGGCAAGATCCAGCGCGAAGGGGGCGTCGTGCGTCTGGGGGCGCAACGGATGTTCGATCTGACCACCGATCTGGCAAGCCTTGGCGAGCGGGATGGTTTCCATCTTCCCTCAGGGCGCGGCGATGAGTTCGCCCATGGAGCGCCTGGCAGCCCGGATAGCGGTGAGCGGCCGCCGGTGGGTGTGAAACCGCAGGATTTGTTCGTGCCTGACTTGCACATCGACACCCTGAAGGTGAAAAGCAGGAGTTTTCAGTAAATCCCCAGATGTAGGATGTAGTTAGCCTGCCAGTTCATAGGCAGGCTAATCGACTCGTCAAGGATCAGAGTACGCTGACGTTCTCGGCCTTGGACTTTCCGGTCTTGCGATCCTGCCCGACCTCGAAGCTGACTTTGTCACCTTCTCTCAGCGACCCACCTTGCTGCAAGGCAGACACGTGCACGAAGACATCCGTTCCACCATTCTCAGGCGTGATGAAGCCAAATCCCTTGTCATCATTGAAAAATTTAACTGTACCGGTGGGCATAAGAATTCCTTTTAATTTCCCGCAGCCATTTGAGCCGCGGTAGACTTTCTACTGCTCGTTTGCCTGACCATCAACCGCCAACACCACAATAGTTGCATCGAGACTTCTTTGCGGGGCTTCGAATCGGCTATTTGGTCGTGTTGACCGCTGCCTCGAGCTCCTCAATACTTTTCATCACCGCTTCGAAGCCGGGCGGCGTTGCGAAGATCATCGCCGACATTCTATCGTAGTCAGCGGCAAGTTTCTTGCGCATGTCTGGTGTCGGCACGAGGCGATATGTGCCTGGCTCGGCGCGATCATATCGGTGGTCCGGAGATCGGAACATCAGTTCCTTATGCTGTCGGCACGCCTCTGCGAGTTCACGCATTGAAGCCGTTGCCAAACCGTAGTCTGGGTGGGTCCAAATCTGATGGACGTCGTAATAGTGGCGTGAATAGCGATTGAGATCGGGAACCCTTCGTTCCGGATTTTCCTCAGCGCTGCGCTTTTCGGTCGTTTCCGTCATCGCGTGCAGGATGAGAACCTTCTCCCAAAATGTCCTGTCCGGCTTGACGGTCGTAACGTTTGGGACCGTGAAATCGCTTTCCCCCATTTCCTTGGCGACATAGGCAACAATGGCACGCGCCTCTGCCGGCAATGGGTCTGGGCGCGCTCCGCCTTCAATGCGCACCGCTGCCTCGACATAGTCCCCACTTGTATCGAAAACGCTTTTGTATCGGAGCACCAGAACGTCGAGGGCCTCTTTCTTCCGGTAGATATCGTAGCCGAAACTGAGAGAGAAATGCCCGGCCTGGCCGATCTCGGCCTCGACTGAAGCAATTTCTTGGCTAAGACTTTCCTTGAGCGGCCCGGACATATACTGGCGCGCGGCCTCGTCGACCTCTTCCGCCAGCGCCTTTTGCTGCTTGGTCACCGAGGACAGAGCCGCAATCTCACGCTCAGTCGGTACTTTGAGATCGGCTTTGTAAATGCCGATATCGATATCCTCGGAGAAGCGATTAATCAGGCCATAGGCTTTGCTGAGGCTGGTGCCACCCTTGAAGTAGAGGCCGATCGGATCGTTGGTGCGCCTATTGAACAGGAAGTCGAGGACCCAGCAGACGTAGAGATCCTTTTCGATATTCTCAGCGCGCGTCTGCAGGTCGGAAGCCACCGTTTCGAACAAGGCTCGGCGCTCATCGGCGCTACTGCGAAGCACTTTAATGAAGCCCTGGCGCATTTTCTTCCTCTGTGACGCGAATGTCGCGCGTTATTCTCTCCACCACGGGATACATCCAGGCAGGAAGGGCGCGAATGTTATCGTGCAGATCCTCGACGATTGATCGCTTTTGCGAGCTTTGCGCGAGATGACGGACCACGCCGTCGACGATGGTTTCGAAATTCGATCGTTCATCTCGAAACCATGTTAGGGCCTGAACGATCCGCATGGCAGGTCGCCCGGCCCAAAAAGCCGTCTTTGCCGCTATTCTCTTGAAATCAAGCCGGTAGATTACCGGCTTCGTTGCGTTCGGATCGCCGGAGTTGGCTTCGATCTCTATCGTGCGGGGGTAGGTATCCGCATAGATCGTCGAACGAGCGGGGACAGCTGTCGTCAAACCAAGGTCGTTAGCGGCTGTCATGCCGTCAACCAGCACCCGCAACTTGTCACGCCGCGCAATCGCGTCGACGAACGCGGCGCGGGGGGGGAATACCATTTTCCCAGTCAGCTGGCTGATGCCTGGTTTGTCGTAGAAGCCTCGATATGGGCGCCGGATATCTCCGCGGGTGGTGAGCCTCTGCAGCGCCTTTTCGACCGCATTGGGTGTTCCGATATCGAGGAAGTCGTCACGCGACCATACGCCTCCGGGGGACGCGGCAGCTATGCGATCGTGAATGCGCTCAAGAGTGTCCGATGTGGGATCCGGCATGGTTGTCCTACCTTCTGACCGAAGATTATATACAAACTTTGGTCACTAGCAACTAGTCTTGCTCTACTGACCAATTTTTATATCTAAATATTGGTCAGTAGGGCATGCAGAATTCGGCGTAACGGGTGTGTTGATCCCAATCATTGAACACAGGAGAAAACGAGGCCTCCGCCGTCGGGGGTGACGTCGCCTGTCGGGCCGGGCTGTTGGCTACGCAGAAGCCTCGGGCGCGAGTCTTCTCCCTTCGGGCTTTCATCCCTGACGCGTTCGATGACTACGTTGGTCTGCCACCATCGCGCGCTGCCGCACAGTTCCCCTTCGGAAACACGCAAGCAGCAACTGTCCAACACCTTCTTTGTATGGGGACCAGCAGGTCGCCTGATCAGCAAGCAGCCGGGCAATTCAGGTCGAACGTATAGGCGCTCCACCGATTGGCGTTTCCGACCCCGCTCTCTTGTCTGGCATCCCTAATCCAGTCCCGTCCTTGGACGGTCAACCCGCAAGGGGTTCGCTAGCAAAGCTGCGACCTCTCTGGCTGCGCCGCCGAGGTGACCGCGGCCGGGTCCGGATCAAACGGGCGCCATCGAGCGGGGATCGGCCCGCCAACCGATGGAGCCTCACATGACGAACGATCTCAGCCTCGCACAGAACCACGCATTCGATCTCGCCCGGACCTTGATGGTCCCGGTCACCCTCTTCGAAATCGATGGAGAGATCGGCGTCATGCCTTCCGCCGAGTATGACGGCGACGAGGACGCCATCATCCACGAATACGATCCTTTCCAGTACGGACCGGCTCATTGAGCCGGTTTCTCCGTTCGGGGGAAGACGTGCCGCTTGCGCCGGTGCGCGCGCAAGGGAGGCTTCGCCGCGGACTTTCCTCGCAATTTTGCACGTTGTGAACCGCGCCCTTGCGCGCTTCGATCTTCGCGGCCTGAGCACTGAGAGCCCGAATAGTCAGGAAAACAGAGGAAGCGATATGGAAAAGGAAGACATCGAGGAGCTTCGCGCCCGGGTGGGCTGCGCAGCCGTGCTCGAACACGAGGGCTTCGCTATCGATCGGAAAGCAAGCACCCGTCGTGCGGTCAAATTTCGGCGCGACTACGACATCGTCATCGTGATCCATGAGGACCGAGGATGGTTCGACGCGCGCTCGGACGCCAAGGGCGACGTCTTTGCCCTCGTAAGCTATCTCCGAGGTGTCGGTTTCCCGGACGCCTTGGCGGCGGTCGGTGATCTGGTCGCGTTCCAGCCAGCCGCGCCGGCTTGGGAGAAACCCGCACGTCAGGCGCAGGCGGTCGCTTCGGTCGCTGAGCGATGGGAACATCGAAAACAGCCGTGGCGAGCGTCGGCGACCTGGACTTATCTCCGGCGGTGCAGAGCACTTCCATGGCAGGTCATTTCTGCTGCAATCGAAAAGGGCGTCCTGCGCGAAGGACCTTATGGCTCAATATGGGCAAGGCATGTCGACGAGGATGGCACTGTCATCGGTTGGGAGGAGCGCGGTCCGGAATGGCGCGGGTTCTCGACGGGCGGCGCAAAATCGCTCTTCCGGTTCGGGGGCGAGAGCGCTCCCCGGATCTGCGTGACCGAGGCAGCAATCGATGCGCTTAGCCTTGCTGCGATCGAGGGGATGAGGACTGACAGTCTCTATGTCAGCACCGGCGGCGGCTGGTCGCCTCTGACCGCCCAGGCGCTGGAGCTCCTGGCGTCACAACGCGAGACGCATATGGTCGCCGCGACGGACAATAATGTTCAGGGCGAGGTGTTCGCGGACAGGATCCGGCAGATGGCGGATGGCGCCGGTTGCGATTTCTCACGGCTGAGGCCGCAATCCGAGGATTGGAATGAGGAATTGAAACGGATGAGGGAGAGAGGCGAGCTGCCGCATACGCGGACAACGCATCAAGGGTGAAGCTTCGCCCGCCAGACGGCGGCCCTTGACCCGGTGCCCGCGAGGCGCCGGCTGGGGAGGGGTGATCGAAAGACTGAAGGAGAGGTCGAACAGGCTTCGCTTCAGCCCCAACCCTCAAAAGGAGCCGCAGATGTTTGTTTCCCCAGCTATCCGCCCAGCACATCGCAAGGTATTCGAAGGCGTCGCTAGCCGCCCCGAAATGTACGCCCTGTTCAATCGCCACGCCCAAGCGCCGTTCGACGATGATCGAATGAACGGCACGCGCTACGTCGGCGAATGGTTCGAAATCACGGAAGCTGAACACGATCATATGCTCGAGATCCTACCGCCGCTCTTCTATCGCGGCGACATGTTCGCCATGCGGGAATTTCTCACCGCCAGCATCACCAGCGTATTTTTTGCGCTGACGATCGACGATCGCTCCCGCTGGTTTCACGGCTATTGCGATCTGAGCGATCGCCAGTCGCCCGACCGGATGCGCGCCGAGATCATCGCCCGGGAATCCCGTCCGGTCCGCGCCATGAACGCCCAAGAAAAACTCGATCATATCTGGAGCACGACCGGTCCCGATTTTCGTGGCTATGCAGACGCCCGCTTTCCAGCCGACCTGCGCAATCGCCAGATTGTGCTCGTCTATCCCTCAGCACAAGGCAAGATCTGGAAGCTGCTTGATGATCTGACCGCCCAGGAGATCGCCGCAAAACTGCCAGTGCAGTTCCGCCACTTGGACGAGACCATCGCTGCCTGACGGCGCAGCCTTCACCTCCCAATCCTCATCATCCCGCCCTCAACGCCCGCTCGCGGCACTCTCGCCAGGCAGCGAGCGTGCCTCGGCGCGCCTTCTCACAGGAGTTCTCTCATGGCCCATGACGATCCCTTCACCATTGACCTGTTTGGCAACACAGCGCTCGCATCCGGTTTCGATCTCGGTGTTTCAGGTTTCGCAGCAGACTTCGGGAGCGATCTCGACGATGACCCACCGCCCTCGACGCCGGCGCCGGCCGTCCCTGTTCTGAAGATCCCAGAGGCCAAACCGCAGATGCGCGCGAAGGTCGATTTCCGGCTAGAGGGCTCACGCGGTCTCGCCAAATCCTGGCGCGACCGGGCGCGAGACAATATCGCCGCCATCCTGCTTGCCAACGAGATCGAGCGTCATGGTCTGGCGGCCCGACCTGACCAGCAGGCCAAGCTGATCCGCTTCACCGGTTTCGGCGCGTCGGATCTGGCAAACGGCATATTCCGGCGTCCGGGGGAAGAAGGGTTTCGCAAAGGCTGGGAAGAACTCGGCGGCAATCTTGAAAGCGCCGTCGTGGCGGCCGATTACGCGTCTCTGGCGCGCTGCACCCAATATGCCCACTTCACGCCGGAGTTTATCGTTCGTGCCATCTGGGCAGGCTTGATCCGTCTGGGCTTCAAGGGCGGACGGATCCTGGAGCCGGGGATCGGTACCGGCATGTTTCCCGCCTTGATGCCGGATGTGCTCTCCCGCACCAGCCACGTCACTGGCGTCGAGCTCGATCCGGTCACCGCCCGCATTGTCCGGTTGCTGCAACCACGGGCCAGGATCATCACAAGTGATTTCTCGCGGACGGAGTTGCCTGCGCATTTCGATCTGACGATTGGCAACCCGCCGTTTTCGGATCGGACAGTGCGCAGCGACCCGGCTTTCCGCTCTCTCGGCTTCCGGCTGCATGACTATTTCATCGTTAAGTCCATTGACCGGCTGAGGCCCGGCGGCCTTGCCGCCTTTGTCACCTCGTCCGGCACGATGGACAAGGCCGACGCCCGTGCCCGCGAGCACATCGCCGGCATGGCCGATCTCATTGGTGCCATCCGGTTGCCCGAAGGCAGCTTTCGCGCTGACGCAGGCACGGATGTGATCGTCGATATCCTCTTCTTCCGGAAGCGCCATGCCGACCAGCAGGCTGGCAACGACAGCTGGCTCGATCTCGCGGATGTTCAGGCCGAAGGCGAGGACAGTAGCGTCCGTATCAACAGGTGGTTCGTTGATCACCCGGACACGGTGCTGGGACGCCATGCAATCACGTCCGGTCCATTCGGCGAGACCTATACCTGCCTCCCGATCGGTGCTGACCTCGATGAGGTTTTGAGCGTGGCGATCAGTCAGCTACCCGCTGATATCTACGACGGCGAAGCCACGCCGATCGATTTCGAAGTTGAAGATGAGGTTGCGGAAGCCTCTGCCGAGCGGCCCGACGACCGACAAGTGCGCGAGGGCAGTTTTTTCATCGGCAAGGGTACGGCGCTGATGCAGGTGGTGGACGGCGTTGCTGTTTCGGTCGGTGTCAGGAAGAGCAAGAGCACCGATGGCATCTTTGCCAAGCACGCCCTGATTATCCGCAAGCTCATCCCGATCCGAGATGCGGTGCGTCTGGTGCTAGCTTTCCAAGAGCGCGATCAGCCCTGGACCCAGGCGCAGGTCGCGCTTCGCATCGCCTGGTCGAGCTTCGTGCGCGAGTTCGGCCCGATCAATTTTACCACCGTCTCGACATCGGAGGATCCGGAAACAGGTGAGGTCAGGGAAACCCATCGCCGACCGAACCTCGCGCCTTTTCTCGACGACCCGGATTGCTGGCTGGTCGCCTCGATCGAGGACTACGATCTTGAGACCAACACCGCCAAGCCGGGTCCGGTCTTTACCGAGCGCGTCATCGCACCGCCGCCGGCACCAGTGATCACTTCGGCCCTCGATGCGCTCGCCGTGGTTTTGAACGAACGCGGCCATGTCGATCCCGATCATATCGCCGAGCTTCTGCACCGTGACGTGAAGGGTGTGATCGAGGAGTTGGGGAAGGTAATCTTCCGCGATCCGTCGGACGGATCTTGGCAGATGGCCGATGCCTATCTGTCCGGTCCAGTCCGGTCGAAGCTGCTGACCGCACGCGCGGCGGCGGACCTGGATCCCGCCTTCGCCCGCAACGTGACGGCTCTGGAGCGTGTCCAGCCAGCAGATCTTCGGCCCTCCGACATCACCGCCCGCCTTGGCGCGCCGTGGGTCCCCGCCGACGATGTCGTCGCCTTCGTCAAGCAGACGATGGAGGCTGAGATCTCCATCCATCATCTGCCGGAACTGGCGACATGGACGGTCAATGCCCGACAGCTGGAGTGGTCGGCGGCCGGCACCACGGAATGGGGCACGCATCGCCGCCATGCCGGCCAGCTGCTGTCCGACGCCCTGAACTCGTCCGTACCGCAAATCTTCGACACGGTCCGTGATGGCGAAACCGAGCGCCGGGTCCTGAATACCGTGGAAACGGAAGCCGCCAAGGAGAAACTGTCCAAGATCAAGACCGCCTTCCAGTCGTGGATCTGGTCGGATCCGGATCGCACCGACCGGCTGGCGCGGGTCTACAACGACACCTTCAACAACATCGCGCCACGAGCTTTCAATGGCGATCATCTCCAACTTCCCGGCGCCTCTGGCGCCTTTTCTTTGTATGGGCATCAGAAACGCGGCATCTGGCGGGTAATTTCGGCTGGCGCCACCTATCTTGCCCACGCCGTCGGCGCCGGCAAGACGCTCACCATGGCGGCGGCGATCATGGAACAGCGCCGGCTTGGGTTGATCAACAAGGCGATGCTCGTAGTGCCCGGCCATTGCCTGGCGCAGGCAGCGCGCGAGTTTCTGGCGCTTTATCCCAATGCCCGCATCCTGGTCGCCGACGAGACCAACTTCGTCAGGGAAAAGCGCCACCGCTTCCTGTGGCGGGCGGCGACTGCCAACTGGGACGCGATCATCATCACCCATTCGGCCTTCCGTTTCATCTCCGTGCCCTCGGCCTTCGAGGCACAGATGATTGAGGACGAGCTTGAGCTTTACGAGGAGTTGCTCGTCAAGGTCGATAGTCAGGACCGGCTGTCGCGCAAGCGTATTGAGCGCATGAAGGAGGGCCACAAGGAACGGCTCGAAGCGCTGGCAACGCGAAAGGACGATCTGCTCACCATCTCCGAGCTTGGGATCGACCAGATCATCGTCGATGAGGCGCAGGAGTTCCGCAAGCTTTCCTTTGCCACCAATATGTCGACGCTGCGCGGTGTCGATCCGAACGGCTCGCAGCGCGCCTGGGACCTGTTCGTCAAATCTCGCTTCATCGAGACGAAGAACCCGGGCAGGGCACTGGTGCTGGCCTCGGGCACGCCGATCACCAACACACTCGGCGAGATGTTTTCCGTGCAGCGCATGATGGGCCCAGTGGCCCTGTCTGAGCGCGGTCTGCACGAGTTCGACGCCTGGGCGTCGACCTTCGGCGACACCTCGACCGAGCTCGAACTACAGCCATCGGGAAGATACAAGCCGGTCACGCGGTTCTCGCAATTCGTCAATGTCCCGGAACTGATCGCCATGTTCCGGTCGTTTGCCGACGTCGTGCTGCCGGTCGATCTGAGAACCTATGTGAACGTGCCTGAGATATCTGGCGGCAAGCGACAGATCGTCACCGCCGAGCCGACATCTGCCTTCAAGGCCTACCAAAAGCAGTTAGATGCCCGCATCAAGGCGATCGAGATGCGCGAGGGGGCGGCAAAGCCCGGTGACGACATCCTGCTCTCGGTGATCACCGACGGGCGTCATGCCGTGATCGATCTGCGGTTGGTCGACCCTGCCAACGACAATGAGGAGAGCAACAAGCTCAACGCGCTTGTCCAAAATGCCTTCCGGATCTGGAGCGAGACGGGCGCGGCCGAATATCGCCGCAAGGATGGAAAACCATTCGACCGACCGGGCGCTGGTCAACTGATCTTCTCCGATCTCGGAACGATCTCGGTCGAGACGACGCGTGGTTTTTCCGCCTATCGCTGGATCCGCGACCAGCTGGTCCGCCTCGACGTGCCGGCCTCTGAAATTGCTTTCATGCAGGATTACAAGAAGTCGGATGCCAAGCAACGGCTGTTCAACGACTTCAATGCCGGCAAGGTCCGCGTGCTGATCGGCTCGTCCGAAACCATGGGCACCGGCGTCAATGTCCAGGCGCGGCTCAAAGCCCTTCATCATCTGGATGTTCCTTGGTTGCCATCGCAGATCGAGCAGCGCGAGGGCCGTATCATTCGCCAGGGCAATCAGCATGACGAAGTGGATGTGTTTGCCTATGCGACGCTCGGCAGTCTCGATGCCACCATGTGGCAGAACAATGAGCGCAAGGCCCGGTTCATCGCAGCCGCCCTGTCAGGCGACACCAGCGTCCGACGGCTGGAGGATATGGGCGAGGGGCAGGCAAACCAGTTCGCGATGGCCAAGGCAATCGCGTCTGGCGACGAGCGATTGATGCAGAAGGCGGGGCTCGAGGCCGAGATCGCCCGTCTCGATCGCCTGCGTGCCGCCCATATTGACGATCAGCATGCGATCCGGCGCCAGATCCGTGACGCCGAACGGGATATCGAGTTCTCAACGCGCCGGATCGAGGATGTGGGCAAGGACATAGACCGTCTGGTCCCGACCATAGGGGATGCATTCTTGATGCAGGTCGGAAGCGCGGAGTTCGATGAGCGTAAGCTCGCCGGCCGGGCGCTGATGAAGGGGATCCTGACGCTGGTTCAATTGCAGCAGGAAAAGGAGATCATCATCGCCTCGATCGGGGGCTTCGATCTCGCATACCATGGCGAACGGTTCGGCAAGGATGGCTACCGCTATGACACGCTGCTACAGCGAACAGGTGGCGACCACGAGATCGACTTAGCCGTGACGACGACGCCGATCGGCGCCATCTCCCGGCTCGAGCATGCGCTCGGCGGTTTTGAACAGGAACGAGAGAACCATCGCATTCGGCTAGTCGACGCGAAACGCCGCCTCGTCTCATATACGCCGCGTCTGGGAGAACGCTTCTCTTTGGAAGCCGAGCTCGAACTCAAGCTGAGCCAACTGGACGAGATCGAAAGGGATCTAGCGGCGACCGCCGATGAACCGCCTAAAGATCGCCAGGAAGCGGCGTGAATGGCAGAACTTCTCCGCTCACTTGAAACGGGGTCGGGATAAACATCTACCGGTCATCCCCGTTTAGATGGCTCCCCGCGATGGCGATAGTCGCGCGTAGCTGTCCGGGTCGGAAAGGGCGCTCCCCGAAAGGGTCGAGCGCCCTTTCGTTTTCAGACGGCCCAGTATGGCACGTAGCGCGTATTTCTCTTTCCCTGATCGGGGTCGGCCGGCGCGATCCGAACGTTCATAGGAGCCGGATTTTATATCCCCTTTTTGTCGGAAAGATAAATACTAGAGGGGCGAAACTAGAAGAAAAATAAGTAGAAACAATGGATTAAAAAATGGAATGAACAGGGGTTTATATCAAGGCTCATTAAAAAATTGCGAAAAACTAGTCGCAGGACGGCCCATCGGCTGACGGTTTCCTCAATCGCGCCGGTCGCCAAGACCGGGTCAGCTTGCCTCGCAAGGCAGGTGTGCCTCGCTCTCCCGCAAGCCAGGTCCGCTCCGCCGCAATTGCAGCCGCCGGGTCAGTCCCGCGGGTATCGAGAGAGGTCTTCGAGAAGAAGACGAGAAGGGATGGACAGCCTGTCCGCCCGAAACCCGAGAGGTCACAGCCATGCAGTTGATTACAGCCGATCCGCGCAGCCTGAAGGACAATCCCGACCGGTCCCGCCAGTCTAAATCCTCACCTCAGTCCGACGCGCTGTTGTGCGCATCGATCAGGGCCATCGGCGTCGTACAGCCGCCCGTCGTCAAACTCGATCCAAAGGGCGGCAACTGCTACATCATCGTCTTCGGTCATCGCCGCGCCGCACAGGCGGTCGCCGCGGACCTTCCGGAAATCCCGCTCTTGCTGGCCGATCCCTCCGACGATCTGGGCGCCATGCAGTCCTTTGCGGAAAACATCGCCCGTGAACCGCTCAACCCGGTCGACCAGTGGCGAGCCATCGAGCGTCTGGTGGCTCTGGGATGGACCGAAGAGTCAATCGCCATGGCGTTGGCGCTCCCGAGCCGGCAGATCCGCAAGCTGCGGCTGCTTGCCAACATCCTGCCATCCATACTCGACCAGATGGCGCGTGGCGATATGCCGAACGAGCAGCAGCTGCGCACGATCGCCGCCGCGGGTCAGGACGAGCAGGCCGAAGTCTGGAAAAAGTACAAGCCGAAGAAGCAGGATCCGCAAGTGTCATGGTGGGAGGTTGCCCGCGCACTGACCACGACCCGGATGCTGGCCAAGCATGCAAGCTTCGGTGACGAGCTAGCGCAGGCTTATGGCATCATCTGGGTTGAGGACCTGTTTGCACCCGCTGACGAGGACAGCCGCTACACCACGGATGTCGAGGCGTTTCTCGGGGCGCAACAGGAGTGGTTGGCCAACAACCTGCCGAAGCGCGGCTCGATCATCGAGGCCAATGAATATGGCCAGGCAAAGCTACCGTCCAAGGCACAACAGGTCTACGGCAAGCCGGGCAAGGGTGACCTGACCGGCTGGTACATCAACGCGCGCGACGGCTCGGTGCAGTCGGTTGCCTATCGCATGCCTGAAGTGAAGAAGCCGAAACTGGTCAAGGATGCCGATGGTGTCGAAACCCTCGACGAGGAGGGCGAGGCACCGAAAGTGCGGCCCGATGTGACCCAGAAGGGTCTCGACATGATCGGCGACCTGCGCACCGATGCTCTGCACGAAGCCCTTGCACGTGCGCCGATGGAGGATGACACGCTGATGGCTCTGCTCATTCTCGCCTTCACCGGCACGAATGTCACGGTCGCCTGTGGCGCATCGGACAATCCCTACGGTCACGCCAAATGCGGCCCGCACGCCGCCCGCCTGATCGACGAGCACGGTAAACTGTCATTCGATCGCGAGACGCTGATACAGGCTGCGCGCTCCGTTCTGATCGAAGTCCTGTCTCTTCGGCGCAATCGCTCCGATAGCGGTTTTATCGCCCGCATCGCCGGCGACGCCATCGGCGCTGATCAATTCCTGCCCAACATGGCGACGGAAGACTTCCTCTCATGCCTGTCGCGCAATGCGCTGGAGGCTGCAGCCGAAACAGCAGGCGTGCCCGGCCGGATCAAGTTGAAGGATACCCGTGAGGCTCTGGTCGAGCATTTTGCCGAGGGAAAACTGGTACATCCGGCAGCGCTGCTTGCGCCCTCCGCCGAGGACGTGCGGTCGTGGGTCGGACGCTACGCCAGCGCCGATAGCGAGTTGGAGGATGCCGATCAGCCGGGTCGACTGGAGGAGGAGCATTCCGATGGTGACCTTGTCGACCATTCCGCCGCTGACGCAGAACCCGACGCGGGTTTCCGCGAGGCCGCCGAATAACACCAAACAACAGGGAACTGAACCGACGCCGCTGGCTCATGCCGGCGGCGTCTTTGTTTCGAGCAATCAGAAGGAGTTTGTCATGGCAAAAATCCTTGATGAGATGGCCGCGGAGAAAACGGCACATGAGACTGAACTTCGGGCGTTGTCCCGGCCGGCGATACGAGCTGGAGCGACAACCCCTTGGGGCGTGGCGCAGATCTCGTGGCAGTATGCTGACGGGGTCGTCCTGCATTCGACCGCCGGCCACGGCGGTTTCCATCTCGACGAGAATGCCAATGCCGTCGTTCATCCCCGCTATCGTAATGACACCGGATTTTACGAGGAGGATTGTGAATGGGCGAGGGTCGCCCACGCATTCCCGCAGCTGTTCACCGCCTATGAGCGGCGGTTGGCCGATCGGACGCTTCGCGACTACTACCCTGATGCCTACGAGCGCGTCGTGGGCGCCAGTCTTCTGGAGGGCCAGTCCCGTGCCCGTGACGCCCAAGAATTCGAGAAGCGACATCGCAACGACTGGGTTGTCATCGCGGCACTCAATTCCAATCACAAGCCCGGTTTCGTCGAATGCATCGCGACGCCAGGCGGTAAGCGTGGCGGAACCGATGAACGACGGTTTCTGGTTCTATCGTCGGACTATGTTATCGGCCAACATGGCTTCGTCATCGATCCGCTCAAGCACGAGCCATATGATGGGCCATCCAGCTTCGTGACCTGGGCGGCGCGGCGATGACAGCCGCATCGCCTACCAACACCGACGGTCAGCGAAATCCGGTGATCGATGCCATCGCGTTTTATCACGGGATCTGAGCACGGTAGCAGGATTGCCGCTCCCGGCGGGCCGAGCTGACCCGAAAAATGCAGGCGCGGTGGAAAAGCAAAGCATGGCGCGGCCACCAACCGATCATGCCATGCAGATCAACAGAGCCGGATAGTGGGTGGAGGCTTCACCCCGTCGAGCGTCCGGTAACGCTCTGGTGGAAGCGCGGTCAGGCCGGATCATGTAACCGGCAGCAACCGCCCCTCACTGGAGCGCGGCTGGGAGTGGGAATTGTCAGCATCCCCTGTGGGTGAGGCGGCGATACCTGGATCGGATTCCGATCGGCGACTGGATCATGCTGCCGAAACCAGATTGTCCGCCCGTCACAGCACCTCGGTTTTGCTGCGGTCTGACATGGGCACGTCCCGGTCAAAGGCCGCTTTCGCGCCGCGTTGCGGCAGGATCATCGCCTCGTCGCAAGGCAGGCCCGCGTCTGGCGCAGCCCGCTGAAGCGGGCAGCACCATCCGCAAACCTTCCCCGCTTCTGCTGGCAATGCCCTGACCTTGGGCCGGGGCGCTGACGCCCATGTCCTTTTGACCGCACCCGAGGGGCTGAGCCGGACAACAACCGGCACCCCGGGCTTCGCTGAAACATCGCTTTAAAAGGATCCGATCATGGCACCGCTCAACCGCTCCACCCAGAAAAACCGTCCTGCAAAATCCCAGCGCGCTACCACCCTCGAAATGGTCAGGCACGCCTGCCCCGACAGTCCCCAAGCGCTGCGCATCTCCGAAAGCTTCGGCCTTGCCATCGTCGACAGTGACGGGATCCGCGATCTCCATCGCGGCCAGTTGATCGAAAGCGCGGATGCGCTCAAAGAGGGCCTCGCCGAAAAGGCCATGCAGATCCACATGCAACGCATCGTCGGATCGCTCATTGGCTCCGCCTACGGCGCCGGACAATTCTACAGCCGCGCAGTCACCGAGGCACGCGATCTCACCACGAAACTCTCAAACGATTTTCGCGACGAGGACCTTGACGGCCCGGTGGGCTTCGACAGTCGCGCCCAGCGCAAGCGCGAGTTCGCAGCCGACATGGGCCTGCAGGCCCACGTGCTTCGCATGGCAGCCGAAGGTGCCGTCTCGGCTTACGAGGACATCACAGGCGAAACCTGGAAGCCCTACGAACGCACGGTCGAACAGCCCGTGAGCTCCCTCGATCAGAAAGCGGCAACGGCCCAGCTGGCGGCCTTCGAATAGTATCATTGCGGGGCTTCGGCCCCGCCTCTTCATTCCCAACTAAAGCGATCTGCACTTACTACGCTCCGCTAAGTTCTTGGGCGAGTCCGATGAGAATCCCTTCAGGCCCACGGATGTAGCAAAGTCGATACGCGTCCTTATACTGAACTACTTCGCCTACAAGCTCCGCGCCGCGCGTCCGGAGCCTTTCAAGCGTCTCGTCGATTTCGTCAACGGTGAACATGACGCGGAGGTAGCCGAGCGCGTTGACCGGAGCGTTCCGGTGATCGGCGACGACAGGCGGCGTGAGGAAGCGGGAGAGCTCGATCCGACTGTGGCCGTCCGGTGTGCGCAGCATGGCAATCTCGACATGCTGATCGCCCAGTCCAGTGACACGTCCGGCCCATTCTCCTTCGATCGTGGCTCGCCCTTCGAACTCGAGGCCGAGTTCGCGAAAGAAATCAATCGCTCCGCCGAGGTCTTCGACGACGATTCCTACGTTGTCCATCCGCTTGAGCGCCATGTTTCCAATCTCCAAGGTGTTGTTTCAATCTACAAGGTGCCGCCTCGTCTAACAAAGGACGTTTGAGGCACCCCAATGCCGGCAGCCCTCCGGGCTCGGTTCGCGGCTGTCCACATCAGAAACATGAAGAAGGACGGCAAGGCGCTCAAGCTAAAAAGCCACCTCGCTTGCCCGGTGAAACCCCGCGTGGGGCCGTGACTATAAGTATCCGGGCATGATTAAGGACCGCGAGTTCTTTTCCCCTTGAGCCAAGTGGCCCAGGGCTTCCTTCAGTCGGGCGCGATGTTTTGGCAGGTCGATTGAAACGGACTATTCCCTGGCCGTCTGCGGCAACGGCCAGGCATTGCCGGCATACGTTCCCACTCCTGACGGCTACACAGGCTCCTTCTCCCCGGAATCATCGCGTCAATCGATGATGTGCCATATGCGCAATCGCAGGTTCGCGGGAAACCCGGCGGGGCGTTCCCAACCGGTCGCCGCCAGATGAAGCCATTGTCCTATTCCTTCCAATTTGCGAACTGGCACGTCCACCGCGGTCTCGATGGGGCATGTCTGACCGAACACCGCCTCGCGATGCTCGGCTCGATCGGCATCCGCAACGGCCGGATCGTTTTCTTCCCCTGTGCGCCAATGCGCCCATTCCTCGCGAGCCAAGAAAGCCTCTCCTTGGCCGTCCTCCACTCCGTTTCGGCCTTTCAGGTGCAGGCCGATCGTCTCCGGTCTGATCGACTGCCATCGAGGCCGCGATGGACGCGGCCCGAACAACCGAAAAGGAATACGACAATGGCAACCATCGGCTCTTTCACCGCTTCCGGCAACGGCTTCAACGGCACCATCAAGACCCTCAACCTCAACGTCAAGGCAACCGTCCGCGCAGTCGAGCGCGCCTCCGAAAAGGGTCCGGACTTCCGCATCCTCGCAGGCAATGTCGAGTTCGGCGCAGCGTGGAAGAAGACCTCGAATGAACGCCGCGAGTACCTCTCGGTCAAGCTCGACGACCCGAGCTTCCCGGCCCCGATCTACGCAACGCTCATCGAGGTCGAAGGCGAGGAAGGCCTCTCCCTCATCTGGTCCCGGTCGAACCGGGACTGATAGCAACGATGGCCCCGCCGAAAGGCGGGGCCTCCTTCCCTACCTTTAACTCATCCATATCCACTATCGGATGAAAATGGATGGAAAAATGGATCCCGCCGTGTCATAACCATTCGGATGGAAACGGATGGGATAACGGATGGCAGCTCTCGATCTCTCGACATTGCGTATTACGCCCGAGATCCTTTCATTGATCGCGGAGATCGACGAGTTCAAAGGCGCATGGCGGGCCCTTGGCCGCATTGCGCCTGATCGCCTGTCAAGCCTGCGTCGGGTCGCGACAATCGAGAGCATTGGATCGTCGACCCGCATCGAGGGGGCAAAGCTGAGTGACCGCGAGGTCGAGAGGCTGCTCGTAAACCTCCGGATCGGCTCTTTTTCCAGCCGCGACGAACAGGAAGTCGCAGGCTATGCCGAGGTGATGGAGACGATCTTCTCCGCTTTCGACGCGATCCCCCTCAACGAAAATCACATACGTCAGCTTCACCGGGATCTGCTCGCTCACTCGACAAAGGACGAACGACACCGGGGGGACTGGAAGACTCTTGCCAACAATGTCGAGGCATTCGACGAGAACGGTGTGAGTCTTGGCGTCGTCTTTGCGACAGCCTCTCCGTTCGATACGCCGGGCCGAATGGCGGAACTGGTGACCTGGCAGCGGGCTCAGGAGGAGGATGGGACGTTCCACCCTCTGCTGATTGTCGCCGTCTTCGTCGTGGTCTTTCTGGAAATCCATCCTTTCCAGGATGGCAACGGCCGACTGTCGCGGGCATTGACCACGCTGCTGCTCCTTCGGGCCGGCTATGCCTACGTGCCCTACAGCTCGCTCGAAAGCATCGTCGAGCAGAACAAGGAGGCCTACTACCTGGCGCTTCGTCGCACGCAAGGCACGATCCGCACGGATCGGCAGGACTGGAACCCTTGGGTCGAGTTCTTCCTGCGAAGCCTGCAGCGGCAAAAGCAGCGCCTTGAGCGGAAGATGGACCGCGAGCGCGTCCTCCTCGGCGATCTGCCAGAGTTGTCGGTCTCCATTCTCGAGCTGGCGCGCGAGCGTGGGAGAGTGACCGTGATGGACGCAGCCAAGGCCACGGGCGCAAGCCGGAATACCGTCAAGGATCATCTGCGCGCGTTGACCGATGAGGGACATCTGATCCTGCACGGAGCAGGTCGCGGAACTTGGTACGGCCTGACTTGATACCAGTGTGAAGGGCCGGCCGGCGGATCGGTATCGAAGCGGTCGTTCAACCGTGCAAGACCGCCATTGCCATGTCCTTTCGTCCCCTGTTTCCGGCGCTCCACCGCGGTCTCGATGGGGCATGTCTGACCGAACACCGCCTCGCGATGCTCGGCTCGATCGGCATCCGCAACGGCCGGATCGTTTTCTTCCCCTGTGCGCCAATGCGCCCATTCCTCGCGAGCCAAGAAAGCCTCTCCTTGGCCGTCCTCCACTCCGTTTCGGCCTTTCAGGTGCAGGCCGATCGTCTCCGGTCTGATCGACTGCCATCGAGGCCGCGATGGACGCGGCCCGAACAACCGAAAAGGAATACGACAATGGCAACCATCGGCTCTTTCACCGCTTCCGGCAACGGCTTCAACGGCACCATCAAGACCCTCAACCTCAACGTCAAGGCAACCGTCCGCGCAGTCGAGCGCGCCTCCGAAAAGGGTCCGGACTTCCGCATCCTCGCAGGCAATGTCGAGTTCGGCGCAGCGTGGAAGAAGACCTCGAATGAACGCCGCGAGTACCTCTCGGTCAAGCTCGACGACCCGAGCTTCCCGGCCCCGATCTACGCAACGCTCATCGAGGTCGAAGGCGAGGAAGGCCTCTCCCTCATCTGGTCCCGACCGATCCGGGACTGATAGCAACGAAGGCCCCGCCGAGAGGCGGGGCTCTCCCTTTGCGGATTACTTGTTCAGTGCATCCTTGAGCGCCTTTGCAGGCGCAAAGGTCAGCTTCTTCGAAGCCGCTATTTTCACGGTCGCGCCAGTCGAAGGATTACGACCTTCGCGCTCCGGCGAAGCCTTTACCTTGAATTTTCCGAAGCCCGGGATGGAGGTTTCAGCGTCGGAGCCGGCGGCATCAGCGATCGCCTTGAACACGGCCTCGACGATGCCTTTGGCCTGGACCTTCGTCAGGCTGTTGTCGGCCGCGATCTTGTCGGCAATTTCATTGGTGGTGGTCATTGAATTCCCTCGCATCATCTAAGAAGACGCAATTCCTGTCAGCTTGCGATGGGTTTGTCATTGACGCGGTGCGGCGAGGAATGCCGGATAGCCTGGATTTCCACAGGTGGTTTAGGCCTATAGCCTCTATTTCGCTTTTGGCGGAGAAGTTCGAGGAACAGACCGATGGCATGCTTCTCTTCGTCGAAGACATGCACCTTCTGCTGACCACGCGTCCCGATCCGCCCCCAACTTCGCACCAGCGACACCTCTCCGAACAGTGTCGGATGGACCGCGAGCGCATAGAACCGTGCCATGTTTTTCTCAGGCTCGATACGCTCGACATAGAGGTGATAGGGCTGAACGATCATGAAAACAGAATCGCGCGTTTGGATTCCGCCGTCCAATGAGAGTTTTGAATCGGATAGGCATCATCGATTCACAACAGTGATCCGTCCGTGCTCGGATCATTCACACTAACCCCGGCGCGATCCTTGCCACTTCCCGACCAGCCCTTCGCCGTTGAAGATACCGCCCACCGAACATCGATCCCGGGCAGATGCCCCTGGCCCCTGCTGGCTGCTGTCCCGCACGGTCTCCGGTGCGGGGCAAATTCTCACTTGATCTCGTCGGGATCGCAGATCGCGGACATCAGGATTTGCGAGAGGCCAAAAGGCCGGCAAGCGTTGAGACGGCGATAATGACGCCCGCCTGTATCAGAATCCACAGCTCCGGCCCGTACACAACGCACCACAATGCTGTCAGGCAAAACACCAGCGCACTGAAGACCAAGCACTGGACCTTGAAGGAAAGCCCCTTTCCTCTCTGCGACAGTAAAATGTAAAGCGCCACGGCGATTGCAACCAATCCGGCGAATGTAAAAAGCAATTCCATGAGCGTCGATTCCTCGCGATATTTCAATGTGATAAGAGCTGGCACTTTTTCCCGAAATGATAAACTGCCACGGCTTTATTTCGAGTGATATGGCACGTAGAGCGTCTTACGCTGGCGGACCCGTTGCGCTCCGCTCGATCAACCGGCTTCAGACGTCTTACCGACCTTGTGAAATCTGTTCTGCCCGACACAGGCCTTCATGTCCTCGCGCCGGAACCAGATAGCGCGACCGCAGCGCAGCGGAGCATTGCCAGCCGTAAAGACGATCTGCTCATCGCCACGCATGCGCATCACCTCATGCGGCAGGATCAGCGGACGGCGCGTGAGTTGCTTTGACCGCGAGCGCGATGATCCTTTCATTCCGGAAGAGCGGTTTGTCTGGTCGATCTCGACCGTCGTGTCACCGCAGCGCTTCGAAATGTACTCAGCCGTTTCCGGGTCGTTGATCGCAGCAAACGAGATCCAGGATGCGGACTCGAACCATTTGGAGCTGGCGTCACGGCCACCATAGGCCTCACGCATCTGGCCGATCGACTGGAAGATCAGCGCCAGGCTGATGCCATATTTGCGTCCTGCGTCACGGGCCGTTTCCAGGATGCGCAGGTAGCCCAGACGTGCCACCTCATCAAGCAGAAACAGCGTTCGCCCCGCTACCTCGCCATTGCGATTGTAGATCGCATTTAGGAAAGAGCCGATCACCACCCGCGCCAGTCCCGGATGCGCTTCTAGCACCTTGAGGTCCAGTGCAATGAAGATATCCGTGACGCCGGTCGCCAGTTCGTCGGTCGAGAAGCTGTCGCCCGAGACGAGGGCGGCATAATTCGTGTAGGAGAGCCAGTGCGTCTCCTTCACCGCATTGGCGTAAACGCCGCTGAACGTCTCCGGCGTCATATTGACAAAGACCGCGACGTTCTCGCGTACGAAGGTGGATTCCGACTGCTCGTAGATCCGAGTCAGCCGCTCGCGAAGTTTTGGCTCCGGCTCGGAAAGGTTCGCCCGGACACGGCGCAGCGTCTGATCCTTTGCGTCCGTATGCCCGGACAGGCAAACGTCGGCGATCAGCGCGGTCAGAAGCTGCATGGCGGAAGCCCGGAAGAAGTCGTCGCGTGCCGAGCTAGCCCGAGCATTGTCGGTCATGATCCATGTCGCAACGGCGACGATGTCCTCTTCCCGGGTAGCCCCGAAGCGGCCGATCCAGTCGAGTGCGTTAAATCCGATTGCAGGGTTGGCGGGATCGAGCACGATCACCTTGCGGCCAGCCGTTCGCCTGTGCTCGACGACCATCGGCGCGACCTCGCTCGAGGGATCGAGCACGACGAGCCCGCCGCCCCATTTGAGCGCAGTCGGGATTGTCACCGACGTCGTCTTGAAGCCGCCGGAGCCGGCAAAGACGATGCCGTGCGATGAGCCGAACGAACCATCGAAGCACAGAAGCGGAGATTTGCCGCCCGCGCCCCATGTGTCCTTCGCATCGGCGCGAAACGATATCCCCGACACACTGTCGCGGTCGACTCGGTAGCGCTCGCCGATGACGATGCCACCCGCATCCGGAAAGAGCTTTGCGGACTCAACCATGCTCATCCAGTCGGCCTCGCCATGGACGGCACGCTTGCCGCGGATGCGACGGGGCGTTGCTTCCGCAAAAGCGGCATTGCCGCGAAGCCCGACGCGCGTTGCAAAGATGCCGGCGAGGAATACGGTGGCCGCGCCGAACATAGTTGATGGATCCCCATAGGTCAGGACCGATTGGTCTGATGGGACGAGGCTGGCGATGCCGGCAAGGCGGATTGCCTCGCGAAGGACCGCGATCAAGATCGTCGCAGCGCATCCGCTGACAACGCCCCATCCCGCCGCCTTGATGTTCGCCGCACCATTGGCGGCAAACAGGAAGATCACGCCGAACGCTGCCGCCGTCACATAGGGCAGGACAAGCCCGATGCGCCCGAGCATCAGCTTTGCCTGCGCCGTCTTGCCGAACGCAGCCAGCCAAAGCTCAACGCCCGACATGAGGACGGTGACTGCGACCATGATGATCACTGGCAAGAGGGTGAGGAGAAGCCTATTCACCGTCACGACCAAAGGCCCCCGCGCCGATCGCGGTCAGGCGCACCCGCTCGGCATCGTCCGCCTGGATGCGAAGACCTGCGTCTATCAGCAAGCCTAGCAGCAGCGCCCGCTTCTCGTAGCGCAGGCCAGCCTTGACGATCAGGCCGCCCAGTTGGATTTTCTCGCGCGTGTCTTGTCTGCGGACGTCGGTCGATGAGCTCCGCCGCATCCGCTCAAGCCTCGCTACCGTTGCCCGCAGCCGCGCCAGATGCGAGCGCTGCCGAGGTTTCGCTGGTCGCCCTGGCGTCTCCGGGATTTTTCTTGACCGTTGCCTGTCTCTTGCCTCCTCGAAACTGCCCGGCAATGTCCTCGAACGCCACCTGAAGTGTGGCCTCGTCAGTGTCGATGTCGCCAATGCCTGCCCTTAGCGCGATCCGGCCAATCCGCTCGGCTTCCCGGGTTTCGGCCTGCTTCAGCTGGTCCTGCAGCCGGGCGATTTCTTCACGGATTTTCGATGAGGGTTTTTTCATTCCGGTTGTCTTCCCTTGAACTCTTTGCGGCGTGTGTATGGCTGCAAGATTCCCGCAAACGCGCGTCCTAGGGAACGTGCAGATTTGCACGTCGGCAAAGCCGATGCTTTCGTGGATGATCCCGCCGTTCCGAAGGAGCGGATCCAAGGGCGCAATTATACGTCGCTGATGCGACGCGTGCTCAGAGGCTTTAGACGGCCGCCGCTCCCAACGATCGAGGTTCAACTTCGGGAGTTTCACCGCCGTGGCCATCACCCACTTCTCAGTCAGCATCGTCAGCCGCGGCGACGGCCGCAGCGCGGTGCTGTCGGCGGCTTACCGGCACTGCGCGAAGATGGACTACGAGCGTGAAGCGCGCACCATCGACTACTCCCGGAAGGAGGGCTTGCTGCACGAGGAGTTCGTGCTTCCTGCAGATGCGCCGCAATGGGCACGGAAGCTGATCGCCGACCGTTCGGTGTCCGGAGCTTCGGAGGCCTTCTGGAACAGGGTCGAGGCCTTCGAGAAACGGATAGATGCCCAGCTTGCCAAGGACGTGACCATTGCTCTGCCGCTTGAACTCACGCACAAACAGAACGTCGCGCTCGTCCGGGACTTCGTGGAAATGCACATCCTGTCGAAAGGCATGGTGGCCGACTGGGTCTACCACGACAATCCAGGCAATCCGCACATCCATCTGATGACGACGCTGCGGCCGCTGGCCGAGGGCGGCTTTGGGCCAAAGAAGGTTGCGGTCGTCGGCGAGGACGGGCAGCCGCTGCGAAACACCGCCGGCAAAATCGTCTACGAGCTATGGGCTGGCGACAGCAAGGACTTCAATGCGTTTCGCGACGCCTGGTTCGAACGTCAGAACCATCATCTGGCGCTGAACGGGGTCGCGCTACAGGTCGACGGCCGGTCCTATGAGAAGCAGGGTATCGAGCTCCGACCGACCATCCATCTCGGCGTTGGCGCCAAGGCGATCGAGCGGAAAGCCGTGGTGGAAGGGGAGCGTCCTTCGCTGGAGCGGCTCGACCTGCAGGAGGAGCGCAAGGCCGACAACCTGCGGCGCATTCAGGCGCGCCCGGAGATCGTGCTCGATCTCGTCTCCCGTGAGAAGAGCGTCTTCGATGAACGCGACGTGGCCAAGGTGCTGCATCGCTATATCGATGATCAGGGCATCTTCCAGCAGCTTCTGGCGTGCATTCTCCAAAGCCCGGAAATCCTGCGTCTGCAGCGCGACACGATCGAGTTCGCGACCGGCCAGAGGCTGCCGGCGCGGTACACGACGCGAGAGCTAATCCGGCTCGAAGCGGAGATGGCAAGGCGCTCGCTCTGGCTCTCCGAGCGGAAAACGCATGGTGTATCTGAGCCGGTCCTGGAGGCCACGTTCGCGCGCCATGCCCGCCTTTCGGCTGAACAGCGAGTAGCGATCGAACATGTCGCAGGTCCGGCGCGCATCGCCGCTGTCGTCGGTCGGGCCGGTGCGGGCAAGACCACGATGATGAAAGCTGCCCGAGAAGCTTGGGAACTCGCCGGATACCGTGTCGTCGGTGGAGCTCTTGCCGGTAAGGCGGCAGAGGGACTGGAGAGAGAGGCCGGCATTCAGAGCCGCACGCTCACGTCATGGGAGCTGCGCTGGAAGCGAGGCCGCGACACGCTGGACGCAAACACCGTCTTCGTCATGGACGAGGCCGGCATGGTCGCCTCGAGGCAGATGGCCGGCTTCATCGAGGCCGTCGTCAGATCAGGCGCCAAGCTCGTGCTTGTGGGCGATCCCGAGCAGCTCCAACCGATCGAAGCGGGTGCCGCGTTTCGCGCCATTGCCGATCGTGTCGGATATGCCGAACTCGAAACCATCTATCGCCAGCGCGAGGACTGGATGCGCAAAGCCTCGCTCGACCTGGCACGCGGCCGCGTTGGCGAAGCGCTCATCACTTATCGTTCAGAGGGCAAGGTGCTTGGCTCGGAGCTGAAAGCTCAGGCCGTCGAACACCTGGTCGCCGACTGGAACCGCGACTACGATCCATCAAAATCCATGCTGATGCTCGCGCATCTGCGCCGCGACGTTCGCATGCTCAATGTCATGGCGCGCGAGAAGCTGGTCGAGCGAGGCATTCTCAGTGAGGGGCATTCCTTCAGGACTGCCGACGGTATCCGCCATTTCGACGCTGGCGACCAGATCGTCTTCCTCAAGAACGAAGGTTCGCTCGGCGTTAAGAACGGTATGATCGGCCGTGTCGTCGAGGCAGCGCCGAACCGCATTTCTGTCGTGATCGGCGAGGGCGATCAGTGTCGCCAGGTGTCGGTCGAGCAGCGCTTCTACAACGATCTCGATTATGGCTATGCGACCACGGTCCACAAAAGCCAGGGCGCCACCGTCGACAGGGTGAAGGTACTCGCGTCCCTCTCGCTGGATCGCCATCTGACCTATGTCGCGATGACCCGCCATCGCGAGGACTTGGCACTCTATTATGGCCGTCGTTCCTTTGCCAAGGCAGGCGGTCTGACGGAGATCCTGTCGCGCAGGAATGCCAAGGAGACCACGCTCGACTACGAGCGAGGCGGCCTCTACCGCCCGGCGCTCGCCTTTGCCGAAAACCGTGGGCTGCACGTCGTCCATGTCGCCCGGACCCTGCTGCGCGACCGGCTTGACTGGACGCTGCGCCAGGGCTCGAAACTTGCTGATCTTGCAGTTCGCCTTCGAGCAGCCGGCGAACGCCTCGGCCTGTTGCAGACCCCAAAAACTCAAACGAACAAGGAGACCCGCCCGATGGTGCCAGGCGTAAAACTGTTCCCAGTAGCGATGAGCGACGCCGTCGACCGGAAAGCTTCGGACGATCCCGCTGTGAAGAAGCAGTGGGAAGAGGTCTCGACGCGGTTCCGCTATGTGTTCGCCGATCCGGAGACCGCCTTCCGGGCGATGAACTTCGACGCGGTCCTTGCCGACAGCCAAGTTGCGTCGCAGACGCTGAACAAGCTTGCCGCGGATCCGTCGTCGATCGGCCCGCTCAAGGGCAAGACCGGGGTTCTCTCCAGCAAGTCTGATCGCGAGGCCCGCCGCGTCGCCGAGGTCAACGTGCCGGCACTGAAACGCGACATCGAAACCTATCTGCGGATACGCGAAGTCGCCGTGCAGCGGCTCGAGAGTGAGGAGAAGACACAGCGCCAGCGCGTCGCGATCGATATCCCGGCGCTGTCGCCTACGGCGCAGAGCGTGCTGGAACGGGTGCGCGACGCAATCGACCGCAACGATCTTCTCGCAGCGATGGGATACGCCCTTAGCAACCGCGAAGCCAAGGCCGAGATCGATGATTTTGGCAAGGCGGTATCCGAACGGTTCGGTGAGCGGACCCTGCTGACGAATGCCGCACGCAATCCCAACGGCCAGCTGTTCGACAAGCTCTCAGAGGGACTGGCACCTCAGGAGAAGGAGCGGCTGAAAGAAGCCTGGCCGGTGATGCGCACAGTTCAGCAGTTATCGGCTCATGAGCGCGCGGTGGCATCGCTGAAGCAGGTAGAAGACTTGAAGCTCGCTCAGCGTCAGACGCCGGTGATCAAGCAATGAGTACGCACCGGCGTCTGTGGGGGCATTTCGATAGCCACTATTTTGCAAGCATTCCCTATCGGCTGGAGGAGGAGTGTCGCCTGGGCGCCGCCATCTTCTCGTTTGCGGAGAAGACGTGGGCGCGCCACGGACGTGCTGCGACGATCTACACACTGGGAGCCGGCGCCGGCACCCTTACGAGAGCGCTGGCTAAGCTCGGTGATGGGCGCCTGAAAACCCTCAATTGCAGTCCCACGGACGGCAACCGTGTCTGCTTTTTCGCCCGAAGAGGCAGCGACGATGCGCAGTTTTACCACGGGCCGTTCTTCGAACTGGACGATGAGCGCTATGCGGCAGATGAAACGCTTCAGCCTTTCCGGGACGGATATGATGTCCTGCTCGAAGACACGACTTTTCAGATGTACGGGCGTGACAGGGACAATCAAACCGGCTTCATAGCGCCCCGCGTCCGGCCCGATGGCGTGTTGGTTCAGGTGCAAAAGCTCGCCCACGGAAACACCGAGGCCTATCTTGAACGAGAGCGCCAAAAGGACGAGGTGTTCAAATCGCGGTTTTTTACACCGAGGCAGATTGTAGATAAAAGGCGTGGCGTTCTGGATACGATGTTCGACTTCCAGGTCGACCTGGAGACATCGCGATTGGCTCTCCAATCGTACTTCCGGTATGCCGTCGTCACGTGGAATAGCGGGAATTTCTACACGATCGTCTCATCCAATTCCTTGAATTCGCTGCAAGACTTTGTCACTTCGATGGTGAAACCGGCGATACCGCCAGAGTTTTGCCACGAGCAGGTGCCGCACATCCTCGTGAATGACGAGAAAAATCCGATGCAAGCAGACTGGGCATGGCGGCCGCCGCAGTCGATTAGCAGCGAAAGCTGAGCGGTCGCTTCCTCATGCGGGATCAGCAAAAATGAGCAAAGAGCTGTCGAGTGCCACGAGCGGTCAAAGTGCTGCGGAGGATGTAAGACAGGCGTTGTCTTCTCTTATGCCCAACCTTGCCCGATTCTGGGCGCTTCCGCTCAAGGACTACGCATCTGCAGTTTACGCAGAAGGCCGCCGCGGCCGATGTTCGGTTCGCGACGACGCGATGATTCGGCTTCGGACATTTGTCGTTCGTATCGCGTTGAGGTCAGGGGCCAGTCAGGACGATGCAGAGGAAGCAGGCCGGCAAATAGCTGCATCGCCGGTCATACAGACAGGTCCTCACTGTCATTTGCTGATCGAGCCCGATGCTTTCTACACACACCTATTCAGCGCACTCGGTCTCACCGCCCATGCCCAGCGGTGGCACATCTGCTACAGCTCTTCGACGGTGAAGTTCATAGAGAAGTCGAAAAAGGGCCCCGGATGGCTTTCGCTTGGCGGCGAGGTGGTGAACGTGTTCGGCCTGTCGCGAAGCCGGATGGATCCTTACAGTATTTGTGGCCTCAATGGGCCTTATCGCTTCACGCTGGCGGGACAAAATGGCGGCGAACCTGCCAATGCCGCGGCTGAACTGCTCAAAGCTATTTTGCCGGACAAGGACTTCCCGTCGGCTGCCGAAGCGATCAAAGCCGCCAATCAGGTCCTATGGCGAAGATCGTTTCCGCCGTCTCTACGGCTGCTGCAATTTGACGACATCGATGTTGCCGATCTCGTCGCGGAACATTTCGAGGATCCGACATCGTGGCTCTCGTCCCGTTTTGTCGGAGACGGCCTGTTTGCGGAAAGCATATTGCGTACCATGGAGCGGCTCAATACCGGACCCTGGACAGGATGGATACGTCAAACAACCGATTTTTTTTGGGGCCTGGAGGATGGCAGGTTATTTCCCCTGCGTTTGCAGGACGGCGTTCTTTCAGGCGGATCCTCTTCGTTCCGTAAGGTGAGGTTTGACCCTGGAAGCATCGCGGCCTCACTGCGCCAGCGCAAATTGGTGCCGAATCTGCTGCTAACGTTTCTGGTGATGTCGATCCTGCCGGGCGTTCGTGTTCTCGGCGGATGCCGGCAGACCGTCTACTATCCCCTCATGCGGTATCTTGTTGCCATCGCACTCGAATCCTCGGACGATCACGATCACGATCACGATCACGATCACGATCACGATCTGCTTGATGCTTTGCGTGCGGACGAGCGGCCCGGGATGTGGGGACACCGGGTCCTGCGCCCAAAGCAGGGCTCACCGTTCATGGCGATCGAAGAGAACGGGGTAGCGATGGAGGTGGCTGTCCGATATGGCGCCTCCTCTCTCGCGGAGGCCGCCGGCGATCTTGTCAGTTTTACCAGCGATCCGATCTGGGCGGACCTATCGGCGCATATCGAGGCTGAAGCCATTCATCCTGTCTCCGCGGAGTGGCAGTGGGTATAGCCCTAGCAGCGGCGGGCGGGGCGATCCACTGGGCCCCGGAAAGAGAGTTCCTCTCCCCGCAGCGAATGGTCGATTGGATTCGAAATCCCTTCCAGAGCAGGCGTTTCGCTTTTATGGAGTCCGTCATGGGAGCAGAGCGAATATTGATCAGGCGAATTGCTTCTGACGAGATCGATGTTTTCCGGCGCATCCGGCTGGAGGCTCTTCGTTGCGAACCAGCTTCGTTCGCAAGCCGACTTGAGGACTGGGAAATGCTTCCCGAAAAGGAATGGCGGCAAAGGCTGAATGATCCCGTCTTTATCGCGTTCAGCAAAGGCGAGCCCATCGGCATTATGGGGCTCGTGCGTTTCCGCCCGCACAAGATGGCCCATCGCGCCGTGCTTGTCCGCGTCTACGTTCGAAAGAGCGAACGCGGAACAGGAATTGCCGTAGATCTTCTGGACATGATCTCGGATTATGCGAGACACCTAGGGATTCTCCAAATGGAGCTTACGGTCAACGCCGAGAATGCTGCTGCATTGCGCTTCTATCAGCGCCATGGATTTATCGAGTTCGGCCGGATCCCCGGCGGACTGGTGGACGGTGACAGGGAAATCGATGACGTCATCATGATCCGGCGACTGAGTGAATGAGGATTTGCCGTGTCTTATGGGGTTTCGAATTCAGGGTTAGCCGTCGTAACGCCGTCAATCCGTGAGTACGGTTGCTTAAGTTGTCAGAGTTGACTCAAAGGACCATCTTCCTTTCAGGAGAACCACCATGGCGCCGAAGATCCAATTCAAGACGCGAAAAGACGGAAGTGACAATCATCACCGGCCTGATGATGTCGCGCGAGTGGCAAAAACTTTCGAGCAAGGCGACTGCTGTCAGACCGCCTCCTATAACCGCAATCCTCACTATGCGAAAGCTCCCGATAGGTGGCAGAGACAAGACAGGAAGCAGTTAGTGCAGTCCGAAGCTTGCCGGAAACACTAGGCAACGCCGCTCTCTGCCGCCAATAACTGGTCATCAAAAGTGTATCCTTTTAAGTGGGCACAATCTTGGTGCTGATTTACAACAAGGCTGACACGCTCAGAGTCTCCGGCCAATAATCGCATCTATGATCTCTTCGTAGCCATTCCCTGCCTTGGTATCCGCAATGATCTTGCCCGACTCCAATAATACAAGCCGCGACGCCGACCTTATGGTGTCCAATCGATGAGCAATAATGATCCGCGTGATACCCAGTTTCTGAATTTTTGCATTTATCTCACGCTCTGTTTCCACGTCTAGATGACTGGTCGCCTCATCCATAAGCAAAACACGTGGTTGTTTATATAGCGCTCGAGCTATGCAAACTCGTTGCCGCTGACCTCCAGAGAGGCTGCTTCCAAGGTCTGAGACAAGACTGCCATAACCCATAGGCATCGTAATAATCTCTTGATCAATACAGGCGATCCGCGCGCATTCCTCAAGGCGCTCCAGCTCAAGGTTCGCATCGAAAGATGCTATATTCTGGGCTATCGTTCCCGCAAAAAGCATGTCGTCTTGCATCACTACCGCGATTTTTCGCCTTACAGCAGCCAAGCCCAGTCCTGCCAATGGAATGCCGCCAAAAGACACCCGCCCCTCCTCCGGCTCATAAAGCCCTACCAAGAGGCTCATAAGACTGCTCTTTCCACAGCCTGATCGACCTACTAACGCGACATTTTCGCCTTCTTCGATCTTGATCGAGATGTTCTGCAAAGCAAAAGTATCAAATGCTCCATAGCGAAACGTCACATCTTGCACAGAAATCTCCGCAGAGAGTGCTCCGATCCTCTCCGTCATTTCGACCAAATCCGTATTCTCTTCCGGCGTCGCTAAGACAATATCCGCCACACGTTCGGCATGTATCTTGACAATTTGGAGGCTAATATAGTTGTCTACCAGACCTGAGACGCTTGAATAAAATTGACTTCGATAGGCAGCATAGGCGACGATCATACCTATAGTCATCTGTCCTTGCGTAACCATCCGCATGCACAGCCAAAAAATTATTACTTGCTCTCCGCCGCTAATAAGATTGGAAATGAATCTAAACAATACCTGCGTTTTGGATAACGCCAAGGACGCATTTGCTTCATCAACAGCGGCCGCCACCCATTCTTGCTCTCTACCTTTCTCCCGACCGAAAAGCTTAATCGGTCGAATGCCTCTTATAGTTTCAATTAGGCTGGAATTTTCCCTCGCATCCGCTAGCAAGCTTTCCTGCGTTAGCTCCCGTATTGAGCCATACCGAATAACTCGTAAAAGAACATAAGAGCTGGCACCCAAAAGGGTGATGAGCGTAAGCGGGACATTGTAGACAAACAGTATGGATATCGTGAATATCCCCATTGCAGAATCAAGGATACCTTCCACGAAACTATCATTCAATATTCCGATTATGCGCTCAACAGAGTCGTAGCGTGATGTTATATCGCCGACGCGTCTCAACTCGAAATAGCGCATCGACAAAGTCGTCATATGCGCAAAAATATGCATTTTCCAGTTAAGAATATATGAGGTTGTAGCCGAGTTTACCGCCCATCCCCTTAACGCTGTGAAAGCGGCCTGCAAGACCAAAAGGGTACCAAGGGCCATTGCTAAAACAGTAAGCAGATCCAAATCACCAGAGGATGCAATATTATCTATACCCCATTGAGTTATCATTGGTGTCAAAAGGGATATAGCTTCAATAGCTAAGCCAATGGTTAGCAGTTTCGCGCACATCACCGCAAAACCACGTGGTTCTACCAGAAGTGACCGCCACGATGAGCGCTTCGTAGACCCTTGAGGTGAAAAATCACTGGCTGGCCAAAGTTCGAGGGCTACACCTGTGAACTTATCATTCAATTCATCTTTTCGAAGGTTTCTAGTTCCCAGCCGGGGGTCATGTATTACGAATTTTTGTCCCACAGATCGCAGAACAACAAAATGCTTGAACTCCCAATGTAAAATCGCTGGGAGCCTAAGGTTGTCGAGGTCGACGATATCAATTCGGACCGCGCGGCTAGAAAGACCTAACAGGTCGCCGATTTTCATCAGCGTGCGGATGTTCGTACCTCGCGACGATATGGCGAAGCGCTGCCGAATGGTTGTGACATCTATATTCTTGCCCCAGAATGCGGCGATCATTGCCAAGCACACGATGCCGCATTCGGCCGCCTCCGTCTGCCTCAATATAGGTAGATGTCTGCGCTTGCCAAAGATCTTCGCTGTATCTGCCTGCAAATCGATCGTCATTTGGGATTTCCACTGCTAGAAAAGGCATATCCTTTAACTGACAAAAGCGGATTTAGTATCCATTGCCAAATGTTGCGTGTTTCACCCGAAAGATCTGCTGAGAACGTAGATCCGGGTAGGAGGACTGTCTTATATCCATAGGTTGTTACATCCTGCTGATCCAAATCTACAACCACCTTGAAGACCGGTTGGTTGGTGGCAAGTTTAAATTGCAGCGTTTGTACTTCTTGTGGCATAAGGGCAACATTACTTATACTTCGGATATGTCCCATGAAATACCCGAATGTCTGATATGGATAAGCATCATATTTGAGGGCAGCACGCCCGCCTGGCTTCAGGAAGCCTATCCCGGCGCTTGTTACGAATAATTCTGCGATTAATTTCGAATCAGATGGATTCACCACCACAAGTGGCTGATCTGGCGTAACGCGTTGCCCAACGTACGCGACCTCTGTAGCAATTTCTCCATCGATTGGTGCCTGAACGATTGTTTCTCGCTCCATTTCTGTTCTTGATAAATCAAGGAGTTGAGCTGTAGCTTGCTCCTCCAACGACGACAATTTCATTGATAGTTCAATAGGCGCGAGGCGCGCTTGACTTTCATATTGTGCAATTTGACGAAGCAGCGTTTGCCGCTTCTCGGTCAAGGACAGCAAACGCTCCTGATCATTCGAGAGCAATTTCCCCGCCTGCTCTGTTTGCTCCACAGATACCGCATTTTGTGCCTGGAGTTTTTGGCGGCGCGACAGAATATTGCGATCCAACTCCACTGAATCTGCAAAAGCCTCAGCGGATTTCTCGAATATCTCGAGCTGCTGTTGGGAATCCTGTTTTTGCTGCTCGAAGAGCTTAACCTGCTCCTCCTCCTGTCGTGTCTCCAATTCCTTTTGCTGTTGGATATTGGCGACCCTGAGCCTTATTAGTTCACTTTGATGGTTCAGTATGGCGGCATTGCGATCATCATATTGATCGCCAGATATCGCATATAAAGGATCGCCTTTCCGAACCTTCTGGCCCTGAATGACAAACTGTTTGACGATTATTCCTGCTTTCGGGGGATACGTTTTGACACTACTTTTATCCGGGACAAGAATACCTTCAGCAATGACAATTTGCGTCAGGCGACCAAAAACACAAAGGCCTGCCAGCAGAAATAGAACTGCGACAGCAAAAATTGCCGTCGCAGTCATATAGGGTACACGTATTTGGATCACGCGTGGGAGGTGGGACGGCGCGCGCGCCTCAATTGCCTGGAGGCGGAAGAGCGGCACCAAGGGCTTGCTGCTTGTCTCCGGCTTTCCATTTAATGGCAAACGAAGTGCGGTATTTTGGACATAACTGTCTTCATCCTCGGGCATTCAAGCATACCAAAAAAAGGGCTAGTTGCCGCTAGATGATTCGGATCCAATTAGTTCCCATGCGTTACATGCTGCTAGCGCATGCTGGATGTTGTCTATTCGGATAATATTGTCAAAAGGATTGCTGCGAAGGCCGCCAAATGCTCGCCTCTTGTCCGCAACGTAAAAGAGCTCAGCTTCGCTCTTGAACTGCAGCTTGTTCAGATTGTTAAAACCCAGGAGAATGGAATTTAGATAGCGTGTTTCTCGCACTTTGTCGTTTTGATGGCGGGCAATCTTCAACGCATGAATAAGTGATTCAACATATATAGCGGTAGATGAGGCATGCGGTGGGCCGTATTCCGGGCGAGCGGGATCGTAAAAGCTCCCCGTGAGATCTGATTTGTCAGAAATATCATTTTGCTGAATTGCTACCAAGAAGTCATTCATTTCGAAGATATAGTCGGCACGATCAGAATTTTCGTCCCGACAAAAAGCTTTAAATTGGGCCATGGTATGCCACGGAACAAACGCCGGATTGGGGTTATTCCTGAAGAACTCCTTATAGTAACTGGTGCTAGTTTCGAATTTCTCTTTCAGTTCGGGGGTCGATTGATAGTCCAACAACGTTGACCATAAGAGGAGCGTTTCACCCGGATAAAAATTTTGGTTGCCGCTCCAGTTCGAGGGACTGAAGAACGTTTTGAATCTTCCCGAAGCCGTCCACTGACACGATATACCCGCGAGAAGAGCTTTCAACTCCGCACGATGTAGGCCATCATTTCCTTCGTGGCTGAAGATCGCCAAAGCAGCAACCGCGCTCGCACCCAATTTGCTTATGGAATTGTGCTCCATGAGCCCGATCTCGCCGACCGCCTTATAGAACTTTCTCATATTGTATTTGATGTTCTTTGTGACAATACGGAGCAGCTCTTCATCATTCACTTTTTTTGCGTGGGTCGCGAGCGCCCAAGTGGTCATCCACTGGCGAATAGGATTGTCGTGAGTTGGTTCCAAACGACGACCGGACGGATATACCTTGTATGGCAGGCTTCCGTCCGGAGAAGCGTTGTTTAGCGCCCACTGAATCAGTAGTTCAGCGAGCGCTTTTGTTGCCGCCTCGACCGAGGAAAAGAATATTCCGTGTGCAGAACCTCTGTGTAAATCTAGGTATCTGCCACTTGTTGGAATGAACAGCTTCATTTGCGAAAACCTGGCATCCAAAGAAAGGGGGCTTTGCGGATCCGATAAATCGCAGCCCGTATTCGTTACGAACTCCTTTACACGGTCTCGAAGGCCTATGTTATCAGTTAAAATGTCAGATGCGTAAATGTATTGGGTAGCCGAATCGGTGGCGATTTCTACAGCATAAAGGCCATCCGACCGACGCTCGAACATCTGGCGAAGGCTTTTAGAGCTTGAGGCTGGAGGTGGGCTAACGATCTCAAGATGAATAAAGTCTGCATTTCGAAACTTGGACGCCAGTGCCTGCACAGCGGCTGGATAGTCCGATACAGCGGATTTGGTACGGTGCACTTGCGTACCGGATTGCCAAACGGTTAATAAGCAATGGCTGGTATTTAAGTCCTTGTCTTTTCCAGACCGAAGCTCGCTAAGACGATTGTCCACCTAATGACTCCAAGCTTTTAATTGACCTTGCGATTATCGGGGAGCATCTATCTCATACGCCAGCGTGCAGCTGTGCGTCCGATGTCTTCGGAACCCCCGGATAGAAGTTCGTGCTTACAAAACGCTGTCGTTTCGAAAGATACTTCCATCTGATATCAGGTCGCTTCTGAATTTCCTCCATAATGGCGGTATTCGTATCGACGTAATAACGCTCGTCCAGTCCGCGCCCTCCGACCACATAAGGCGCGTCAAAATCCGCATCGAATGCGTCGCGGGTTTGATCTTCCTCAGTTGCAAGTTCGTGCTTTAATTGGTCGACATGGAAAGCTGTGAACGGGTTTAAATATAGTTGCTTTAATTGGATGGATGCGGGATCAAGTGAGGTCGCATATGTGACAGTTTTGATCATCCACTCGACGGTATCTCCTGGGAAACCAAGAATAACGTCCAATTGCAATGCTATTTTGTATTTATCTAGCCACGCTTTAATCTCGCGGAAATATGCTACGTCTATTGGCCTCCCCATAAAGTGTTGCAATGCAGGATTAATAGTCTGGAGGCCAATTTGAAGGTACCGTACATTGAGTGCTGACATGAATTCAATGACTTCAACGTCCATACTCTCAGGCCGAGCCATGACATACAATGAAATAATACCTAACGAAGGAGTGGTGATTTTGCACCGCTCAAACTCGTCCTTCAATTCTTTGAGCCGTTTCTTCGAACAGAGGAAAGCATCATCCAGAACGAAAAAGCGATTTACCCCAAAATTGGTATGTAGATACTCTATCTCCCCGTAAAATCGAGCGGCCGAGAAGTATCTCACTTTTTCGTACTTAACGCTTCGCGAACAGAAATGGCAGGCGAACTGACAACCTCGTGAAGAAGATAGAAAAGCCCTGAACTTCCCATCACGCCGCTGCTGTTGCTCAGCTAAAAAGCCGTCGAGAACGTGGGACAGATACGGCGAAGCGACCTGGTCCAAGCTGTTATATGAGGCCGATTTCGGTATGCTCGGTCTAACGGTTTCAAAACCTTCATTGGTGCCCGCTAGCCGGGCATTATCGTAAATTACTCCGGGTACAAATCTCCGACCCAGGATGGAGGGTAGATTTGCAAAAATATCCTCTGACGGCCCCCGAACCGCACAATCAAAATAGTGGTCATTGACAATTTTATCGGCAGTGTCGGGTTCCAGCTTATGGCTGCACGCGCCTAAAAATATGTGTGCGGCCTTCTCTCGAATTCTTGAAGCGATAGCTTTTGCGCGTCCCAAAGCAAATACTTTACTCCACACAACGCTATCCGCAAAAAGAATATTGCATCGGGCTTACGATCGATCAGCTGGTTCGCGTTGGCCGAAATTGTTCTTTGCCGAGCCTCTGTCTGTTCTTCAATGAGGCGCGTCTTCTCACGCCGATGAGGCAATCTGACGATATCGAACTCATATGACTTCCCAAGTATGGGCGTTATATTCGCAACGATGTATGCAAGGTCAAGAGGTGTGTAATCAGTTACACTCTGCGAAAAGTAGACAAGCGCTATCCGTGGCATCTAGTTCTCCCGGGCCGCAAAAATAATCAACGAAGGCCAACTTATCTCGTTAAACGTAGGCCGGTGATTTTAGGACACTTACCGCCTCGCTTGAGAGACTCCTTATATACGACCGGGTGATTTTTGAACCCGCTATTGGATCTTGCAATATGTCACGAGCGTGCAGGCCTAGCTGATTGTTGACAACAATCAAACGTCGAGTCTTTTGGGGGATGGATATCCTCTCAGACTGCTCCGAAATTGACCGCAACATCCTTGCGATCACCGTGTCATCAATAGGATTACCCACGGCCGGCCCAAGTACGTCTCCATTGAAGAACATAATCGGCCGAGGCAACTCACTCTGAAAAAAATCGGTACCTCGATGATGCGATTGTTTACGACAACCTCTTCACCGTCAGGCATTGTTATAACCGCAGGTGTCAATGCGATTCGATAAGGCACGTCAATTCCAACCTCGCGAGCGAACTTATCAAATTCCTTCCATTTTACGAAAGGAACCCAGTGGAATCGCCCTGGCTGCTGATAGTTTATAATGATGTTGTAAAGCGCGATAAATTTTGGGACGCCAATGTCATCCTTGGCTGTCAAACCGTCGGTGTGAAATTTGAGGATCGTATCTGGGGTGCTCAACTTAATATTATTTCGCTTCATTTGCTCTACTGCAGCATTTGAAGCACGATATAGAGAATAAGGGAGGCCAGTAACGCCGCTCACAGATGGCGAGAAAATATTGTTATATATACCAAACGCAATGGCCGCTCCCCAAACTTTATTCAAGGTAGTATCATCGGCTATAAAGTTTGGAATATCTACGGCGCCAATGCCAATTGCTGCGTCTGAAAGTCTGCCTTTCATTACGTCAATGGTCTCAGATAACAATATATCACAGCTATCGATAACGAAATTTCGAACATCCGTTCTGTTCAAATCTTCGAGAGTCCTTACCTCTATATTCTTTTTGGCTGCAAGACCAACGATCGCCAAGCACTTGGATTTTTCAGCCAGCGCGATTTCCGACATCTGTCACCTCCGACAATAGACAATCAGTTGTGCCGCCGTCGTGAAACGGCGACCCTGTTGTTCGATGTGGGGCCATCCCAAAATTAAGGCGCCACACAGATACTATTGTCAGGTAACGACGCCACCGTAGGGGCCGGGGCCGTCGTTACATTCAGGCTGGCCGCCTGCAGACGCCTGGTCGCCGCCGCCATCATCGTCGCCGTCACCATCACCATCACCATCACCGTCACCATCGCCGTCACCGCCGGCAACTTGATTAAGCTCTTCCTCCAAAAGTTCACGAAGCTTGTCTTTGTCGGTAGTAGTATCTTGGGGCTTGTTGTTATCCACTACGGTCTCCTATATTAGAATAGAGATGCATTTTCACAGTAATACATACCGTTCATAACACCGGATAAGTATGTATTCAGACAATATGTGCCTAACTTTACGGTAGACACGCTAAACGGCTAGCATTGTCGCAAACTGAGCGCAACAGGTCATTATTGACGAGAATTCACCAACTCGTGATTACTCTACTGATATTAGAGAAATACATACTATGGTGAGAATTATCGTTACTGTTATGCTGTTTATACAATTGCGGCGTTTCCTTCGTTATTGACCCAGTTCGAGCATTCGACATCAGCTGTCGTGAAGGCAGTGCTTGCTACGCAAGCAAAATTAGCACGCTCCCAGGAACGGCCATTGGTGTTTCCCGCAGACGAACCAACACCGGCTACGGGAAGAGGCACGCGCGAACGCACCCGGCGGAAATCTCGATCAATGGCAACCCGACAGGATGGTTGGTGAGTGTCGGAGGATGGGGTGTTGACCGTTCGCGACGACGGTGCATACATTCGACGCCGGTTGTTATGTTCGTTCCGTGCTGCGGAATGGAACACGATAGGGGCAGCAAATGAAATACAACTTCATTGAGAGTGAAAGGCTTGTTCTGCGGCCACCACTCCAGTCAGATTTGCAAGCGGTTAGCTCATCACTTGAGGTTTCTAGTCAGGATATTTCACATTGGCTGCCCAAGGAGGACATTCCGGTTGCGTCAACACAGTGGATCGATGAACAGCTTGGAAAAGCACTACAGCAGCGATCTTTTTTATTTCCTAGGATTTATAAAGGGTTCGTCGGTGGCAGAAATTGCATGCGCAACAATACTTAGTGTTAGGAATGCGAAGCTTCCTAGTTATTCAGTAGCTTACTGGACAGCAACTGAATATTATAATCGGGGATATGCAACTGAAGCACTCGTGGCTGTGACAGCCTTTGCCTTTTCTATATTGAGTGCAAAACGAGTGAGCACAGGTCACGCTATTACAAACACAGCTAGCCAGAGAGTCATTGAGAAAGCGGGATTTAACCGGGAAAGCATTGTAGCACTTGGCTACCAGATGCCAAAAAGCGAAGAGTTTTTAGACGGCGTTGTTTATAGCCTGATTAGTGCGTCGGGATTGCGCAATGCCAATCATGAGTTTGGACAAATAGAAATAGATAGTCTTCTTCTTAAGGGAATTGAAGATTCCAGATGTAAATTCACTTAGAGAACCGATAGAAAAATTCAACTTTTTGGAAGTTACCTCAACTAGAATTCCTAGCAAAAGTTAGGCGAACCACACGTTTCACGAGGTATACAATGGAAGTGCTTAAGGTTGACCGGCGCGATGCAGCTGATGTGTTAACTCAGGGTAACGCGGCAATTATTGATGACTTTTTAGACGCCGAGACAAGCAATGAATTCTCACGAGCGGCGATTGAGAGTTGGAAGCGGAATAGTGATCCCGGAACAGGGTGGAATCTGTGTATTAAAAGTGGTGATATCAATCGTAGAATACCGACTTCAAAGCTTGCGTCTAACGAAAATATCAAGCGCATTTTCGATGCCTGCTCTTTTGATCCATTTCGATATTGGTACTACTCGTGCTTCGCATCGCCGGGGAAAATTCCCGCGTCACACAGCTTAAATGTTCACCTTATTAAAGAGATAGAGACAGCTTTACTTAAAGCCGGACTTAAAGAGATATGCGACAACGTTCAGATCGATGTAGGGGCGGTTGAACCGCGGTTTTCTATAACGTCGTTTGATCCCCTATCATTCATTGACCCTCACAGCGACTTTTTGAAGGAGGGAAAAGGCCATTATATTATTACAGTGTTGTACTATCTTGCAGGTCCATCAGATGAGGAGTACGGCGGCGAACTTGTGTTTAGTAGAACGGTGCCGGCGGCTAAAATCAAACCAATACAAAATAGGTTGGTTTTATTTCGACCCTCCGCGGACTCGATCCATCACGTAGTACCCAATTCGTCCTCAGGCAATTATCGCTTGGCGTTTTCGGGTTGGTTCGCTCAGCCTTAGCAGGGGCCGGTCCCGGATGGCAACCAATGATCGTTGATCGCTCGACGTCGTGTCTGTCGATACCGAAACAATACTCCCCAATAGTGCCGTTTACACCTTCCCAAGTTTGAGGTGCCGCCGGTCGGAAAGGGGATTTTGGTGATCAAGCTGAGGGAGACAATAGTGATCCTGGATTTACATCACCAAGGTCGGTCGGTTTCGGCGATTACACGGGGGAATGCCTGGCACTCGTCGCCGATACATTGCTTTTCGGTCAGCGTGTTGCCCGTGAGCTTGACCGGATTATTGAGGAGCGCGGCAAACCCAAGATGATCATCAGCGACAATGGAAGCGAGTTCGCTAGCAACGCGATCCTGCAAGGGGCGGACCGGGCCAAAGTGGATTGACGATCGAGGTCGGGCCGGAGATGGTCCGGCGGGACTGCAGAAATCATTTCGCACCAGTTGCTTTCAGGCGGGAGTATCGCTTTCCCAAGCGATGAGCTGCCCATATGTCACCTTTGGCGTGGGGAAGTGGCGTGGTCGGCGCTCTGCCCTGAACGATCCACCGCAACGGGAACGTGAATACCCTTCGAAAATGATCGGAACTATGCCAGACTGCAAATTGGTTGCAGGATTGGTAGGCATGTCCAAAAAGTTAGTAATTGCGCTCGGATTGTTGTTGGTCGGCATGTGGTTGAGTGGAGACATCGCGAACGCGGCGACCCATATTCCGAAGGGATGCAAGCCGGATGTCTTCCTGACGATATCAGGCAAAATTGGTAGAACAACGAACAGCGCCAACAATGCCTATGAGATGTCCGAACGCGAGTTTCTCGCTCTGCCGACATCGACGGTGACGACATCGACGCCATGGACTCCCAAAAGCAACTTCACCGGTCCTCTATTGAGCAAGGTATTGAGCGAGGTCGGCGCGACGGGAAGGACACTGCGCCTTACCGCGCTCGATGACTTCAGCGTAGAGGTGGATGCCAACTATCTGGAGAAGTACGGCACGATCCTTGCGACCAGCAAGGACGGGGTCCGGCTGACGATTAGAGATTTCGGACCGGTCTTCGTCATGTATCCTCGCGACAGTTTCAGGGAAGAACTGAACACGCCAGCTGCGTCGTCATACCTCGTCTGGCAGCTATGCGGGATAGACGTGGAATGAGATTATTCCATCTGGCGTGGTTCAGCATTCCCGCAGCAATTGCAGCCATATGCATCGGCGTCGTGGCGTACAATTGGAGCGCCATAAGAGCGGAATACGTGCTTTGGGATTCCGCCAGCGCCAGGAACCCGTTATATTTCTACAAGCCGACCGCGCAGGCGGTGAGGGAGCTTGAAGCCGTCAGGCTGGATTTGAAGATGATTGCCGATGGATCTGCCGGTGAACCGGATGGGCTCTCATTTGACATCGATGTCTTTACATCTGGCATCGATATCATACTACGGCCCTCCGATCTGAACGACGGATATAGGAAGCTTCCCGGCTTTTCCGAGGATGGAGCCTCCCTGGCAAAATTCGTGGCAGATGTCCTTCCTGCGATTAAGCCCGGTCTGTCATCGGCGGATGCACAGACGTTGTTGCCCAAACTGGAAGATATATCCGATGCTTTGGATAGGATATCAAAAGCGGCCTGGGATCAGGATAGCGACCTGAAGGAAAAGTCCTTCGAGACCATCCAGGCAGGGCACGTCATTATTCTCGTGATTGCGGGACTGTTGGTTTGCGCAATTCTGTCCTTTGTTATCATTTCGGTATTTTACTGGTGGGCGATCATGGCGAAGACGCGCGCCTTGGCGGCTGCTGAAGCGGCGGTCGCAGACAAGATCAGCTTCCTCGCGATGGTCAGCCACGAACTCAGAACCCCGCTTCAGGTCATCGTCTCGGCGTTGGACGTGCTGGAACGACCTCAAGAGGTGAAAGTCCGGAGCGAGTTAACCGCGCGCATCCGCCGGGCGGCCAACAGCCTGGCGGTCCAGCTTCGCGACATGCTGACGCTGGCTCGTGCTCAAACCGGATATATCGAGCTGCAACCGGGCGTGTTTGAGGCCGGTGAGCTCGTTCGGGAGGTGGTGGAAAATTATCAAGCTGCGGCAAAGGCCAAGCATCTGGAGCTGCGGCAAACAGGCCCAGATGAGGCCGTTTTCGTGGTTGCGGATAGCGAGCGCATTGCGCAGTTGTTGCATAACCTCGTTTCAAATGCGGTCAAATATACGCCCACCGGCTATGTTCAGGTCGATCTCGCACCATTTGATGAGATGGCGGGCGAATTGGCGCTGCGTGTGATGGATACCGGCCCTGGATTGCCGCCACGGGTCATCGAGAACAGCGTCGATGCGAAGGGGCTTTCCAGCCTCGGCAGCGGGCGAGGTATTGGCTTGTCGGTTGTCCAGACTTTGCTGCGGCAGCTTGGTGCGCGCATGACAATCAGCAGCCCGCCAGGCGGCGGTAGCATATTTGATCTTGCAATCCCCGCGGTTCCAGCGGCGGACCGTTCATACGAGACGTCCGATGCTCAGAAGCGGGTGCTCGTCGTTGACGACCATCCTGACCTTTTGAAAAGCCTTTCAAGTGTGTTTGAAGAGCTTGGATTTGTGACCCATATGGCTCCCTCTGGTATGACAGCGCTGAATTTTCTGGCCGCACACACCTATTCGGTCATCTTCATTGATCTCGACATGCCGATCATGACCGGATCGGCTCTGGCGGCGCAGATCCGCAAGACGGATTTGCACCATAAGACCAAGCTTGTTGCAATGTCAGCCGCACATCACGGTTCGAAGCACGATCTGTCTCTCTTCGACGCGGTCTTGAACAAGCCGATACGCCGGCAGCAATTGCTGACGATCATGCAGTTTTGAAGCTCGAGTTCAAAGCGGCGAGGAGGATCGGCATGCTCGCCGGTTTGGTGAAGAATTTCAAATTGTGCCGTGCCAGAGCCGCGGCGATATTCTCTTCGTCGGCATTGCCTGTCCTGATCTGCCCCGTCAGGATGATGATCGGGCAAAGGGCATTGCGGGCGCGAATGTTCTCGACCAACTCCAGCGCGGTTTGGCGGCGTGCGTCTCGCTCAATAATCCAGTCGAGCACATAGGCATCGAAGTCGGCATGGTCCTGCAAGGCTTGAGGATCGTTAAACGCGACCGCATCAAGGCCCGCCATTTCCATATAGTGCACGATGGTTTCCGCAGTATCGGCGTGGTCGTCGAGAATGGCGACCCGACGACGAGAGACAGTCGGTTCGATCAACAGACGGGTGACGGCGTGCGCCGGGATGATCGATCTGGCGTCAGTGGGCATCACACGCCACGCGCCATCGATCTCGGCGGCAACCAGTGTTCCCGGAGGCACCTGCCCAACGACATCTCCCAACCGGATCCGGCAGGGCACGATATGGTTGTCAATGACAATGGAAGCATCGAGCAGGGCATCTGCACTATTGAGCGTGATGAGCTCTTCCAGCGTTTCGTTGAAATGCTCGGCGACACGCTTCAATTCTTCGAGCGACCACGAGGCATTCGCCGTCAAGCGGCGATTTGCGGAAGAATAGGAAAGCCCGAGGATTTCGGAAACGGTGACCGCAAAACGGTACTTTGGAATGCCGTGTCGGGTTAGCAGGGCCGCGATGCATTGTGCGGCGAGGCCGGCTTCGCCTTCGGGATGATCTGAGCGTATTTCGGACATTATTCTGCTATTATCGCTTAATTCGCTCATCTATTTAAATTCCAATATTGCCAATGTGTGAAATACGCGTATACGTAGAGTTGGCGCGCGTAATGTGATCGAATCCTGAGGCAAAAGGACTGCTTTGGTTCCAATTCGCGACGATTATATGTGAGGATTGCAAAATAACAAGAAAGCTGACCCCATGCATGCAAAATGGACTGATGATTCTGCAAGGGAAATGCTGCGAAGATGCAACAGTAGGAAGCATAGCGCATCCTCAGAAAAGAGAAATGCTAGCAACTTTGCGAAACGTGAGTTTCGCATTTGCGACAAAGTCCGCATCAAATTTGTGGACTTTGTCCACATGAGTGTCGTCCTGAAGCTGTTTTCACTTCTCATAAAGGAAAACAAAGCAGCGACTATCTTGGAAAGATTAGCGTTTCACGCATTCCACAGGGACAAAGGCCTTTCTGCGGCCTGGTGGCTTGAGGAGGTGCAATTTGAATAGCAACTGTAGGCAGCCAAAATCCTTCGCCTCCGCAATTGGAAATCGAATCCGCCGGACGCGCATATTGCGCGGATGGAGCCAAAGCAAACTAGGACAAGAGCTGGGAGTAAGCTTTCAGCAAATCCAGAAGTACGAATCGGGCGCTAGCCAATTGAGCGCCAGCCGCCTCGTCATGCTCTCGGAAGTTCTGCAAGTTCCGGTCTCCTTCTTTGTGCAGGGAAGGCAAATGCTCGCACAAACATCCGGCCTCTCTGATGAGTTCAATCCTGAACCTCTCCCGGCAGATATAATTCAAGCCTTCTTGGCGATCGACGATCTCTCAATCAGAACCAAGTTACTGGAGCTCCTGCAGGCTATTGCCGTTGTTTGTTCATCGACAGCCGAAATGCGTTAGGCACCTTGAACCATTTCGACCCACGATTGCCGCGGAGTTATTGTTGCTATTTCTGTTGATTTCCACTGAAGGGTTGGATGCCCCTCCCACCGGCATCGCAGTATGCCATGATGGTGATGCTTTATGTCGCGAGGCATCCATGGATGAAGTTAGCATTGTTGGCGTCGATCTTGAAAAGCAGGTTTTCCGAGTTCACGGTGCGGCATAGGACGGCCGGGTATTGTTTCGTAAGAAACTCTCGCGTCTTCAGTTTCCGAAATTCATGGCGGCACGGCCCATTGTGGGCGCGCGAGTTGTTAGGGTCCGGCCATGACGTTCGCCTTATCCCGCTGGCATTCCCCCGCGGAATGATCCGGGTCGAATGTTAGTGCATGCTGGGCTTGAAGCGCTTGGGTTTGGTGGTCCAGCTTGGAGCGTTAGCCTCCGACGCTGGTGAGGCTGTTTTGGCCCACCGAAGTAACTGCGCCGCCAGCATATTCCGACGGCGTCAAATAGCCAAGAGCCGCGTGAGGACGGCTCTCATTGTATTCCCTACGCCAGGCTTCGATCTGCCTCCTGGCCTCGGATAGGGTTTCGAACCAATGCACGTTCAGGCATTCGTCGCGCAACGACCCGTTGAAGCTTTCGATGAAGGCATTGTCCGTGGGTCTTCCCGGTCGAGAGAACTCGATGCGGGCTTTGTGGTGATACGCCCAGAGATCGACCATGTGACCGGTAAATTCGCTGCCGTTGTCGGCAAACAGCCGGTTCGGAGCATTGCGTCGCCGGACCAACCGATTGAGAACATCAACGACATGCTCTCCACGCAATCGCGGGCCGACCTCGATAGCCAGTGCTTCACGCGTATAGACATCGACCACCGTCAATGCCCGGAACTTCTGCCCGTTCATCAGTTGGTCGTGGATGAAGTCGAGGGCCCAGGCTTGATTGGGGCCGGTTGGCAGAACCTTGTTCTCCCGGTGGCTCGCCATCCTGCGACGGCGTGGCCGTTTCGCTTTCAAAGCAAGGCCTTCCTCGCGATAGAGCCGATAGACGAGGTTGCGGCCGGCAGACCAGCCCTCACGCTTCAGCATGATATGAACCCTTCGATAGCCATAGCGGATGCGGGTGCGGACAATCTCATGCATCCGCTGGCGAAGCTCCGTGCGGGGATCCCGTCGCATCGGCTTGCGCTGGGTTGAACGATGTTGGCGTGTCAGGGCACGGGCCCGACGCTCGCTGTAGCCGTGACACGCCGTCACATAGGCAACAACCTGTTTCATGAGCGCTGGCCGGGAAACTTTTTTGACAGCACATCCTGCAACACAGCCTTATCCAGGCTCAGTTCCGCCACCAGCTTCTTCAGCCGCGTGTTCTCCTCAAGCACTTGTTTCAGTTCCCGGACCTGATCGGACTGAAGTCCCCCGTATTGCTTCTTCCAACGATAAAATGTCTGTTCCGATATTCCAACCTGACGGATCAGGTCGGCGACCGGCAAGCCAAGCTCAGCCTGCTTCAACACGGCGACAATCTGCTCGACCGAAAAACGCTTCTTCTTCATGACAAATTCTCCATTCGCTCAACAGGAAAATCCGCCGAAAAACTAACAGAAAAACTGGACCACTTTCACCATGTCACCTCAAGTCTTCATCAAAATCTCCTCGATCATAAAGCCCGAGAAAATTCTACTTTTGAAGCTCGTCAATTGGCAGGGGATTACCATTGGCTTTGGAATCAAAATTGTCCTACCAATTTTTGTATCTCTCAAGCTTGTTGTTGTCGGTCGAACGGCGATCTCGCGACGTCCTCGCGGCTTGTCCTCAGTACAAAACCCACAGTAAACCCGAACAGCCGGCCGATCTTCTCCAGTGTCTCCAACGTTGGATTTGCCGTTCCGGCTTCGATTTCGGCGACTTGGCGGCGGGTAAGTCCAAGCATCTTGGCAAACTCGTCTTGCGTCATCCCGAAGCTCTTGCGAATTTCGACCACGGCGCCGGGTAGGCGCAGTGCACCTTGGCGTGCCCGCTCGGCCAGATTTCGGCGGTGCTCGAGAATTTCGTCTTTCGTGGGCTTTTTCCAGCGAGCCATTTGATCCGCTCCTTGTCCGATACTACGCGCAGGCTACTGAAACGCTGTCGGCAAAGTCGATGCAGCGGCTCATGGCCCGCTCGAGGATTTCGGGCGGCGCGCCAATGTCCCTCGCAATTCGCGGCGCCTGCCTCAGACGCGAGGCGAATTGACTGAGCGCTGCCATGAGGCGCGCCTGTTCATTCGGGTCAGGCATAAGCTCGGCGCAGATCAGTTTCCAATCCGGAAGGTGATCGCGGCCTGCATCGCGCATGGAAGCCCAGCGCGTGGAACGAATAATTCCTTCCTTGGCCAGTCGCATGGGTGCGAAATCGAATAGCGGCGACAGCCGGATCCTTCCCTCGGGAAGCTTGCTCAATGCCGAGTTCCGGCCATGATTGTCGGGATTGCCGAGCGCCAGGTTGGCAATGTCGCGCTTCAGGTATTCGACTATGTCAGCGAACGGATCGGACGAATATCGCTTCAGAACGTCGATATAGATTTCGTGCGATCCGATATGGCCGAAATCGGCGACGCCAATGGCAGAGACTAGGCTCTCCTGACCAAGGCGCACCACTTCACCGTCTTGCCCCTTTTGCCGGTCGAAACGAGGGATGATCAGCACGCCTTCTGCGTACGTTGAGACTTCACTGACATTCAGGCCGATTTCGCTAGCGATACGGGAATAGAGCGCTTCGCCTTCGAGAATCAGACGATCCACTGGCTCGGTGCTACGAACCAGTTTGACGATGACATGACGCATTGCCTCGTCGTCGGCGACGAAGCTGTCAGGGTAGTATAGTCCGTCGCTCGCTTGAGTCATCGACACTTTCGGCCACTCGCCCTGAAGGCCGCTTGAGCCGGAGGCGAGCATTCCGAAACGATCGGCGACTTCCATGAACCGATCCGAGCGCGCCAGAATGTCCGTCTCGGCAACGCCTTGGCGCTGCACGCCTTGCAAACGCTCCGCTTCCGCTTCCGCCGCTTCCCTGATTCGAAGATTGCCTATTCCGCCCGCCGCCGATCGAAGGAGCAGCGGAAGATCAGATGCCCGGGACGCTTCGATGAGACCAAGATGTTCGGCGAGCTTCCGCCGTGCGTGTCCCTGCGGCATCAGGTCCAGAAGAAAGGGAGGCCAATGACGGCCATATCGATTTTCGAGGTCCACCGGGTACCGGACGGACAGCGCGCGAAAGTCGCAGACCGCTTTGCCTAGCGCGAATTCTTGGGACGCCGCCGCAATGAAATAGTCGAGGTCATAGTCAACGATCGACGCGCCTTGATAGCCAGTATCGTCGTCGCGTATCTCGAGTGTAGCAGCTTGATGCCACTCACTATCAAAATGGATTTGAAGCGCTAGTCGCATTAACTGACCCTTTTAATGGATCAATTAGTGCAAAATCGTGAAAAAATCAACCCAATAAAATGGATCAATAATCTGTTTCTGTGGTCACCTTCCAATTCCCGAGGTGACCTTGTGAGCCTTTTGCTGGACTTTGTGCGGTCTGAAATTAGCATGTGGGCGAAATGTTAAGTAGAACAGCGGCGAAACGTTAATTTGCAAGTCGGCGAATGCAAATTTGCCTTCCAGAGCTAGCATGTGTTTCCAGCTTCATCCGCCATGACGGAAAGAGCGTAAAGTTGTCGCTATAGGCTGTGGTATTCACTTTCCAATAGGGCAGTTTTCATATGCTTCTGCCTGATGGAACCCACCGCCATCCGGTGCCTCACGACATCGGCCTCTTGAAGCGAACGCCGACACCACCGCCATTTTCCGAAATAAATTCTATTCCAGCATCTTCAAGCACACTTTGGATGTTGTTCAATGTGCTCGGTCGTAGCTGCTCGCCCCGCTCCAAGCGGGTGATTGTCTGTGTTGAGACATTAGCCGCTTTCGCAAGATCAAGAACTCCCCATTCCAGCGCAACACGCGCCAGTTTGCACTGAATTCCCTTCATATCACCATACCATGGTGATTTTGGTTGCGCATCTGAAACTTACCTTGTATATCAATGGACAGTCTAACGGCTGTACCGGTGTTGCGAGCACCGAGCACAGCCTAACCACAATCAAGCTTACGGGAGCTCGGATCATGGCTGATTCCGACAATAGCAGAACTTTGCCTCCGGTCACCCGGAGAGACTTCCATTCCTTCGTAGCGGCGTCTTTACCCACATATCCGGAGCTCGCCGCCTCGCTCACCGCACCGCTGGAAGCTTGCAGTGACGATCTCGCGTTCACGATCTGGCGCGAATGGTGTGCAGCCCGGCAACATGTGATCGAATCATGCCTCAGACAGCAGGGGCTCGAAACCAAGCTCTTTTCGATGGTCGGCTCACCGCTGCAAGCATTTGACGCTGGAAAGGCTGCCGACGAAGGTGTCGGATACAGCGAAGCCCTTGAAGAAGAACGGCGTGCATCAACCGCAGAGCACGAGGTGGCGGAAACCTTATGGGATACGCCGGCGGAATCGATCATCGGCGCAACTGCGAAGCTCCATGCCGTTGTCACCAAGTGGCAACCCTCGCTCATCAGCGATGAGTATCCTTGGCCGCAAATCCGTTCCGTCATTGCCGATCTGCTGAAGATCGATGTGGAAATGTCCTTCTCGCCTTCCGGCGCAGCGACGTAGCAGCGATCAACACCTGCCATCAGTCCGAGTTGCTCTTGGGTGAACTGGCGTTCGATTCTTACTGTCCCGAGATTTTACGCAACTGTTCTCCGGATGATCACGGTCGGAGGGGTCGTGCTTCAAAGCGCCTCCATATGCAGAGGATACTCTACAAAGTGCTGCATGCGGGATCTCTGGGAACTCCGCGCCAATGATGAATGCGTGGTGGAACGCGTTCCGCCGCGACGGTGCTGGCTGCGCCAAGAAATCAAAAATGGGAACTTCGTCATGAAACAAGAAAATTCATTTCGTCCGCTTCTTCTGTCGGCCTTGCTGATCTCGCTTGCGTTCTGGAGCATTCTTTCGGGGCCGGCCCAGGCACAGGAGCTTCGGATCGCGACGTCGTACAAATTGATGACGCTCGATCCCCATTACGCAAATCTCAACGAAAACACCTCGCTGCTGTCTCATATCTACGAACGGCTCGTCTATCAGGACGAGCGTCTGGACCTGAAGGCCGGCCTTGCCATTTCCTGGCGCGCGACGTCTGACACGCAATGGGAATTCAAGCTGCGGGAAAACGTCCGCTTCCATGACGGCTCGCCTTTCACCGCGGATGACGTCGTCTACACGATCGAGCGCATCCGGGATTTCCTGAAACCACCAAGCGGCGGCTTTCGCTCCTATGTGAGCGAGATCAAGGCCGTTTCGGCAGCCGATCCTCTCACCGTCGTCGTCGACACGAACGGGAATGTCCCCAACCTGCCGCTGTCGTTTTCGTCGATCTTCGTTATGCATCGGCCGGGGCAGGGGTTCCAGACTACGGAGGAGCTCAATGCCGGCAGCCCTCCCATCGGCACGGGGCCTTACAAGTTCGAGAGCTGGAGTTCCGGCGAGATGCTGAAGCTCACCAGGAATGACGACTATTGGGGCCGCAGGCCTGCTTGGTCGGCGGTGACGTTCCGGATCATCGAGAACCCTGCGGCTCGCGTGGCGGCATTGACGACCGGGGATGTCGACATAGCGGACGCCATTCCTGCCCGCGACGTGGCCTCCCTGAAACAGCGCGGCGCCAAGATCGAGAGCGTCAGTGCGGCGCGCGTCAATTTCCTGCAATTCGACGTGGGGCGGGAAACACTTCCCGGCGTGACAAGCAAATCCGGCGAGCAGATGCCCAATCCCTTCACGAACCCTTTGGTGCGCCGCGCGCTTGCGATGGCGACGGATCGCGGAATTCTTGTCGACAAGATCCTTGCCGGTTACGGCACAGCCGCGGCGCAGGTTTTCCCGGGCGGTCTGCCGGGCACTTCGGCTAATCTGAAGCCGGAGGTTCCGAACTACGACGAAGCGAAGACGCTTCTGGCAAAGGCCGGCTTTCCGAACGGCTTCAATGTTGTTCTCGCCGGACCTACCGGCCGTTATCCCGGCGACGGCGAGAGTCTCCAGGCGATCGCGCAAAGCTGGGCCCGTATCGGCGTCGCCGTCCAGCCCTCTGTCTTTCCGTTCTCGGTGTTCAACACGAAGCGAGCTAGCGGCGACTATGGCGTCTGGTACGGCGGCACATCCGGCGAGGCAGTCGACATCATTCTCCACGCTCTCCTGGCGTCGCCAGATCCCGAACGTGGAACCGGAGCCTTGAACTTCGGGCACTATCGCAACGAGGCTTTCGACGCGATGCTTGCAAAGGCGGAAAGCATCCAGGAGGGCCCGGAGCGGAACAAGGCGCTCGCCGACGCGACAGACTTCGTGATGGCCGACCAGCCGATCATTCCCCTCTACCACTTCCATCATATCGTCGGTTACGGCCCGCGGGTTGGCTCCTATGTGATGCACCCCCGCGGCTGGACGACCGCGATGCAGACGCTTCCAGCCACGGAGTGAACGATCATGGCCTTGATTTCAGCTGCATTGGGAAGGCTGAGCCAAGCCTTCCTCCTTCTCCTTGCCATGTCGTTGATCGGTTTCATCGGCATTCACAGCGTCGGCAATCCGGTCTTCAACATCGTCAACATCGAGACCGCCACGCCTGAGGATATCCGGCGCGCGACGATCGCGTTGGGACTGGATCAGCCGATCTGGCGCCAGTACTTCCTCTTCATCGGCAACGTCGTCCAGGGAAACTTCGGAACCTCATATATCTATCATTTGCCGGCCCTCAAGCTGGTCATGAGCAAGCTTCCCGCGACACTCGAGCTCGCATGTATCGCGATGCTCATCGCGGCTCCGGCCGGAATAGGAGTGGGGCTCCTGGCCGGCCGGAGGAAGGGCACGCTGCTCGACCGATCGATCCTGAGATCGAGCGTGTTCGCGCTGAGCGTTCCATCATTCTGGCTGAGCATGATGCTGATCCTCACCGGCGCCATCCTGACAGGCTGGTTTCCATCCGGGGGCAGGGGCGCGACGGCAAGTTTCCTCGGACGGGAGTGGAGCGTCCTGACGTGGGACGGGTTGTGGCACATGGTTCTTCCGGTGCTTGCGCTGGCGATACCAAACATCGCGCTCATCGCGCGACTATCGCGATCGGGCACGATCGAGGTCGAAAGCCTGGATTTTACGCGATTTTGTCGTGCGAAAGGGCTTTCTTCACGAAGGATCTTGCTCCGCCACACCCTGCCGAACATCAGCGTGCCGATCGTGACGATCATCGGCCTGCAATTCGGCGGCATGCTCGCCTTCGCAGTGGTCGTGGAATCGATTTTCTCCTGGCCGGGCGTCGGCAAGCTCCTGATCGACTCCATCCAACTCCTCGACCGGCCCGTGGTGATGGCGACACTGACCTTCATCTCGGTCGCCTTCGTCGCCCTCAATGCCTTTGTCGATCTCTTCCATGCCGTGCTCGACCCGCGCGTGCGCCTGTCCTCATAAAGGGAACTGCCATGAAAGCTCACATTCTCCGGGCGTTGAACCGGCGTCCTCAATGGCCGAGGCTGACCGCGTCCAAAGTGCTGCTTGCAACCTATATCCTGCTTGCTCTTGCCGCCCCGGTGATCGCTCCACAAAACCCGTACGACCCCCTGCAAATCTACGGATGGGAGGCATCTTCTCCTCCAGGCACGCTGGGGAGCGGTGGCTATCTTTACCTGCTTGGAACAGACGGGCTCGGCAGGGATATCGTCAGCTGTATCCTCTACGGCTTGCGGATCAGCCTGGTGGTGTCGGTCACAAGTGCATCCATCGCCGCCCTGATCGGACTGACGGCCGGTGTCAGCGCCGCCTATTTCGGCAAGTGGGTCGATATCGTGATCATGCGGCTCGTTGATCTTCAGCTCAGCCTGCCGACGATCCTGGTCGCCCTGATCGCGATCGTCACGCTTGGCCCCGGCATAGACCGGATCATTCTGGCGCTGATCATCGCCCAGTGGGCAAGCTATGCCCGGTTGGCGCGCAGCGTGGCGCTCAGCGAGACCAACAAGTCCTACATGGACGCGGCCCGGCTGATGCGGTTGCCGACATCTAGGATCATCTTTCGTCACCTGCTTCCGAACAGCATCGCGCCGGCCGTGACCTTGATCCCGATCGAAGTCGGCCATGCGATCGCGCTGGAAGCGACCCTGTCCTTTCTTGGCCTCGGCGTTCCAATCGACAAGCCGTCGCTCGGCTCCACGGTCGCAAACGGGTTCCAATACCTTTTGACCGGCCAATACTGGATCAGCCTTTTCCCAGGCCTCGCCCTCTTCGGGCTGATCGCAAGCATTAACCTCGTCGGTGAAGATGTTCGACGCCGTCTCGATCCAAGGAGCCGTCCGGTATGACTGAAGAAAGTGGAAAAGCACCTCTACTCCAGGTGAAGAACCTAGGCCTGCGCCATCGCTCTGCATCCGGACCAGTGATGATCTTGGCCGACGTGAGTTTCGAGCTTGGGCGAGGCGAGATCCTCGGCATCATCGGTGAATCGGGAGCCGGAAAATCGACAGTGGGCAATGCAATCCTCGGCTTGCTTAGTCCTGAGTTTGAGCAGACGTCGGGTACGATCGAATTCGACGGCAAACCGATCGACGCCACGGGAGAGGGGGAGGGCGCCATCCGAGGACGGCGGATCTCCGCCATTTTTCAGGATCATACTGCCTCGCTCGACCCCCTGATGAGCGTCGGTGCCCAGATCGAAGAGACAATTCTGGCGTTCGACGGCTCACTTTCTAGGCGTACCGCGCGTCTACGTGCTCTTGACCTCCTTGATCGCGTCGGAATTCCGGAGCCGCAGCAGCGATACAGTAATTATCCTCACCAATTCTCTGGAGGGCAAAGGCAACGGGTGGTCATCGCTATCGCGCTGGCGGGATCTCCCGACATCATCATCGCTGACGAGCCGACCTCAGCGCTGGATGCCACGGTCCAAAAGCAGATACTTGGATTGCTTCGGACCCTCGTCGACGAGACGGGCGTCTCCATCATGTTGGTCACCCACGACATGGGGGTGGTGTCCGAGATTACCGACCGGGTTCTTGTCATGAGAAAGGGCCAGGTGGTGGAGCAGGATCACACTGCGACCATTCTGGATGCGCCCAGGAACGACTATACGCGCAGCCTGCTTGCCGCAGTCCCGCGGTTGAGGACTTCGGCAACAGCGGCGAAGGCCAATGGCAGTCGGACCATTTCGTTCGGGAGAGGGGAGGGTGACGACTTGTTGCTCGCCGCCGCCGGTGTTTCGAAGACCTTCGCACCACAAGCGTTCTCGTGGAGCCTTGGCCGGAACACGGCCAAGTTCGCGTTGAGGGATGTGAGCATCGAGCTGCCGCGTGGTGCGATCATCGGCATTGTCGGCGAGAGCGGAAGCGGAAAGACGACGCTCGGCCGAATTATCGCCGGACTGGATGCTGGATCCACGGGAAGGGTCACGATCGGCGGAGACGAATTCGATGTTTCGAAGAGCGGCCGCCGCAACCGCCTTCTCGGTCGCGTGCAGATGATCTTCCAGGATCCCGCAGTGTCGCTCAATCCCAGGATGACCGTCAGAGAGACCCTGCACGAAAGCATCCGGTTTGGTGCAGGCATGCATCCCAGCGATCAGCCGGGGGAGGCGGCACGAATGATGGACCGGCTCGGTCTCGCCCGGAATATGCTCCTCCGGTATCCGCATCAGCTGTCGGGTGGCCAGAAGCAGCGCATTTGTATTGCCCGGGCGCTGCTGGCAAGGCCGCAGATCATCATTGCGGACGAACCCACGTCGGCTCTCGATGTGTCCGTACAGGCCGAAATCGTCAGGCTCCTCAAGGAGATCATTGCCGAGCAGGGAATGACGATGATCTTCATCTCCCATGATCTCGCCGTCGTGCAGCAGCTCTGCAGTTCCGTCTACATCTTCAAAGACGGCCGGGTCGAGGATTTTGGCCCTTCCGATTTCATCTTCTCACAATCGCAAAATCCCTACACGCGCGCCCTCATCGACGCCCGGCCCGGCCGGTTCACGTGTTGAGAGCCGATTGGGCCACCGGCAAGCCCGCCTAAGCCGGCCCGGCCTTGAATTCCAACTTTCCAGACATTGATGGTTCTTACTGCCGCAAAAGGTGACTTATGACTGACAGGTTCACATTGGCCGTCACGGGCCAATCGCTCATAAAATACGACATCCGCGCTATCCGCGCCCCGGCCTTTCGGGAGGTTCAGGCCCTGCTTCGCCAGGCGGATCTTTCGTTCACCAATTTCGAGGGAACGATCCTTGGCAGCCACGGAGGATGGCCGCTCAAGGGATCATTCTTTGGCTGTAGCGATCCTGTCGTCCTGGATGCGCTCCAGGGGATTGGGTTTCGGGCACTTTCGCTTTCGAACAATCATGCCTTCGATCTTGGCCCCTCCGGCGTACTGTCGACCTTGGAGGAAGTGGAGAAAAGAGGCTTCCTCCATGCGGGTCTCGGCCGCAACCAATTTGAGGCTGCGCAGGCTGGCACTGGAACGATCGGCGGACGGCGTGTCGCCATCGTCGCCATGGATGGCGGTCCGGGTCCCGATTTCATGTATGCTGCGAATGCAGACATCGGCCGGCCTGAACGCCCCGGCGTGAACCGATTACGTCTGTCGCAGGTCATCAAGGTCGATGACGCAGCCTTCGGGCAGCTTTGCTCCATTAGCGACAATGTCGGCTACACGCCGATCGACCTCGCCAATGACAGCCAGCCGGACGATCGGCCGCTTGTCGATCCGCAGGACGAGATCGCGATCGCGCGGGCTATCTTCAAACGATCAAACAGCTTCGGCAGGAGCGTCAAAGTCGATGATCACGACGTTGCCAGGAACCTAGCGGCGATTTCTTCTGCAGCCGGGGATGGCTGCCTCGTCATAGCCTATCTGCACCACCACCACTGGGCTTCCGACTGGTATCAGGTGCCGGACTGGGTCGGCGCCGTTGCAAGACGGTGCATCGATGCGGGTGCGGCGATGTTCGTCAGCCACGGCGCTCCGGTGCTTCAACCCATGGAAATCTATCGTCGCCGCCCGATTTTCTACAGTCTCGGCAATTTCATCTTCCATGTCAGGTCGGAAAAATCGACGTGGCTGGCACCGGAGGTATGGGAGAGTGTTGTCGGTATGTGTTCTTACGGGCAGGATAACGATCTGATCGACATCAGATTCTATCCGATCGTGATCGGCGGGGAGGACGGATTGAAGGATCGCCTGCTCGAGAGCCGGCTGGTTCCACACCTTGCGACGGGAGAAATCGCTGAAAGAATCCTGCATCGATTCAAAGAGCAATCAGCAAAACTCGGCGCGCAAATCGAACTGGAAGACGGGATCGGCATTCTTCGCATCTGAGTGGTTGGCCGGATTGTAGCCTGGTAGCGGAGATTTGGAGTTCTCATGAGCCGGTAGGGAAGGGGAGAGCCGTCTACTGCTCACGGGACGCCGCCGCCAAAGAGCATCATTATTTATCGCCAGTGAGGAATTGAATGTATTCGACTGAACAAGAAACGATGGGCATTCGCGACGAACTTATCGGCCGGTTTTTCCGGTATCTTGCTATCGAAAGCCAGAGTGACGCGGCTTCGACGCATCTGCCCTCTTCTCCGGGTCAGCTCGAACTCGCGAGACTACTGGCGGAGGAAATGCGCGTCCTTGGCGTTGATGATGTCGTACTTGATGAACATGCCATCGTGACGGGCGTAAAGCGCGGTAACAGACCGGGCGCTCCACGCATCGGTTTCATCGCGCATCTCGATACGGTCGATGTCGGCCTCTCCCCGGTCATCCGGCCTCAGATCAAACGTTTCGAGGGGCGGGACCTCTGCCTCAACCCGGAGAAAGATATCTGGTTGCGGATCGCGGAACATCCGGAAATCCGCGGCTGGCAGGGTGAGGATATTATTGTCGGCGACGGAACGAGCGTGCTCGGAGCGGACAACAAGGCGGCCATCGCGGTCATCATGACACTCCTTGCCAAGCTTGAGCCGTCGCAGCCTCACGGCGACATTGTTGTTGCCTTCGTTCCAGATGAGGAAATCGGGCTACGGGGTGCCAAGGCGCTCGATCTGAGCCGCTTCCCGTGCGACTTTGCCTACACCATCGACTGCTGCGAACTTGGCGAGGTCGTCGTGGAGAATTTCAACGCCGCATCGGGCGAGATCGTCTTTACCGGCGTCAGTGCTCATCCGATGTCGGCAAAGGGCGTGCTGGTCAACCCGCTGCTGATGGCGCTCGACTTCATTTCCCACTTCGACCGCAACGAAACACCGGAATGCACGGAGAAACGCGAAGGATATTTCTGGTTCAAGGATCTTGTTGCCAACGACAGTGAGGCCCGGCTGAAGGTCATGATCCGCGATTTCGACAAGGCCGTATTCGAGCAACGCAAACAGCGTATCGGCGATGTCGTTAAACAGATTGGGTCGCAATATCCTTCAGGATCGGTGCAATACCGCGTGGCCGACACTTATCACAACATCGGGGACTACCTCCGGGCCGACAGCCGCTCAGCTGAACTGCTGTTCAACGCTTTGGACAGGCTCGGGATCGAAAAAAGCTTAACCCCATGCGTGGAGGAACCGACGGGGCGGCCTTGTCGGCGCGCGGATTACCCACTCCGAATTTCTTCACCGGCGCCTATAATTTCCATTCGCGCTTCGAATTCCTCCCCGTTCCTGCTTTCGAAAAATCCTATGAGACGGCTCTGATGCTGTGCACGCTTGCAGCGGAAGGGGCAGCGGGGGACCAGACGCCAAAGAATGAACCATGAACTCGCAAAGATCTATGCTTTTGCGCGGCAGAATGATCGGAATTTGTCTGGAGCAGCGCGAGCTTCACTCACGTAGAATCACACGGCGGAGGATGATCCGGAACCGGACTTGGCCGTCTTCTTTTCACCCGAATTGCGCTTTGAAACGAGCATTTCGAACGCTTCTACGCCAAGGATTTGGGCGAGGCCGTCGACCATATCGATCGTCGGGCTATAGACACACCGCTCCAAAGAACTGACATAGGTGCGGTGGACGTTTGCGCGGAGCGCGAGTTCCTCCTGCGAAAGCCTCTTGGCGTTTCGCAGGGTCCTCAGATTCAGCGCGAAGATCTCTCGAATATTCATAGTTCGGAGTCATGCGCGTTGCAGTGCATTCATCTACAGAGTATACGATACAATCGCGCGCATGGAGGCTCTCGCGTACCGGCATGTCTGCCGAAATGGCGTAATTCGTCCCTGTGAACTACAAATATGTCTTGGATCGCTGATAAAATCGGTGAATTACAGCACTAGAGGTCGCAAGCCTGTTTAGGCAGAGTTTTCAACCTCGGCTTGGGATCAGAGATTAGTGTTTTCGGGGCGTACCGCAGACTTAATGGGGGGTGGAAAGCATGGAATCTCAAGACGTGCCGCCGAAAGACAAGCTTGAGCTTCGGGCCGTGATTGGGCTCACGCGCGGGCTGCCTCTAGCCGACATCGATGCTCTCACCGTGGGCGCAATCCGTACCCACCGGAGCCTGGTGGAAAAAGCTGACCAGTTGTTTCAGGCCTTGCCGGATGATTATAAGTCTGGAGCCGTTGCCGGAGGCGCGCAACATCTTGCCTACATTGAGGCTTGCATCGAAATGCATGCTCAGATGAGCGTCGTGAACACCTTGGTCGACATTATTGGCTATATCCCGAAAGTCCCCGAGAGCTGAGGATCAAATCAGCTTTCTACGTATCGCCAGAGCGGTCAGGTGCGTTGTCGTGTGGACGTCGAACCGCTTCTTGGTTTCGGCAAGCTTGACCCGCACGCTATTGTATTTGACACCTTCGAGATCCGCCGCCTCTTCCATCGTTTTGCCGACCGCCATCCATTTGAGATAAGCGGCTTCCTTGGGGTCGAGGTAGGCCGGGCTCTCGGCGGTCGGCCTTGCTTGCGTGTAGGCGATACGGGCGTGAAGTTGAGCGACAGCGGTTGCGGCAGCCACCGCATCAATCTCTCGGTCTAGGTCGATTGTCGGCTTCTCAGAAGCCAAGGTGAACATAGACATCGCGCCGTTTGCGGTCTTGACTGGAATGGTAATGCCGGAACGGATTCCGAAATTTGCAGCCTGTGAATAAAAGGTGCGCTCGGGTTTGGAGAGGCGCGGCCCCTCCTGTTCGCCTGCCCAAGTGAAGATCCTTTTAAATGACTTCGCTCGCTTCACCACCGGATCTAGTCGGGAATAATTTCGTTCAAAGTAAAGGGATCGCCAATTTGGATGGTAGTTCGAGATTGCCAGCACATGCCCGGGCTGGACGTTGAGATAGGCGTAGCCGCCAAAACCGATCTGCTCCGTTAGACCGGAGAGGGCTTCCTCGATGTGATCCTGATCGGCCTCTATTGCGGCGAGGTCAGTTAGCTTATCCAGCCAATTCTGCATTTGTCACTCCATGCTGGTGTTCAGGTGGAAGGCCTGACCTGAGGATCTCCAGTTAATATTAGCAACTCTAGATTGAAAATGCATAATGTATGTTATGGAACTTCAGGTGAAGACTACTCGTTATAAGAGAGTTCTGATCCTCGGCAGACCAAATCAGGCATAGCGATGGGACTAACCGCCTCGATCGCAGATTTCTCTCCTACATCCGAGCCTTCGGCGACACTGGCGTCGTTCGCCAGCCAGACCTCCAATCGGGAAACTATCGTATGCGGGTCAACCATTAGACGTGCCAAGCAATGGCAGCGCTGCCAGCATTTCCTTGAGTGCGATTGCATCCCATGGCAGATGTTCCGTGATGCCTAGACCTACCACGTCCGCGATCTGCGCCACATCCCGGAGCAATCGAACCACGTCGGCAATTGGCATTTTGCCCTGTGGTATGCCGGCGAAAGCATCAGGAGCTGCCTTGGGGTTTGCAAACAGCAAGGACCTGAACTGTGCCGGATCCAATACATCAAGGTCGAGGTGAATTGCGACATTTCGGGCACCGGTCGCTTTCAGCCATGTGAGGACCGGTTCACTTGAAATAGCGAGTTCGGACGGGGTTGCTTTGCGCAAACCGTGCCTTTCGATGAATTCCTGTTCACCAGGCGACATTTCGTCGAGACCGGCATACATGATGTTCGCTGCCTTGACCGGACGTTTCACCGTATTGGCAAAATCGGCGTCTCCCTCGCCCATCAGATTGCCCAGAACCATAGCGTGTGCGTGAGAAAAATGCTCCGGCGTCAGGATATCGGGATGGGAATCCACCCAAAGCACTGCCAGATCGCCCTCATAGCGTTCGTTCAGATACGCAAATGGTGCCAAATCGACGAGGCAGTCGCCACCCAGGATCACTACTCGATCCGGTGTCTGTTCGTTGAGGATCTCCTGTGCCGAGTGAAGTTGGCGCAGGAGGGCCGAGCGACCAACGATGCCGATCTCGAGAGGAAGCCCACCGGTCGTCGGCAGATCCACTTGAACCTCGGCAATGGGCCCACTTGCAGGTGGGGCCAGCCAGGCCAGCAACTGCGCGCCGAAGTGGTAGGCCGGTAGATGTCCACCTTGCCATTGCGGCATCAGGAGCCGTAGCGTCTTTTTCGGGTCATTCGTCATCGGGTGTTTCCTTGAGCCGGCAGGCGGCCAAGCCAATTGGCTTGGCTGCGTTTCATTCTTTTTTTGAGCGCGGAGTTCGATTTCCGCCCGCTACTTGCCCAACGCCGCATTGCAAACGCTGAGATTGTCCTTCGTGACGACAGGAACCGGAAAGTAGACGTATTTTTCCTGGGTCTTTCCATTGAGCAGATCCGACACGGCGTTGACGGCATAAAGCGCATCCGACCGAGCATCGAAAAGAACCGTCGCATATTGAACGCCGGATTCGATGTTGTTGTATCCGGGAAGCTCGCAACCGACCCCTACCAGGGCCAATTTCCCCGGATCGATGCCGGCACGTTGCGCGGCAACGATCACTCCGGCCATCATGACGTCTTCGACGGAATAGACGCCTTTGATCGAGGGGCCGAATTTCGTAAAGAGGGCCGCTGCCGCATCTGTCGCGACGCTCTGGTCCCAATTGCCCGGTTGCTCGCCCACGATCTTGATGCCCGGAGCAATTGCTGCCAGTTCCTGCTTGAAACTCTCCATCCTGATGATGCTGGTCGGAGTACCCGGCGTCCCGGTGATCGCGAATATGTCGCCCTCAGTGCCAAGACCCTTGGCCTTGAAGGCACCGACCATTGCTTGAGCCGACTGTTTTCCGACGGCCACGTTGTCGCCCCCGGTAAAGACATCCCAGAACCTCTCCGACTGAGCGTTGGGCGGAGCGTCGCTTATGACAAGCGGAATTCCTGCCTGCTTGATCTTGCGCATCGACGGCACCAAGGCATTCGCATCGACTGGCCAGAGGACAATCGCGTCAGGCTTTTTGGCGATCGCCTGTTCGACCTGGTTGGCCTGATTGGCGGGATCGAAGGGCGATGTGGTGATTTCGAGTTTCAGGCCTTTTTTGGCCGCAGCGGTCCTGAAGAAGCGGACATAGTCGGCGCAGTATGTGCACTCTTCGGTCGGAGACAACAGGACGACTGACTTGCCTTCGGCTGCACGCGCAGCGCCACTGTAAGCGACGGACGCAGCAACTGCGGCCGAGGCTGTCACCGTGAACATGGCCCGGCGAATTGCAAATTTGAGCAACATCATTAAGTTCCCTTTTATTGGTTTTGGGGTTGATGGGGATGGCGACCACTCACCTCGAAGCGAGAATCCGGCGACGCGATTTGATGAGTCGTCCCAGGTCTCCGCCGAGTATGACGACGACGGCAAGGACGGCTCCGTTGACCAGTTGCGTGGTCGCGGAGTTTGCGCCAGCGAGGCTCAGACCATTGTTCAGCGCGGCGAGCACGCCGACGCCGACGCCGATACCAAGCGGACGGCCCGTGCCACCGCCGAGCGCCACACCGCCGAGGATGGCTGCCGAAGCCGCCTGAACCAGCAGCGTGTTGCCCAGTGTTGGCGATCCCGTCGCAAGGCTTATCGACAAGAGAGCGCCGGCGAGCGCAGCGCAGATGCCAGAGGTGCAGAACGAAAAATACAACGCATGGCCCGTGCGCGCGCCGCTCATGATGGCGGACTGCCGGTGACTGCCTGTTGCGTAGAGATCGCGACCCAGGCGGGTAAAGCGCAGCACGAAAGCAGCAAGCACGAAGGCAGCCAAGGTGACCAGAATGCGTGGGGAGAGCATGTAAAACATCTTCTGATCGACGGCGTCGGCCGCATCGAAATTGTTATAGGGGACCACCTGCCCACCCGCGATCCAAAAGGCGAAACCGGACAAAAGGATCATGGCGCCAAGTGTGGTCACCAGAGAAGAAACTTTCAGTCGGAAAACCAGATGCGCGTTCAGCAGACCGACTGCCGCCCCGAACAGAACAGCAAGCGCGACGCCGATAAACGCACTGCTTTCCCCGGTCTTGGCGAGGATGAGCCCGCCCACCGCCACCATCGGCGCGACTGACAGATCGAACTCACCGACGATCATCGTCAGCGAGAGACCAAGTGCCACAAGACCGACCAGAGAAAATGTCTGGGCGAGCGCAAACAGATTGCCACTCGACAAATAGTAGTCGGTGGTCAACGCGAAGCCCGCAGGCACGGCTATCAGCAGGAAATTGCGAAGCAGGTCCGAGGCGGTCTGTTGTCGAAGTTCGAGCATATCCGTTCCTCATTTCTTGCGGTTGCGGGTCAGGGCGGCGCCGGCCAACACGGACAGCAGGACGACCGCGCCTTTGACCATCAATTGCGTGTCGAAGGCGTAGCCCTTCAAAATCAGGATGTTGCCGACAATCGCCAGGAACAAAGCGCCGGTCGCGGCGTCGTAGATACGGCCCTGCCCTCCCGAGATTGAAACTCCGCCGACCAGCACTGCGGCGGTTGCGCTAAAATCGAGGTCGGCCCCGAGCGACAGATTTCCCTGAGCCGCCTGCGATGCGATCAAAGCGCCGGAAAGAGAGGCGGCGGCTCCGGCAAAGCAATAAGCCGCGGTTACGGCCGTCCCCGTCCGCAGGCCGGCAAACTCGGCCGCGACGGGATTGATCCCATTCAACTGCAGTTCACGGCCCACTCTCGTGCGAGAGAGCAGGAACTCGGCCGCCAGCAAGACGGCGACGAAGACGAGAACCTGGTTTGGAATACCGGGCAAGACATGGCCAACGCCCAGCCAGAGCGAAGTCCCGTCACCAGTGATCGTGCGCCCCGCGGAAAACCATGAGCCGATCCCCGTGATGATCGATGCAACGGCTATGGTCGAGATGATGGGATTGGCTCTAAGAAAACCAACGAGACAACCCTGTATCAACCCGCAGATGAGGCCGATCAGAACAGTCCCTGCAAGGGCAGCCGGAACGCCGTAGCCCAACAGGCTGGCGAAGACGATCGTGGAGACAGCCGTTGTGGCGCCGATCGACAGCATGAACAATTTTCCGCTGATGGTCACCAACGCCAGGCCGCAGGCGGCAATTCCAATGGCGGAGGCAGAGAACATTACCGCGCTGAGGTTCTGGACCGAGGCAAAACCCGGCACGGCAGCAGCGGCCACTGCAATCATGGCCAAGGTCGCGAACCGCACCGCCGTTGCTTGAATGCGTGTCGGAGCGAGCAGCCCGGAGAACCATTTCGCCCGCGTCATCTTTGCAATATCTGTCTTGACCGACATGCTCATGCTGCTTCCTTTTCAGGGCCGTGGAGGATGTCGTGAAGAATGCTTTCGCTTGTCAATCCGACGCGGGACGCGTCGCGAATGATTTTGCCCCTGAAGACCGTGATGACCCGGTCTGCGAACTCCAGAACTTCTTCGAGATCAGTCGAATAGAAGATGATCGACAGACCCGCGTCCGCCCTCCGGCGGAGGCGGTCGTAGATATCGGCTCTCGCACCGATATCGACCCCGCGCGTCGGTTCGTTGAGAAGCAGGACGTCCGGGGCCGGAGCAATCGCTTTGCCCAGAGCCACCTTCTGCTGATTGCCGCCACTCAGAACCGAGACGTTTTCCAGCGTTCGGCGGGGATCAATCGTGAGAGCTTCAGCCAGTTCCCGGGTGCGCTTTCGATCTCGCCTTCTTGAGATCACGCCTCCCCGGGAGAGATCGGCGAGGGAATGCGACGTCAGATTAACGCCGATAGGAGCATCGAGAAACACGCCTTTCGCGGCGCGGTCTTCCGGCACATAGGCTATTGCCTGTGACGCCGCATCCCGAATGGAGTACAGCTCTTCGAGCCGCCCGTCGATCCGCAGGGCGCCGGTGGTAAGAGGCGCCAGGCCGGCAAGCGATTTCAGGATGACGTCAGCGCCCGAGCCAAGCTGACCGACAATGGCCACGATCTCGCCTTCCGCGAAGGTGAGATCACAGGGCTCGTAGGCCCCCGCGACCTCGGCCTTTTCCAGGGCAAGTCGGCATTTGCCAGTTGCACGGACCGGCCGCTCCACGCCACGCTCGACATCGTGGCCGAGCATGGCGCGAACAAGTTCTGGCCCGGTCAGTGCGGCGGTATCGCGGGTGAAGATGTGCCGCCCACTCCTGAACACCGTGACGCGATCCGTTATTGCAAAAATTTCATCAAGCCGGTGGCTGATGATGACCATGGTCGTTCCGCCATCCTTCAGCTTGCGCATGACGGCGAAAACTTTTTCGATCTCTGCATCGGAAAGGGTGGCCGTAGGCTCGTCGAGCAGCAAGACCTTGGCGCCGCTCGCAAGGCCTCGGGCAATCTCCACCAACTGACGCTCCGCAAGGGAGAGACCGCCGGCACGTGACCATGGATCGACATGATCAAGTCCGACCGCGGAAAGATGGTGCTTCACCCGCGCAACATAACGCTTTCGCAGGTACAGCATGCTTTTGTCCTGCATTCCGATGACGATATTGTCGAGCACACTCAGATGCGGGAGGATGGACAGCTCTTGATGGACGATCGTGATGAGCGAGGGGTCAATTCGCCTGCCGAGCACGACGCCATGACCGTCTATCGTAAGTTCTCCGCTGCTCGGCTCAACGAGGCCACCCAGGATTTTGACGAGCGTGCTCTTGCCGGCGCCGTTTTCCCCGCAAAGGCCGTGAATTTCGCCCGCCACTAACTCAAAGCCAACATTGTCCAGAGCGAAAACGCCACCGTACTGCTTGGAAATGCCGGTCGCTATGAGCACTGACTGCCTTCCCATCGTCCGGGTCCTCGCTCGTTGGATACGTGAGCGAACCGTGTGGCCTCGCCAGCCATCGGTCCGCTTTCATGACGTATCCTATCCGGCGGGGAGTTCGGTGATTGCCTGTGGATGCCAAAGACTTGGCTTATCTTGCCAATCGGTAGCGATTGAAGCGTCGCAGGCGATCTGAGGCTTACAGCAACGTGCGTTGCGCGCGTCTCCGAGGCACACTTCTCGATTTAATGCCTTATTTTTTGGCAGACATATTGGGGAGATGGCTGAATTGGCAGATATTGCAGGTGGGTAGAAGGTCGGCATGAATATTGCTTACACCTACTATCATGTCGGCTTGTCAGGGAGAGAATGCGATGGAGTCTCCGTTTTCCACGCAGACCATGGGTCTGAAGGACAGGTTCGACTACTGGCATGAAGTCGTGTGCCGCAACTATGCGCATTGCTTGGGCTCGGTTGAAAACAAGGCTGATTTTAATGCCCGCACGGCAGTCCTGAACTTCGGCAGCGTCGAAATCAGCGACGTCATATCCTCGCCCATTCGATACGAACGACGCAAGCACGATCTCCGCTGTGGTCCTCGCGATGATATTTTTGTTTCCCTCATGGTGGAAGGCAGCGCCCAGTTCGAGCAGAATGGTAAGCAACAGGCGCATGAAACGGGTGACGTGCTGATCTACGATGCCGGCCGCCCGTATCTATATCATCACAAGCGCGCCTACCGTTCCATACTGCTTCGGATATCAAGACCGACAATCGAAGCCAGGCTTCCCAACGTGGACGACCTTGGTGGGGTGGTTTTGAAGGCCGGCGGGCCCCTTGGCCATCTGGTCGGGTCACTTATGCAGGAATCCTTCGAAATCGCCTCGAAGGCGGACGGCATCGACACCATGGAATTCAGCGGCCCAACGCTGGATATGATCGCCGCGGCGATTCGCCAGGCGGGCGGCAATCGCGTTCTTCATAATTCCACGCATTCGGCGCTACTGCAGCGCGTTCAAAGCTACATGAAGAGCAACCTCGCGGACGACTCGCTGACATTGGAGGCGATTGCGCGTGACCAAAACGTTTCGGTTCGCACTCTCAGCCGCTTGTTCGCCGAAACAGGATCCACGCCGATGGGCTGGCTTCAGGCGCAACGCCTGGCTTGGGCGTACACCGCCTTGACCGAACGAAAGATTTCCAGCGTCACCGAAGCTGCCTTCTCCGCAGGGTTCTGCGAACTTTCTCACTTTTCGAGAACGTTCAAGAAAGCGTATGGTCACAGCCCAAACAGTCTGCTGGCAAGGCATTGACGCGCCGCCGATTGCCGGCTTTTCATCGCGGCACACTCTTCAACAACATGGCCTGAACCGATGCCATTGCAGCACCGTCGAAAACGGCCATCTCCATCAAAAGGGGTCACGCCGCCACCGTGTCGCCTGCGGGACGGTCTGATGAACAACCTCGACAGATGCCGATGGCAACATTGACACGCTGAGTCCTGTATTGTCGTGCGTAGAATCATATAGAAACCGCCCGCCCACCTATTATACATTTTGGGAAAGTGTCGGTAACGGATGCATCTGGCATCGGCGCAAAAATCTGCCGCCAGCTTGCGGCACCGGCGCGCTATGGTGGCGATCGCCGCTCGGGACATGAGCGCTGCGAGGCTTTGGGCCGATGCTTAGTCCGGTTCCGGGGGCCACGGCGGGTTATATCAAACGTCAGAGAAACCTTATCAGTACCTCGCGTCTGGCAACCCGCAGAAAGCATCGACCGGGCTTACGCCCGAAAATGGCTCGGCACCGGTCAGCTTTCGCACGACCGCCTCCTGGGCAGCATCGATTGTCGTGTAGGCATTGATGTAGGTTGGAACACGCGGCGCGTCGAACAAATGATAGGGATGCCCGAAGGACACCATCACGGTCGGAATTTCATGCCAATACCGGTCCAGCGAATGTGGGAAGCCGCCGTGATCACGGTTCCAGTCGATGAAAATGCGCGAAAGTGTGAGCGCCGACTCCACGGCCAGCACATGAAGCACGAGATCGGCATTGTCCGGTGCCGGCGGTTGCGCCGGATCGAAATGCCGGACATCGAAGCCTGACGTCTTCAGCCCGTCTATGAGACCGTCAAGCTGCTTTGGAGGGCCGCTGATCGGATGTTCACGGGTTCCAGACGAAATGATGACGATACGACGATGCCTCTCAACGGTCAGAGGCAAGGTTCCAGTCGTGTCCTTCACCAGCGTGATGGCTTTTGCGGAAACCGCTCGGGCGGTTTCCCGGTGTTCATCGGTGTCAACCCTGGTTCGCACCGTATCCAGCGCCGGCAAGCGTTCATCGCGGCTTTTGCGGTGCAGCCCGAGAGCGGCCTTGAGGCCGAGGACCCGGGTGACCGCGTCTTCGACCCGCTGTTCCGTCAGAACCCCTTGCCGCATGCCCTGTTTCATCAAAGCCAGATCGGCATCAACGTCCTTCGAAAACAGGAAAACATCGCATCCGCTGGCGATGACGCGCGGCACCGCCGTGGCGCGATCCGTCCAGGATCCGAGCCCAGCCATTTCGGTCGCGTCGGAGACGATCAAACCATTAAAGCCGAGTTCGTCCCGCATCAGGCCGAAATTGAGCGCCGCCGATTGCGACGCGGGGGCATAACGCTCCACGCTGTCCGGGACGCCCAGCTTCTCAGCCCAGCTCGGTAGGGCGATATGGGCGGACATGACCGTCATGACGCCGGCATCGAAAGCCGCGCGGTAGATGCGCCCGAACGTGTCGTCCCATTCGCTTGTGGACAGCGGATTGATCGTCGTCACCAGATGCTGGTCGCGTGGATCGAACCCCTCCCCCGGCCAATGCTTCGCCGTGGCAGCAATGCCGCTCTCCTGCAATGCTCTGATGTGGGTCACTGCCTGGGCGATAATTGTTTCGATGTTCGACCCGTAGGAGCGGGTGCCGACAATTGCGCTGTGGATGTTCCTGCTGACATCCACCACCGGTGTGAAAGACCAGTTGAACCCCAGAGCCCGGCCTTCGCGCGCCAGGGCACGCACCAGCCGGTCAGAAAGCTCGAGATCGTCCGCCGCAGCCGTTGACAGCTGATTTGGCATCCGGCTCATACTGTAGGGACCGTGGCCGCCCGCCTCGAGATCGCCGGTGATCAGGAGGGGAACGGTTTCGAGTTCTAGTGCGCGGCGGGTTCCCTGCCATGCCTCCTCGATCCGGTTGCCGAAAAACCGGTGGATACCGCCGGGCTTTCGCGCCATCAGATGTTCGATCGGCCCGGGCTCGTCGCCGATCGTCAAATGAACGAAAAGCTGCTGCAGCTTTTCATCAAGGCTGAGGCGGGCAAGCAGCCCCTCGACCCAGACGATGGCTTCCGCATCGAGATTGAAGGGCGGCTTCGCCAGGCTGGAAAGGACGCTCATCGATCAAACCGGAAAGACAGTTCGACGATTTGCGGGCAGGGTCACCATCGTGTCGAAGTCGATGAAGGCTGCGCTGTCGGCGATCACTTCCGGAATGGCCCAGCAGGCTTCGGCCTCCTCCTTGCTGCCGAAGCTGTAGACCGAAATCGCATCAAAAGCCGGGCCGTCATCGGCGACGTATCGACCATCGGTCACAGTTGTATCGACGGGAAGGTGCTCATAGGAAATCAGTCCTTTGTCCTTGATCAGACTAATCATCAATGGCCCATGACTATCCCGGTAATAGGCAAGAAATTCGTCCAGCGGCAAGCCGGGCTTGCGCTTGAAGATGAAAGCGACAGTGTACATTGTCAGGATCTCCATTTTTCTATTAGACACGGTTTCCGTTGGCCTGGTCGAAGATGGACAGACGGTTTGGCCGGTAGAATACATCGAGGCTCTCACCGGAGGCCGGGGTGAAGCGACGTTCGCCGTCGATCCGCATAGAAGCGCCCTGTCCCAGCACCGTTCCCCAGATCAGCGTATCAGCGCCCATGGGCTCGTAAACGGATACCGCCAGCTTGCTCGCCTTGCGGCCTTCTGCGCTGTCAAGGCTCAGCTGCTCGGGCCTTATACCGAGCGTCACGGGCTGCCCATCGCCGGGCTTAACTGCAAAACCATATCCCGAGACATCGAGATCACCCTCATCTGTCGAAAACAGGATCGCATCGCCGGACACCTTCAGTTTGCCTTCGAGAAAACTCATGCCTGGCGAACCGACAAAACCGGCGACAAAACGGTTGACGGGCGTCTCGTAAACCTCGGCTGGTGACGCCAGTTGCTGGATCACGCCATTCTGCATGACCGCAATCCGGTCCGCCAGTGTCAGCGCTTCGATCTGGTCATGCGTTACATAGATCATGGTCGAGCCGAGGCTGGCATGCAGCTTCTTGAGTTCGACACGCAGTTCTGTGCGAAGCTTGGCATCAAGGTTAGAAAGCGGTTCATCGAACAGATAGACGCCCGCATCCCGGACGAGCGCGCGACCGATGGCGACGCGCTGGCGTTGGCCGCCGGACAGCTCCGATGGACGGCGCGCTATGAGGGGCTTGAGTTGAAGCATGCGCGCGGCGTCTTCGACGCGGCGCACGATCTCCGCTTTCGCAACCCCGGCCATCTGCAGGCCGAACGACATATTCTGCTCGACGGTCATCCGCGGATAAAGCGCGTAGGACTGGAACACCATGCCGATGCCGCGATCTTTCGGTTCGGCCCATGTCACATTCTTCTCGCCGATCCAGATCTGGCCCGCCGATACATCGAGAAGGCCAGCAATGGCGTTAAGCAACGTCGATTTGCCGCAACCCGACGATCCCAGTAGTACGAGGAACTCGCCCTTGGTGATCTCCAGATCGAGGTTTTTGATGACCTTGACCGGCCCAAAGGTGATATTGAGATTCTTGACGGAAACTTTGGACATGGATCAGCCTTTCACAGCGCCGGACGTGATACCGCGCACGAACCAGCGGCCCGAGAAGAAATAGACGACGAGAGGAAGCATCGCGGTGAGGATGGTCGCCGCCATATGGACGTTGTATTCTTTTGCGCCGCGCGCCGAATTGACGATATTGTTGAGTTGCACCGTCATCGGCAGATTGTCGCGACCGGCGAAAATCAGGCCGAACAGGAAGTCGTTCCACACGCCCGTCACTTGCAGGATGACGGCCACGATGATGATCGGGGCCGACATCGGCAGCATGAGTTTCCAGAAGATTGTCCAGAAATTTCCACCGTCAATGCGCGCGGCCTTGAAGAGGTCCAGCGGCAAGGCCGCATAGTAGTTGCGAAACAACAGGACCATGATCGGCATCGCGAAGACCGTATGGACGGTGACGATGCCCCCGAGGTTTCCGTACAGACCGGTGGCCGCAAGTGAGCGCACGAGCGGATAGATGAACACCTGATAGGGCACGAACATGCCAAGAAGCAGCCCGCCAAACAGGATGTTTCCGCCCTTTGGACGCCAGAACGACAAGGCGTATCCCGTGACCGAACCGAGCGCGATGGGGAGTATTGTGCTGGGAACGAGGATCCTGATCGAGTTGAGGAAACCTGCCTGCACGCCCTCGCAGCTCAGGCCGGTACAGGCGCTGGACCAGGCAGTCTTCCAGGCCTCCACCGAGGGAGAGGCTGGCCAGGCAAAGATCGAACCTTGGCGAACCTCGTCCATGCTCTTCAGCGACGTTGCGATCATCACGTAGAGCGGGAAGAGAAAGACTGCGGCAGAAACAATCAGGAAGACGTAGAGACCGATACGCGCAGCGTCGATCTGTCGTGGGCGCGCGCCACTGGCATGTTCGGGAAAGATGTCTTTCGCCATGGTCAGACTGCCTTGCGTTTCTTTTGATAGGACTGGAAGTAGAGCCAGGGAGCGAGCATTGCGATCACGCTCACCAGCATGACGGTGGACGCGGCGGTGGCAAGACCGAGGTTTTGACGCCCGAAGAGATAGTCCATGACGAACTTCGCCGGCATCTCCGTAGCCGCTCCAGGCCCGCCGCCGGTCAGCGCCACGACGAGATCGTAGGCCTTGACGACACCAAGAGCGAGCAGCACGACGGCCGAGGCGATCGTCGGTGTGAGGATCGGCAGCACGATCCGCAAATAGTAGTGCACCGGCGAGATACCATCGATCTTCGCCGCCTTCCAAAGGTCTCCGTCCACACCACGCAGGCCGGCCAGCAGCAGCGCCATGACAAGACCCGCGCCCTGCCAGATCCCCGCGATGACCATGACGAAGATCGCCCTGTCCGGTCTGACCAACCAGTCGAAGGTGAAGGTTTCCCAGCCAAATCCTTGAACGGCGTGCTGCAATCCGAGCGTCGGATTGAGGATCCACTGCCAGACAAGGCCGGTCACGATAAAGGAAACCGCGTAGGGATAGAGGAATACGGTGCGGAAGACCCCTTCGGCCTTTATCTTTTGGTCGAGAAGCACCGCCAGAACGAACCCGACGACGAGGCATCCGCCAATGAACAGGACGCCGAACACCAGCATATTCTGCAAGGATTGCAACCATCGCAGCGACGTGAAAAGGCGGGCATACTGGTCGAGGCCGACAAATGTGTTGATCGGAACGACCTTGGAGTTGGTGAACGAGATCTGGACAGTCCAGATCACCGTGCCGACATAGGCGACAATCAGAATGATCCAGGCGGGCGCGAGGGCGATATGCGCGCCAATACCAGTGAGCGGTTTCTTCAACGGGCCAATCCTTCCTGAATGAAAATCCTGCGCGTCCCTCATGGAAAGGGCTCGAAGACTCGCTACCGGAGCGAGGAAAATGCGTCCTGCAACTGGCCGATCAGATCGTCTCCGGACGCCGATGTATCGACCCAGAAGTTTCCGAGTACATCGGCGATCGACCCCGCTGCATCGGGTGACAGAAGCACAGGATAGCCCGGCACGCTGGAATGTGCCGCCTCCTGGTCCAAGGCGATTTGAGCGCAGGTGTCGAACTTGGCGCCTTCGACATCGGTGCGGACGGGCAACGATCCCTTCGTCTCGCTGTATGCGAGCTGGACAGCCGGCGTAGTAACCACTTCAGCGAGAAGCTTCTGGGCGGCAACCGTGTCCGCGTTCGTATTCGCCGGGAATGCGAAGACATCGCCGCTGATCGAGACCGGAGAATTATCGAGGCCGACGGTACACAGGACGTCCTTGCCCGGCACTTTACCGGCAGCGAGAATTTCGCCCTTTGCCCAATCTCCCATCAACTGGAAGGCGGCCTCGCCACGGATGATCATGGAGTTGGAAGCGTTCCACTCACGCCCTGAAACTCCGGGATCTGAATAGTCACGCAGCCGGGCGAAAATCTCGACGGCTTTCCTGAATTGGGGCATATCGAAAACAGTCGGATCCATCATGTGGAACTTCGTGTAGGCGTCCGCGCTTTGGGTTGCCAGAACGTTGCCGAAGGTCATCAGATACCAGTACCACATTCCGGACTGGGCAAATGGAATGATGCCCGCCTGCTTGAGCTTGTCGCCGGCAGCAAAAAACTCGTCCCACGTTTTGGGTGGCTCGGTGACGCCAATCTTGGCAAGAGCAATCGGGGAAGACCAAAGGTAATTGTTGACCCCAAGATTGATTGGCGCGCCGTAGATGTGTCCGTCGCGTGTGATCGCGCTGAGGATCGCAGCCGGCATGTTTGCCTTCCACTTTCCGGACGCGGCGACATCGTCGAGGTTGGTGATCTGCCCGTTGGCGACAAGATCATCAATGTCTTTAACGGAATTATAGACCACCGCAGCGGGCGGATCGCCGGCTTGTATGCGGGTAGCTGCCGCCGCCTTTGCAGCGTCTGTGCCCGCCACGGCGGCATCGACCCATTCCCCGCCGGCCGCCTTGAACGCGTCGGCAATGACCTTGATCGACTTTGCTTCGGATGCCGAAGTCCACCAGTGGATGACATCGGCTCGTTTCAGATCTTGAGCGGACGCCTGCGACATCAGCAAACCCGAACTGCACAGCAAGAGTTGAGCAAGGATGAGCGTCCTCATGAAGGGTTCTCCTAATGACGGTATGTTCGATGTGACCAAGCTTTAGCATCTGACTAAGCGCTTTCCTCGCCCGGTGCTGGTCTCTCCGTGCCAATCGTTTGCTCGAAGTTGCCAATCACGCTCCGTCCATCAAATGGTCCGGGGCAGTCCATTCAATTGGCCAGCCGTCGCAGAACGGGACGACATGAGACTGCACTGCGCACTGAGCCAGCAGCACGTATGGTGCGCGCCCGTGCACGATCCCCGTGGGCCAAAAATGGCCACCTGTGACAAGGATACGGCAAGCAAAGACGAGCACAGACAGAAAACGAGCCCTACTCTCCCCGGCGTCACATCGATGACCAATCACGAATTCAATTTTTGATGTCCGGATTCGGCATCCACAAGGGGGGAAATGGAAAACCAAGATCTTGTCGAAGCGCGCTCCTTCGACTTCGTTCCGGAAGCTGAACGACACGGCAATCTTCGATCACAATTCCAACTGTGGTTCATGATAAATGCGACGCTGATTACACTTTATACCGGAGCTGTCGGCCCGCTCTATGGCCTGGATTTTGTGTGGGCTCTGGTTGCGGTCGTCGTGGGAAGTACATGCGGCACAATGTTTCAGGCTGTTCACGGCGCCCAGGGGCCGCGCATGGACCTGCCCCAGATGATCCAATCCCGTGTACAGTTCGGTTTCGCCATCTTCTTCATTCAAACTGGCGCGCAAGCCATGGTGGATGTTACCGGAATGGAACAAGGGACACTGTTTCAGAGTGTCCTCGGCGTCGTTGCAATGGTGGTGGCAATCGTCGGCTACAAACTGGTTCTGAAGTTCGAGAAGCTTGCCTCCTATGCTACGTTGATTAACTTCATTTTCTTGACGGTCGCAGCGGGCATGATGCTCCCCATAGGCACCATGCTATCGGATCATCAGCCAACCACAAACTGGCCAGGACGCAGTGTACTGACGGCGCTCTGTTGATTTCTGCTCAGAATTCACCCAGTTTTTCATTTCGTCACAACCCTGAATGCGGCTTGAGATTGATTGCTTTTCATTCGGTTGGGCAGAACAGCCGGGTCAGCACCAAATGGTAAAACAGCATAAGCATAACGTCGCTCGCCGTTATCGCATCGGCAAGATGAAATTCAAGGTGACGAACTGGCGGGAGTATGAAGCGGGGTCTTCGCCAAGACGCACGACACGCGGCGGCCAACCGCGCTATTCGGATCTTGCCATCGAGGCCACCTTGACGCTCGGCATGGCGTTTGGGTTGTCGCTCCGAAAGGGTGAAGGATTGCTGGGCTTGGTGACTAAGCTCATGGGATTGGAGCTTCCCATGCCCGACCACAAGACCCTCAGCCAGTGGGCAAGAGCCTGGATGCGACCCGCCAAAGGCAGTGACCGTCAGCTTATCGCAGATAGGGGCCTTCAAGTTCTGGTTGAAGGCGCCGGGTTAAAGATCGATGGCGCGGGCCAATGGCGGGTAGAAAGGCACGGTGTCAAGGCCCGGCGTGGCGAGATCATTACCCGCTCAACAGACGGAGGCTGCGATCGACGTCGCCATCTTTAACCGAATGCTCATCTGTGCACGCCAGAAATTCGTCCGCTGCAGGAGACAAAATGACAAACGTCATCAAAGACTGAATTGCGCCCGCATACCGATCGGCGTACCAACTCCGTTTGCCACAGAAACCCCTCGCTCAAATTGGGTAGACCAGTTAGCCTCCAATGGCAGCCAAGTCGCGGCTCGCCCTGAATTCATAATTCTCGAAGCTATCCTATTTTGGAGTTTAAAATGACCCTCCGCGCGATCGGGATCGACACCGCCCTTGTTATCATCGACCTACAGCAGGGCACGGCAAAGAATCCCTTCATTCATCCAATCGCCGGTGTGATCGAGAACGCCTCGAAGTTGGTCACGGTGTTTCGCCGCCATCAGCTCCCTGTCGTGTTCGTCACCTTTCGTCCAAATGCGCGTCCAAGCCGAAACGGCAGCGTTAAAACGGAAGGCCAAGAGGCGCCGGTTGATTTTCTCTCGCCGCTTCCCGGATTACATCCGGTCCCCGGAGACATCCTGATCGAGAAGACAACTTGGAGCGGTTTTGCGGGCACGGAACTCGATCCCATCCTGAAGGAACGCGGCATTACACGCTTGGTGCTTGTCGGGGTTGCAACAAGTATAGGCATCGAGTCCTCCGCCCGGGCGGCTTATGACCTCGGTTACGGCCTCGTCGTCGTATCTGATGCAATAACCGATCTACGTCGGGAGACCCATGACAACAGCCTTGAACGTGTCTTTCCCATACTCGCCGAAATCGGCTTGACCGTAGACGTCATCGGCGCTTTTGAAGACTAGCCGCCTCATAGGCCTGCTGTTGTCTCGTGAGACATACGCATTTGAAAATCTCAGCGCTCAAGCATCCCTTCTCCCCGTGATGGTCGTCAGCTGGGGCTGACGGAGCAACGTCAGCCATTTTTGCGCCGGTTCCTATTGATCACCACCCTGCGGATTAGGCGCCGCATTTCTGCCTACGCTTGCATGTTGTCGCCACCTCGTCGCGGATCGCCTGGCCGGAGCGAAGTTGTGAATCCCCATGGAATACCGAGGCTGGTGGCTGGGTCTGTGACGATCACGTCTTTGGACCGTACCTGGATGCCCACACCCTCTGCCGCCAGGTGATGCGCGACGCGGTCGAGATCCTTTACCTTCCAGGTGATGGAATGGTAGGAATCGTTTGGCTCTGGTGCCTCCAGGTCAGCGTGCCTAAGCGTCCTGACATCGGGCACCGCATATTCCAGCAGGCCATCGGCAAGTGCGACAAACGTGCTCGTAGTACCCAGCACGTTGTTGCGCCCCTGGTGCAAGACCACCCCGCCAAGGGTGTCCACGACAAAGTTGAGTGCCCGCTCAGGACGGCTTGTCAGGATCGTGTGGTGGGAGCAATGCTCGATGCCGAGGGGGTCATTGTCGTCGACAGGCGGGAGAATCCAACCAGGCGTCGCCCGGGGATCGATAGGAAACGGCGTTCCTTCGCGGAAAAACTGGTACTGCAACCCGGCGTCCGCCGGCACCGTGAAGAAAACCACGACGCCTCCTCCCGGCGACAATGGCGGATCGTCACCATCTGCGATTTCGTCCGACAGGTTCATGGAACGAATGCCATGGCGACGAAGATCACCGTACAACTCGACCATCCCGTCGACGTACCAGCCGAGCCCCTTGAGGGTCGGCACCTGCACCGCGGGATAGCGTTGAAAACCGGATACGAAGTGCCGTTTGGGATCGATGGAGTCAAACAGCACGTCCCGCACGACGGTGAAAGTCGAATAGTCGGTGGGGTAGGCGGGAGTCGATGGCAGCATCACCTCCAGGGACGTACTCTTGCGCCCAAAAACGCGCTCGAACCATCGTTCGGCTTCCGGAATGTCCGGTACGTGAATAGTGGGGTGGAATAGTCTGGCTACCCGGAATTCGCGGGCACCCAAATTGGCTCTTGTTGTCATCACCATACCCATCCTCCTATCGACGCAGTTCTAACGGCCGACGCGGAAACCGCACCACTATGCATGGCAGTATGGGTTCCCATCATCGTCCATTGTCCTCTCTGGCCTGACCAACCTGTCTTTCCTGCCGGCGCTACGCGGAAACGGCGGCAGCCGTCACAGTCGACATGGCAAACGTATTGAACTTGCTCTCGCGGCTCTTGGCCATGACCTGGAAGAGCATTCCTCGCCCCGCCGGGTTAAGAAGGAACTTGCGTGGCTTGCCTGGAATGTTGGAGCCAAAAAAGTAACTGTGCTCCGGGGAAAAAGGAGTGTAGGTGGCTAGACTGTTGATCATGTTACTCCACTCGTCCTCCGCATCCTGGGTGGGTTCCACCACGGTGTAGCCGTGTTCGCGCATGTGGCGGAGAAGCTCCATGATGAAGTCGATCTGATCGCCGTTGTAGCGGGGGTTGTTTGCGGCAGCACCATGTGGACCGCCAGGAAAGAAGAGGTTCGGGAACCCGGCGGCCTGGATACCGAGAAATGTGCTCGGGCCATCCTTCCAGGCCTCTTCCAGTGCGACTCCGTTGCGTCCGCGAATGCCCATGCTGTGTAGCGCGCGAGCGAAATCGAAGCCGGTCGCCCAGACGATGATGTCAAACTCCTCCAACCCTGCCGCCGTCTCGATGCCAGTTTGCGTCACGCGCAACATCGGGGTCTCATCAAGGGAGACAAGGGAAACATTGGGCTTGTTGAACGCCTCATAAAATCCGGTCGCGTACGGAGGGCGTTTCTGGGCGTATGTATGATCCTTCGGGATGAGCTTGTCTGCAGTTGCTGGGTCTTTGATGATGCTGCGAATCTTGCCGGCGAGGAACTCTGAGAACTCTTTCCTGAGATCGGGGTTCGTAAAGAAATCAGTGTAATTGGCGGTCATCTTCGAGAAACCAGGACTAGCCCAAAGCTTTTCGAAGAAGGCAACGCGCTCGTGCTTGTTGTCATCGGTGGAGGCACGGTCGTTCGGTTCGTGCAGGAAGCCGCTGATGCTGGTATCGAGCTTTTGCTTGATTGCCTGGTAGTTGGCCCGAAGCTCTTCCTGCTCTTCAATCGTGATTGGCCGGTTGTTAAGCGGGGTGCACCAGTTGGGCGAGCGCTGGTAGACCGTCAGTGAGGCCACCTCGTCGGCGATTGCTGGGATGACCTGAATGCCACTCGAGCCGGTCCCGACGACAGCGACACGCTTGCCCTTGAAATCGACGGGCGCAAAAGGCCAAAGCCCTGTGTGATAGGATTCCCCGATAAAGTCATCGCGCCCGGGCACGGCGGGGAAGAACGGCACCGAAAGCACGCCCGTGGCCGCGACGAGATACCTCGTGATATGCGTGCTGCCATCGCTTGTCTTGACGGTGTACGTGCCAGTTTCCTCGTCGAACACCGCGGAGGTGACCTTGGCACCGAAGCGAACATGTTGACGCAACTCGAACCGGTCCGCGACATGGTTGAGATAGCGTTCGATCTCGGGTTGCCCGGCGAAATGCTCCGTCCACCGCCAGTCTTCAAAGAGCTCCTTGGAGAATAAATAGGCGTATGTGTAGCTCTCCGAATCGAACCTGGCCTCGGGGTAGCGGTTCCAGAACCACGTGCCCCCGATGCCATCGCCTGCCTCGACCACTATCGCCCTGAAGCCCGCCTGGCGCGCGCAATATAGCTGGTAGAGGCCCGTGATGCCCGCCCCGACAATCAGCATGTCAACATCGATCGGGTGAGGTTTTTCCTGGATGGCGGATTTTTGCATGACGTTTTTCCTTTCAGCGATCAAAGCGAATACGCAAAACCGGCAATGTCACCGAGCGTCGCGTGATACACATCCGGGATTGCCTTCATAAAGTTGATCTCGGCAGCGTGACATGTGCCGTTGACCGTTCTGGCTCTTGACTGCACGCCGGCAGCCTGGAGTTTCCGGTAATAGCCAAGGCCTTCATCGCGGAATGGGTCGAGTTCATTTACCGAAACGACATGGGGAGGCAGTCCTTCGAGATCGGATTTGCTGGCGTGGTAGGGCCACGCCAACGGATTGTCAGCGTTCTCTGCGTTGGGGTCGTAGGCAATCGCGGTCGCGGCCACGACAGCAAGGGGAGTGTACAGCCCGTCATTTTCGTAGAGTGATTGCAGAGCGGGCGACTTCTGGACATAAGCGTTGGAGATGTACGGGCAAAGGGCGTACACGCCATCAATCTGAGGCAGCCGTCCCTCCCTCTTGGCCTTGAGTGTGGCCGCCAGGCCAAGGTTAGCTCCACCTGAGTCACCAGAAATGACAAGCTTGGAGATACCGAGCTTCCCTTTGTTCTCGTTCACCCAACGAAGCGCGGATGTGACATCGTTAAGTCCGGCGGGGAAAGGATGCGCACCAAGCCTGCCGGCGGCGTTGCGAAACTCAACTCCTATGACCACCAGTTTCCTGGTGGCTAGATCGTTGCGCCACCGGGTGTAGAGCGGCCCTTCGGCGTCAAGAATGCACATTCCGCCGCCATGCAGGTGCAGCACGCCCGGGATCGGACCGTCGGTATTATCCGGCCGGTGGATGTAAAGCGTGATCTCGTTTCCATCCACGCCAGTCGTCTTCGCGACGCTGGTCGTCACACCCTCCACCGGCGGTATGCCAGCGACCGAGGCTTCAAAGAATGCCACGGACCCTGCCTCGGCCGCACTGAGGTACTGGAGGATACCCTCAAGTGGCGTATTTGCGTCGATATAGACCGGCGGCTCGCCGCCCATTTGAGCCGCGTCCAAAGCGGCGACGAGGCGCCGGTCGGCGCGCGGGTCGTCCCTGATTACCAGATCAGGGTTTCCAAGCTTGCCGGGGAGATGCAGTTGAGTGTTTTCCACGTTGTCATCCTCTCGATAGGTTCTCGTTGCGTATTCAGGAGCAAGCAAATTGCTCCAATGTGTGCGAAGGCCGATGTCAGGCGGTAGCACCGCCATCGACGGGGATGGCGACCCCCGTCATGAAGCTCGACGCATCGGACGCGAGAAATAGTGCCATGTGCGCCATATCCTGTGGCGTACCCATTCGCTTCATCGGCACACTGGCCGCAATAGCCTCAATCGTCGTGTTGAGCGTCCCGTCACTGAGATCCCGTCGCAAAGCCGGAGTATCGGTCGCGCCTGGGCAGATCGCGTTTATTCGAATGCCCTCGGCCGCGAGCATTTGCGCAGCCGACTTCACGAACTGGATCAGCGCGGCCTTGCTCGCAGAATATGTCGGCAGGAAAGACACGGCACGAAGCCCCGCGATCGATGCCGTGCAGATGATGGAAGCAGATTTAGAGCGACGAAGTTGCGGCAACAGTCGCTTGGTCAGGATCATCGGAACCCATACGTTGATCGCCATGCAGGTATACCAACTCTCGGCATCGTATTGGAATGCGGGCGGGCCCGGGAGCCCTGCATGATTGAACAGAATATCGAGGACTTCGTCATCACGCACGAATGTGTCGATGAATCCATCAAGAGCGTTTTGGTCAACCAAATCGACCCTGTGCGCCTCTGCAGACCCTCCCAGCCGGCGGATCTCTGCCACCGTGTCGTCGGCGCCCTCACCGTTTCGATCGACGATGATGACGTGGGCGCCATGAGCGGCAAACAGCAGCGATGCCGCCCGGCCCATGCCGGATGCCCCTCCGGTTATAAGCGCTCTCCTGCCTGCGAGCGTAAGGATAGCATCGAGCTGACCCATCGTGGTTTCATCCTCTCCCTGTTTCGTGTTTCGTGGCTTCACATGCAGTATTTGCCTCATCTTGTCCTCCTCATGGAATTGCGCATTGGGCGGTCCGTAGCGGGATCTTGAAAGCCACCGCCCGGACGCTCCTTTTCATCGAGGGGAAGCCCTCGCAGATGACTTGTCGGAAGTCACGCACGAGACTCCATCAATGCTGCATACCTACAGCATTGCATAGATACTAAATAACAAGCTTAGAGAACTTCCTTCGCCTTTGAAGTACTGAAGACTTGGTTTGTCGGTATATCCGGCGCCGAAAGTCGCGTATAGTCCTGGCCTAATATTAAACATATACGAGGCTGTGATGCTATTTGAAGAATCAATCGCGGAGAAATTTGTGAACTCAGAGAAGTTATTTATGACTCTCTGAACATTCTTGCTCACTTTATTGTGGCTATAAATAATGGAGAGCATATCTCGTGGTCGACTGTCGAACGGTGCAAACCAATAGGCGCGAGCCTCATAGTACTGCGTAAAAGCCGTTGTTTCCGGCGGGCCGTACATAAAGGTGCCACCCAGATAGATCCCCCGATATGCGGTGTTAGGTGAGGACGGATCCTGTTGCCATATCTGGTAGTCACCAAGAGCGTAGAACCCGAGCGCACCATCCTTCGTCGCGGTAGGATCCACGAGGAGCCGGCTATAATCTTTGAATGTGGACGAGTTGTACATTAAACCGGTACGAAGCCATGTAAATGGATTCCCTGGCGCCGCTTGCGTCTTGTAGCCAAGCTCGTTGGTATACAATATTCGGGTTCCGGGGACTGAAGACGTGAAGCCAAAGCCCGAAGGATTCGACTTTACTTCGTCATAAATTGGATTCCCCGTAGGCCCATTAACCGGTAGACTTCTCTGAATGCCTGTCTGCGCATATAGTTCGTCAGTGATGTTCCATGTTGCGCGGAAGTTCGGAGTTCCCATACTATTTGGCGACTGCCCCAAGACGATTGGCACTGACGCAGACGGACCGAACGGACTTGTTACGAGACCACCAACGAACGTTCCGGCAAATTCCGGCATGGACGGGAAGTATCCAACTTGGAATTCAAATTTTTTATCAGCCAGTGTTTGGTACCATGACAGGCCCTGGAAACGGAAAGTGGTTGGACTGAACTGCTGGTCCGTGGAGATCTGATAACTACCGGCGGCAGCAATCTGACCATCAGGAATCCCCCACTGGCTCATGTCATATGTCAAAAACCCAAGGCCAGAAATGTAGGCTAGGGGCTGCTGCCCGGCATACGAACGCCCTCCCGCGCAATTGTAGCGAATGTTTGCTGGCTGGCACGGCAGAAAGCCAGCCGAGGGCACATTCCGAGGTGTGTTGAGAATATTGCCCTGGAATATGGCTGAGTTTTGGGTCTGGAACCCAAAGCCGTATGATGCCAGCCTAGTTCGCCAGTAACCATCGTCTTGAGTCAGGCTGTCGGCGAAAGATGGAAATATGATATTCCATCCCTTATAGCCATATACCTTATCCAGGGCCTGGGCGCGCGCGGCGGAGTCCATCGGCTGCCTGTTTGAGATACTCTCGGAATGAACGTCCTTTTTGTCCTTTTGCGCGTCCTTCTTGTCCTTTAAGGATGGCCTGGCCAATTTCTCGATGTGTGGTAGCGGTTCCGAAGGGTCTGTTGCCGCGGCGGGGTGCACACCTGCCACAAGTACACCGAGCACAATTCCGAAAGAAACAAGCACCTGCCGGCGAAAGCGATGATCTGTCCTCCCGTTGGAAAATTTGTTCGCAGGACGTCGTTCAGCTAGACTACGCCGGTAACCCTTTATCGTTTCGCAGTATTTCATTTCCTGTCCTCCCCTTTCAGAAATTTATTTTGCGTCTTGATCTCTCAGTTTGGTTTTCCTCGAACAGTGAAGATTGGAGCTGTTATTTGGCCGAACGACATAGTGTCAGGGTCTGGTGAGCACTGGTCGGGCCTTGGCGGTAATGGGAAAAATGACCGTGAAACTCCGCATGGTCAGGATCCCCAAAGGTCAGTAAGAGCGAGGCAAACCGAGATTGTTCATCGCGATGAAATTCAGAATCATCTCCTCCGAGACCGGAGCGAACCGGAACAGTCGTGCGTCGCGCCACAGTCGTTCGACATGAAACTCCTTGGCGTATCCCATTCCACCCATCACCTGCATTGCTCGTTCGATGACAGCCGAAGCGGCCTGACTTGCGATCAGCTTTGCGGCGTTGCTCTCCGAGCCGAAGGGCAATCCATTGTCGAAATTGGAGGCGGCCTTGAGATTAAGCAGCCGCGCGGCCTCAATCTCCGCCCAGTGCTGGGCAAGCGGAAATTGGACCCCCTGGTAACTGCCGATCGGCTTGCCGTTGAAGACCTTGCGTTCCTTCGCATAGTTTACGGCTAGCGAAATGCCGAGATATCCTGCGCCGACCAAACCCGCCGTCGTGACGACACGCTCCGTGTTCAGCACGTCGAGCAACTGCTCCCAGCCGCCATCGATCGTCCCGATCACCTCGTCCTCGTGAGCCTCCACATCGTCGAAAAAAACCGACGACGATGGCAGCGTATTGGTGCCCAGTTTCTCGATCGGCGTGTGCGAAAGGCCGGTACGCTTCGTGTCGATCATGAAAAGAGTGATGCCGAAGGTCTTGCGAGGCGCCTCCGCTTCCGGCGTGGTGCGTGTGACCACAAGCATCTTTTCAGACTGTGGAACACCGGTAATCCAGATCTTCTGGCCATTGATGCGCCAGACCGGACCGTTGCGGCGCGCCGTGGTTTTCAAACTGAGCGAGTTGGTCCCTGCATCTGGCTCCGTCAACGCCATGCAGAATGTCATTTCGCCCGAGCAGAGTTTCGGAAGCCATTCCCTCTTCATGGAGGGGCTGCCATATTTATTGATGGCTACACCACCGAAAACAGGATTGAGCATGAACATCTGGGCCAATGTCGCGCCGGCCCCGGCCTTGCACAACTCCTCGATCATGAGCGCCATGTCGACCAGTCCGAGCCCCGCTCCGCCGTATTCCTCGGGCAGCATGGCCCCCGTCAGGCCGGCATCGCAGATCGCCTGCCAGCACTCGAACGGATATTCCTTCGCAGCATCCTTGACGCGCCAGTATTCAGTGCCAAATCGTTCGCCGATCTGCCGCGCGGTGGCGATTATCATCAATTGTTCGTCGGTAAGATCGAAATTCATTGCAATCTCTTTCTCTCAGGCATTCGTGCTGATCGGCGCTCGCAAGAGCCGGAGCGGCTCCTCGAGATTGCGCGATACAAATTGAAGGAAGCGCGCGGCGTCAGCGCCATCGATGATGCGATGATCCGCCGCGAGTGTCAGGCAAATCTCCTGGCAAAGACTTGGCTGGCCCGTGCCATCCGGTCGGAACACCTGCTGTTCAGCTCCCACGCCCAGGATCATCGCCTGCGGTGGACTGATGATCGGCGTAAGGCTCGTTGCGCCGAACATGCCGACATTCGAAATCGACATCACGCCGCCGCCGACATCGGTTGGGGTGAGTTGGCCGGCGCGAGCGCGAGCGGCAAGATCGGTTCCCGTTCGGGCAATGCCGTCGAGCGCCACGTGCCCCGCATCCCTGAACATCGGAATGCGCAGGCCCTGCGGAGTTTCGGTCACCATTCCGATATCGGCGGAAACGAAGGAAAGGATGCCATCGTCCGTCCAGATGCGGTTCACCCCCGGCATTTCCACGAGCGCAAGGCCAAGCGCCTTGACCAACATATGGGTCACCGAAATCCGCGTCCGTTCGCCGCCGTCGGCATTCAGCTTATCGCGCAACTGGCCGAGCGCCTGCACGTTGACCATCCGGGTCAGGTAGAAATGCGGAATGTCGCGTTTTGCGCCCTGTACCCGTCGTGCCGTTGCCAGACGAACGAAATCGGGCTTCTGCAGAACGGGGCCGAGAGCCGGCTTGGCGATTGCTGGTTGTTCGGTAGCCTCGTCCGTCTGGTAAGCCAGCACGCGCTCGACATCGACAACCTTGATACGGCCATTGGGACCGGTGCCCGTCAGTTCATGCAGATCGACATCGTTTTGCTGGGCAGCGCGGCGTGCAAGTGGCGTGGCAACAATGCGCAGCACATCGCTTTTCATGATGCGTCCACCCCGCCCGCTGCCGGAGATTTCGGAGGGAGATAGTCCATGTTCCCGCATCAGCTTGCGCGCAGCGGGCGCATCGAATATCGCCGCGGCGGGAGGTGGCGTCGTCACCAATGCAAGTGCCGGCTCGTTCGAAACACCATCATACGATACCAGTGCAATCGGCAGGCCAACGGCAACGATCTCGCCTTCTCCGGCCAGTAGTTCGAGCAACTGACCGTCGGCTTCCGCCTCCACCTCGTTGGCAACTTTCTCCGTTTCAACGACAAACAGCACCTCACCCTTGGAGAACCGCTCGCCCGGCTTTCTTTGCCATTCGGTGATCTGACCTTCCGTCATGGTCAGACCGAATTTCGGCATGAGCAGCTCAGCCATGGGCGCTTACTCCCCTGTGAAGCGTGCGGGACGCTTTTCAAGAAAAGCTGTGCATCCTTCATGGGCGTCACGGCTGTCCAGCACCAGGCCGATCATCGCCTGCTCATGACGCAACGCGGCCGAGAGCGGCATATCCGCACCGTCGATCAGCGTCCGTTTCAAGAATTTCAACACGAGAGGCGATTTATCCGCCAGGCGTGCGGCCAGTACACGCGCCTCGTCCAAGAGGGCATCATGCGGAACGACGCGGTTGGCAAGGCCGATTCGCACCGCCTCCTCGGCCGAGATCATGTCGCCCAGATACATGAGTTCGCGTGCACAACAGGACGGAATCTGCCGGATGATCCTCTGCGTGCCCCCTGCCCCCGGAAACAGCCCCAGATTGATTTCCGGCAGGCCAAGCATCGCCTGGCTAGAAAGAAGCCGGATATCGAGCGTCAACAGGAGCTCCGTCCCACCGCCAAGCGCGTAGCCGTTGACGGCGCCGATGGTCGGCTTGTCGAGGACTTCGATGCGCCGGAACAGGCGATGGATGTCTTCAGCAAATTGACCATAATGATCGAGGCCTTGCCGCGAGTTCAGGTCGGCGATATCGCCGCCCGCAATAAAGGCGCGGCCCTCGCCTGTGAAGATTACAACCCGGATTTCCGGATCGGACTCGATCTGGTCAAGCGCAATGTTGAAGGCATCGATTACCTCTGTGTTGAGCGCGTTCAGAGTCTTGGGCCGGTTGATCGTCAATGTCGCAACATTGTCTTCCACGGTGAGCTTGATAGGTGAAGTCGTCATCATATGTTCCACTTCATGCACAGACACGGCGCAAGGCCGCGACGATGTCCTTAACTGCGGGGCGGTAGTGCTTCTCCAGGGCCGGGCTGAATGGCACTGGCGCGAAGGGCGCGGCGACACGAACGATCGGGGCATCCAGCTCGTCAAAACCGATATCCGCCATGCGAGCGGCGATCTCGGCGCCGACGCCGAAGGCCTCGACCGCTTCGTGCGTGATCACGAGACGGTGGGTGCGGCTGAGGCTGTCGAGCACAAGCGCCTCATCCCAAGGCTGAATCGAGCGCAGGTCGATCACCTCGACGTCCGGACCGCCATTGGCCAGCTCCTCCGCCGCCTCCAGCGCCACGGTGACCATGGCGCCATAGGCGACAACCGTGGCGTCTTTGCCAGGCCTTGCGATTCGCCCCTTGCCGATCTCAACCCGCTCCGGCTCATCGGGCAGGTCGCCCTTTATCGCGTAGAGCGCCTTGTGTTCGACCACGATCACAGGGTCGGGATCGTCGATCGCGGCTCTCAACAGGCTATAGGCATCGGCGGGCGTTGCCGGGACGACCACTTTCAGTCCGGGAATATGCGCGAACCATGCCTCAAGGCATTGGGAATGCTGTGGACCCGCTGATAGGCCACCGCCATGCTGTGTGCGCAGCACCATCGGCACTGACCCCTGGCCGCCGAACATGGAGCGTGCCTTTGCGGCCTGGTTGACCAGCATGTCCATAGTTAGCGTTACGAAATCCATGAACATGATCTCGGCGACGGGCTTTGCTCCGGTGAGCGCCGCGCCGACAGCAATGCCGGCAATCGCCGCCTCGGCAATCGGCGCGTCGAACACGCGCGACGAACCATAGGTGTCAAGGAGCCCTTTCGTTGCCTTGAACGATCCGCCAGCGGAAGCTATGTCCTCTCCAATCAAGATCACCGTCGGATCATCACGCATCGCGTCGTGCAATGCCTGGTTGACAGCCTTTAGAAAACGGACCTCAGCCATGCCGTCCCCCCGAAACTGTGTAGACATCGGCGAGAATGTCGTTGGGGTTGGGCTCCGGCGCGGCGAACGCGGCAGCCAGCGCCGTATCGATCTCAGCCTCGACCGTTTCGGCCAATCCGGCAAACCAGTCGTCGGCTACGCCTTCGCTCTTGAGTTGACGCCGCGTCACGAGTAGCGGATCCCGGGCAGCCATTTCGGCAGCCTCGTCGGCGTGACGATAATCCTGCTTGTCGCCTTCGAAATGCCCTCTTACGCGCGTGGTGCGGCATTCGAGGATCGCCGGCCGTGCCTCGGATCGCATGCCACTAATCGCCGCCTCGGCGGAAGCACGCACGTCACGCGCATCATTGCCGTCCACTTCATCATAAGAAATGCCATAGGCGGTGGCCATCTGTCGGAGGCTCGTGGCCAGTTGCCGATCAGTTGGGCTGAATTCTGACCAGCCATTGTTCTCGCAGACGAACAGCACCGGCAGCGACCAGAGTTTAGCAATGTTGAAACATTCGTGGACCACTCCCTCTGCCAGCGCCCCGTCACCGAAATACACGGCGGCGATGTGTCCCTCGCCCTGCAATTTCAGCGCAAGAGCGCTGCCGGTGGTAATCGGAATTCCTGCGCCAACGATTCCGTTCGCGCCCAGCATTCCAATTTTCAGGTCGGCTACATGCATCGAACCGCCGCGTCCCTTGCACAGGCCCGTCGCTTTCCCGAGGATTTCTGCGAAAAAGCCTTCCAGCGCCACGCCCTTGGCAATCGTATGGCCGTGGCCGCGATGGTTCGACGAAACGGTGTCTCTTGCTCCCAGGCAACTGGAAACCGCTGCGGCCACCGCCTCTTGCCCGATCGAGAGATGAAGAAATCCCGGAACCTTTCCGTCGAGGAAGAGCTTTTGCAGCGTCTCCTCCGCGCGCCTGATCAGGAGCATCATGCGATAGATGCCCTGGAGAGTATCGGTTTTGACCACTTGCCTGCTTGTGTCAGCGCTGTGTTTGCCCGCACGCTTCTGGGCGGGCTTTCGGAAATTAATGATATCTGATTCAGTATTCATTTTTTGACCTGTCGCTCACTTCGATAGCTCGGCTACACAACTGTGTAGCCATGCCTCAAATGCTGAGATATTTACCGTGGGTTTCGTTATTGTGCCGAAGAGTTTCGGTCGCATCGTGATCGACGACGTACCGCTTGTCAGCGATCACCACCCCTTTCGAGATTTCAAGGCGAAACAGAGAGATGAAGCCGCGGATGTTTCGAGCGGCCAGGAGCATAATTCGGCCCGATCGCTCATCCAAGAGCACTACAGCCGGCTTTTTCACTGTGAAACGGCCAATGGAGAGCGGGACGCACCAGCCGCCTGACAAGAGCAACGCCTTCCAAGCCCGTATTCCTACGGACACAAAAGAAGTCACATGAAAGCCCATATTGAGCAAGGAACGGAAGATAGCGCTATGTCGCTCGTGGTTGCTCAGCGGGCACGCGAGGGCTTGCAGCGAATTGGTGGCAACCATCCGGCACGGGTTGGTGGGCAGTGTTCCAACGGAGCCGGTCACAGCCAGGACCGACGCCGGATATCTTCCAGCCATGTACCCTCCTCCCGGGCAAGCAAGCCGCGATCTCCGCAATTTGCTGCCACAACAACAGCAAATAATGAACGGCGAGTCAATAGTCGTTTTATTCACATGTTCCGACAGATTGAATGTCTCTTGCAGCTCGAACGGAGGCTATTGGGTAATCGCCACGCTGATCGTAGCCCCCGATGGTAGATTCCCACGTGACAATGGAATTCGAGCACTATCCGAGGGTGACCGCACATAAAGTTCAATTTTATCAAATACCTCGTACGAAATTCGTCCCCGCATTCATTAAGTGCGGCTCCCCACCATTCAAAAATGCTACCTTTTCGAGCACATGATCGCGCGAATATAACTTAACAAAACGATTCTTGACTCGGCATTCATTATTTGTTGTTCTGCGGTCTAAGGCATGTGCGCTGGCCATTACTCGCTAGCACGGGAGGCAAATGCTTTGGAGGATACTCATGAAGTGCACCGTCCATGAAGACGACAGCAAAGCTGTTAGTCAGTTTGGAATTCGCTCGTCCATGTCAACGGCATTCGCTACGGCAACCGATGAGATAATGCGATGATCACTCAACATCATACGCTAATCGTAGGCGCATCGGCTGCCGGTTTGTGCACGGCGGAGGCGCTGCGACGCGGTGGCTACAGAGGACGGCTCACCCTGATCGGCGATGAACCGCATGCGCCGTACGATCGACCACCGTTATCGAAGCAGGTGCTCAGTGGCGCATGGGAGCCGAGCAGAGTGGCGCTGCGGAACGGGGAGGCACTGTCGGCACTCGATGCCGCCCTCATCCTGGGTGATGCGGCGGTTGGTCTTGAATCGAAAACGCGCACAGTGCTTACCGCGTCGGGGCGTATCCTCGCAGCAGATGCGATCGTGATCGCGACGGGAGCCCGAGCACGGTTACTGCCTGGACAGGAGGTCCTCGGTGGTGTGCATGTGCTGCGCACGCTCGACGATACGCTGATGCTTCGGCGTGAGTTGTTAAGATCCTCGCGGCTCGTTGTGGTCGGAGAGGGTGTACTCGGCTCTGAGATTGCGGCCACCTCCCGCATGCTGGGACTGGAGGTAACTCTGGCAGGACCGCTTACCGCACCAATGGCCGCCCAGGTCGGACCGCTTGCCTCAAGGCTGCTCGCAGACGTGCATGCCGAACGCGGCGTCCGACTATGTCTTGGTAGCGGTGTTGCAGATCTGGTCGGCGAAGGCGGACGTGTTTCAGGCGTGCGACTGATCAACGGCAGCGAACTGCCGGCCGATTTGGTGGTGATCGCGATCGGCGCATCGCCCGCAACCGAATGGCTCAAGGGAAGCGGGTTGTCTATCGACAACGGCATTGTGTGTGACTCCTACTGCCGCGCGGCAGTAGGGATCTATGCGGTCGGCGACGTCGCACGTTTCTACCACGAGAAGCTAGGGCGCCTCATGCGGTTCGAGAACCGGACCAACGCCACCGAACAGGCCGAGGCAGTTGCCTCTGCCATTCTTGGCAACGATACACCGTACGCGCCGGTGCCGTATTTCTGGACGGATCAGTTCGACGTCAAGATTCAGGTATTTGGCGTGATTGCGACCAATACAGACGTTGAGATCGTCGAGGGTGATCTGTCGGCACGCCGATTCGTGGCGCGATATACGAGGGGCGGTGTCGTCACCGGCGTCCTCGGCTGGAACATGCCAAAGCAGGTGCGGTTGCATCGGCAGGCAGTGGCCGACGCCATGGACATTCGTGAAACGAGTTATTGAACATCTGGGAGGAGTTCGAAATGAAACCGGGGAGGAGCTTGAAGTGAAAATTATCATTGACCAGGAGAAGTGTGTCGCCGCGGGGCAGTGTGTGTTCTACGCGCCCAACGTTTTCGATCAACGAGAGGAGGACGGCATCGTCATACTCGTGAACGAAAACCCTCCGCCAGAGGAAGAAAAAAACGCTCGTCAGGCCGCCGCAGTCTGCCCGGCGCTCGCAATCCGCATTGAGGAATGACAACGACGGCATTCCCCGTCACGCGAATGAGGAGAGATATTAATGACCGATGCCGCCGAGAAAATCCTCGCATACCCGACTCCAAGGGATCCTGCGTCCCCCTTTTTACCATCGCCCGAGCTGCGCGCCCTGAATGACGCCGGAGTCACATTGACTCGTGTACAGACATGGGACGGCCGAACCCCTTGGTTGATCCTGTCGCATGCGGCACAACGTCAGATTATGGCCGATCCGCGGGTCAGCGCGAACGACCACTTGACTAATTTCCCGCATCCGACCCAGGCACAAGCGGAGACTATTCACGACAGACCGAAGACGATCTTCGACACCGATGGCGAAGAGCACACGCGAATTCGGCGCATGCTCACGAATTCGTTTACACGCCATCGGATGGAGAAGATCCGGCCGCAGATCCAGAAAGTTACCGACGAGCTCATCGACAAGATGCTTGCCGGCCCAAAGCCGACGGACCTTGTTGAGGCACTGTCGGTACCCTTGCCATCACTGATGATCTGCGATCTGCTCGGTGTACCCTACGAAGACCATGAGTTCTTCGAGGCTCACGCCAAGGTCGCCAATGCGCGCGAAAAGACCGCCGAGGAAAACAACGCATCGACCCGAGCGCTTGGCGTTTATATATCAGGCCTGATCCAGGCGAAAATGGATCGTCCGGAGGAGGATGTCGTCTCTGACCTGGGCGCTCGCGTCAAGGCCGGCGACCTGACGCTTGATCACGCAACGCTGTTAGGGGTGATCCTCCTCATCGCTGGTCATGAGACAAGCGCCAACATGATTACGCTAGCGACTGCCCTGTTGCTGCAAAATCCTGACCAACTCGCCCTTCTGCGCGACACCGACGACCCGCAGGTGGTCGCGAGTTCGGTTGAGGAACTGCTGCGTTATCTCACCATCCCGCACCTCCTGCAGAGGCGCATTGCACTCGAGGATATCGAGATCGCCGGCGTGACCATCCGCGCGGGCGACGGCATCATTGCACCGTTGCCGGCGGCAAACTTCGACCCCGTGGCCTTCCCCAATCCGGACAAGCTCGATCTCGTCCGCGAGGCGCGCCATCACCACGCGTTCGGATGGGGGCCGCACCAATGTATTGGACAGCAGCTCGCCCGCATCGAGCTCCAAGTTGTGTATCCGACGTTGCTTCGCCGCGTACCGACACTGAAATTGGCCGTCCCATTCGAAGAGTTGCGGTTCAAACATGACTCGCTCGCCTACGGCATCTACGAGCTGCCGGTTACCTGGTGACCAGCCGAGAGGCTGTTCGCAGAGAGGGAGCCAGGCAACGAAAACAAGGTCGGACGTCTCCTTTTACCGGGGTTTGACCGGGAGATTTCTTTTGACTTCATCGCCCAGACTCTTCGCGGGAGAAATGCCGAGAAGATCAGAGACGGCTTGTGTTTCTATGTAAAAACAATGGGATAATGCGGTTTGATGGCTCTGTGAATGCGGACCGCTTAAAACTGGGAGGAAAAGGCATGTCTGCGGAAAATAAGACGTCTTTGGGCGCGAACGGATCGCCCGATTTGCGTGCTGCCGGCATTGCGGCGTTGCGCGAGGCGCTGCCCGGAGTTTTCCCCGAAGGTGATATCGACCTGCGCGATGGCCGGCTCGGGGAGGATCTCGTCGAAATCGGCCTCATAAGCGTCTGGGGTGCGCTGTGGGCACGCGATGGGCTTAGTCGGCGCGACCGCAGCTTAGTCACACTGGGTATTCTTATTGCGCTCAACGCTGAGACTGAATTGCGGACCCACGTGAAGATTGCGCTCACGAACGGCCTTACCAAGGACGAGATCGCCGAGGTGATTTACCACTCCTCCGGCTATGCCGGCTTCCCTGCAGCCGTGGCGGCCCGCACCGCGGCTCGCGAGGCATTGGGCGCCTGACATAAGAGCCGAGCTTAGACATAGCTATTTAAGGAGGAAAAGATGGCTACATCATTGGAAGGACAGAATGCGGTCGTTACGGGCAGTGGCCGCGGCATCGGTCGTGCGATTGCCTTGGTGCTTGCGGCACGAGGCGCCGCGGTCGCGGTATGGGACCTGAACGCCGAAGGTGCCGAACAAACAGCCACCGAGATCCGCAAGGCAGGCGGCAAGGCGATCGCGATGCCAGGCGATTCGGCTGATGCCGAGACCGTGGTCGCCTCCGCCACGCGTACGCGCAAGGAGCTTGGTCCGGTCACGATCCTCGTCAACAATGCCGGGATCAGTAGCTATGTGCCCTTCACGCAGATGACTGAAGAAACGTGGGATCGGATCATCGGCGTCAACCTGAAGGGGCCATTCCTCGTGACCAAAGAGTTTGTCTCCGACATGCTCGAGGCGGGCTGGGGACGGATCATCAACATCTCGTCGTCGTCAGCGCAATCCGGAGCTCCGGCCATGGCGCATTATGCGGCCTCGAAAGGGGGCGTCATTGGGTTCACCAAGGCTCTTGCTATTGAGTTCGCCGACAAAGGGATCACGGTCAACAACGTCCCGCCGGGTTTCATCGACACGCCGCTCGTGCGAGAGGGCCCTATTGATGTGGAGGCTGCCGCAAAGACGATGCCGATGAAGCGGGCCGGGCAGCCGGAGGACATTGCCTATGCCGTGGCATACTTGGCCTCCAGGGAGGCCAGTTACGTGACCGGCCAGACAATCAGCGTCAATGGCGGGCGCTATCTCTTCTGACACGAAGCCCTGCGGGCGAGCACGATACCCCGACGAGCCAGCGTGCTTAGCCCACAAGAAGACTTGAGCTCCATTCAAAAGAGCGCCAGGCCGCCCTGGGCTCTGAACCCGGGTGTGATTGCCGCCAGTCTCGAGGAGCTGGCGAGACGGTGAAGTCTTGTCTCCCCGCAACTGTTTTCAGCGAGGGCAAGCAAGTTATGCGGGGTTACAAGCCGATACAAAGCCAGAACCTGGATATTCGACTTACGATCTCCGCCGCTCCCCGAGAAATGACAAGGGAAATTAGGAGGAAGTCGCATGGTTAGTTCCGAGCAACAAGAAATACCTAGCCTGGATACACGTCTACTCAGTGGCTACTCAGTGGCCTTGGGCGCTTTCGGCTTGGCAATGCTGATCCTTGGCGGCTGGCTGGCCTCTATCGAAGGGATACTCTACTACGCAGTAGTCGGCGCAGTATTTGTTGCTTCGGCGGTTCTATTATACCGACGCAGGAGGTTGGGTGCTTGGATATTTGCCGCCGGTTTGGCCATGAGCCTGTTCTGGGCTTTCTGGAGGGCAGGATTTGACATCCGGAATCTGATGCCGCGCATCTTGATCCAACAATTCTTCGGCATACTGCTGCTGACACCGTGGATCCAGCGAGCCCTGGTAGGTCAATGGGATTGGGTGCAACGCCTTCCCTTGAAGGCGCCGGCCTTCCTCTACGTGGGCTTACATGTGGCAGCCCTTGCTGGCTATTTCCTTCGACTGGCCTTGCCACCCGAAGCAAGTCCAAACCTGCAGATTGGCTTTGAGCCAGTCAAGACCGTGTATGTTTACACTGGCATGGTCGGAGAAGGCTGGCCGGTGTGCGGCGCCAAACCAAGCGGCTTGCGCTACCCATTCTGCTTCTAGCACCCTCTTGTGTTAGCGGATTGCTATTGCCCTCTCGAAGACTGCGCCTTTTCGAGTTCCGGCGCGGCCTTGAGAAGATCGGCGACGAGGCCGTAATCGGCGATCTGGAAGATCGGGGCCTCTTCGTCCTTGTTGAGGGCGACGATGACCTGACTGTCCTTCATGCCGGGCGAACCGTGATCACCAGCCTCGCATCGCTCCACTCCACCGTCTGAATGGCGTTGCCGGCGTGAATTGGACGCTCGAAGGTGTCGGGTGCAAGTAACCACGTCGGTGATTTCCGAGATCGAGGCGACGTCGAGCGCGGCAACACGTTCCTGCCGGTCGCGGCGTTCAACCCATCAATAAACCTGTCCGGATAATGCGCTCGTAGATGTATACAGAGTTCTCAATGACACCGGCTCTGCGAGATATGTCTTTTTCGTAATGAATCTGCATCGCGGCATAGGCGCGCATGCCGAGGAGCTGATGGATAATGCAGTCAATCCTGTCATCGGTCAAAAGCGCGATGTATCCACCGGCGATACCGCGTTTTATCGAACGGCGATAACCCGAGACGATATTGGCCATGTGAATACGATGGGCATCCGGCGCGAAAACCTCGGCCTCATAGAGAATACGATAGAAACCATTATTCTCTGCGACATAGCAAAGAAAAGCATTGAACCGAGCCAACTCACGCGCCACCCCAGGCCGTGCTTTGCGTGCCGCCTTTTCGAGGGTCCCCAGCATACGCATACCTTCATAGGGCAGGAGTTCATCGAACAGCGCCTGACGATCGACAAAATAGTTGTAGAAGGTACCGTGAGCCACGCCGGCAGTATCGGCGATTTTCGCGATGGAAGCGGAGGCATATCCCTCCGCAGCCACAACCTTACATCCTGCGGACAGAAGGCTTTCGCGCGTAAGCCTAGCCTTCTCGTCACGCGAGAGCCGATGTCTGACACGTCGATTCAGCATCTCTCTGGTTATTCTCCTGTCCTAATCCTATGGATCGATAGATGGCGCGGCTCCAAACTGGCCCTGTCGATCCATATCCCTCAGTACGCGTTTGAGCACTTTTCCGGAAGGATTGCGAGGTAGTTCGGACATGACGACCAGGTCTTTGGGGCATTTAAACTTCGCCAGTGACTTTTGACAATAATTCAGCAGCTCATCGAAACTGAGGCTGTGAGCCTCAACCAACACGATTGCAGCGACCGCAATCTCTCCCCAGCGTGGATGGGGACGGGCAAAGACGGCTGCTTCCTTGACGGCCGAATGACTATAAATCACCCGTTCCACCTCCGAGGAGGCGATGTTCTCGCCTCCCGAAATGATCATATCCTTTTGCCTGTCGGTGATGAAGAGGAAGCCTTCTCTGTCCATATAACCGACATCACCTGAGCGCATATAACCGTCGGAATAAAAGGCTGCTGCGGTATTATCCGGATCTCGCCAGTATTCCCGCATAACTTTAGGTCCGCGTATACAGATTTCGCCTTCTTCCCCGGAAGACAGGGGCTTGCCGCACTCGTCGCGGATCTCGATTTCAACGAAACGCAACGGACGGCCAACCGAACCGATCTTTTCCAATTCACGCCCTGGATCCATCATCGTATCGCCTGAACAGGTTTCCGTCATCCCATAGGCATCGATGTAGCGTGCTTCCGGGAAACGACTTAAGAAAGCGCGTATGCGCGATTCCGGCGTGCGCTCACCGCCTGCAATACACCAGCGTAGTGAACTACGGTTTGGCAGATTTTCGTCAGGCAAGGCGAGAAGATCGTTTGTCATAACCGGTGCCAGCCAAATGCCGTCAATGCGTTCGCGCGCGATCGTCTCCAATAGTTTCTCGGGTTCGAAATCGCGCTGGATCACGATCGTCCCAGCCGCGAGATGAACGGCAAGCCCTGGAAGATCACAGCCGCCGACATGATACATCGGACCGACAATGAGCAGCCGGGTATTCCGATTGAGACCCAATGTAAGGATGTGATCATAGCACTTCCAATAGTAGTTATCGTAGGTATGGACCACTCCCTTGGGCCGAGACGTCGTCCCAGAGGTATACATGAGCCGGAACACATCATCGCGCAGGCGTGGCATGATGTCTGCTGCCCGATGCCCTTGCTTGGACGAATCCAGCATCGCTCCGATATTGGAGCGTGCGGTCTCATCTAGCGTAATGACCGGTAACTTGGTTCCTTCGGTTGCTTCCACAAAGATATCGTCAGCAACGACAAGCTGAGCGCCGGCATGCAATGTTATGTATCTGACTTCATCCGCAGAAAGCCGGAAGTTCAACGGCAGAATAATGGCCCCTATATGCCCGATGGCATAGATCAACTCGACATAAGCTAGGCTGTTTTTCATCAGCAAAGCGACAATCGACCCCTCGCCGAGCCCACGCTGCCTCAAGCACCAGGCGAGATGGCCGACGCGGGCCTCGAGGTTTTTCCAGTCAAGGCGAATATCCTCGTACACCAAGGCCTCTGCCTCAGGCGCCGCTCTGGCATTTTGTGTCAGAAACCGTGACAGATTGAACATCGCTCCTCCTCCAAAGGATCTCGACGGACCAGGCGAGGTGGCACTCGCGCCGGGTTTGATCGGTGCTATGTTAGAAATCATCTACTCCTTGCGCGACGCAAGTAGTCTGCCATCTTCCTCCTGCTGCTAATGAGATAGTTCCTCCGGACAGCAGGCGACTGTTTCGGCGTTGCTTCCTCCCAAAAGCACCACTGAAGTGAGCAGTAGTTCATATTGTGAATTATGAGTCAATATTCATTTTAGTGGCGGCAATTTCGCGCTTCGGAACGCAACAAAGTTGCGTCGACTGCCAAGCAGGACCATGTCTGCGAGATGAATCGCAGATATCAAAGATACACGGCTTTTAACAAAGGCAACTATTCGATTATAAGACCGGCAGCCGGAAACCGGCTGCCGGAATTCACGTCCGACTAGATCGGATTAGCCGGCGAACGAGCTGTCAAAGCTGAACGAGCCGGAGGCGTTGCTGAACGAGAACGTCCCAGCCTTCTGCACGACTTCTGCCGGCAGCGTTGCCGAGAAAGTGCCCGAGCGGCTGCCGAACGTGTAGCTGCCGCTGACGGCGCCATCGGCACCAATGGTGACCGTCGAAGCGACCGTGGAAGCGCCGCCGCTGACGAGATCGAGCATGTCGGTGTTGATTTCAGTGATGTTGCTCATGTTAGTCTCCTATTGGGTTTAGGGGTGAGGGATTGACCGGGATGGTCCTCCCCTCTTCTTGTTGTCACCGGCTGCCTATGGCCTTTAAGGGGTCCAATACCCAGTCGGTGAAGTGCCGGCGATCCGTAATGACATCGCCGATGAGGGTCATACCGGGGGTCAGCGGACGCTCTTCGCCATAGGCGGCGATGCTGGTGCGCTCCAGACTGACAGTCACGCGGTAGACGGGATCTTTGAACGCGATGGGAGCCAGAAGCTCACCCTCGCGATAGGTGGCGCGGGACACCTGCACGACATGGCCCGACACCACGCCGAAACGCTGATACGGGAAGGCGTCGACCCGGAGCCGGACCTCCTGCCCCGGCTGGATCAGGCCGGCCGCGCGCGGCGGCACCAGCAGGTTGGCCTCGAGATTGCTGCCGGCCGGCACCAGGGCTGCCAGCGGCGATTGCGCCACGGCCGTCTGCCCCGGCTGCGCCTGCAATGCCGCGACCCGGCCGGCCACCGGCGCGACCATGATGTAGGCGCGGTTGACCTGCAATTGCGCCAGGGATTGCTCCAACTCGCTGCGAAGGCCCTGCAGTTGCGCCAGCTTGTCATCCCGCTCCGCCGGCAGGCCCGCCAGTTGCGACCGGGCATCGTTGAGGTCACCCTGCCGCTGTTCCTTCTGCCGCTCTAGCTCGTGGATGACGCTTTCCTGCGCCAGTATCTGCTGCTGGCGGCGCGACAGCTCGAAGCGCGTGCCGCTGCCCTTGATCTGAAGCTGCGCGTAGCGTCCGGCATCGTCCGTTTGCAGGGCTTGCAGACGGCGCTCCGATTCCAGGCGTTGCTCCTGGCTCGCCAGTTCCCCGCCAAGTCCTTCGACGCGAGCCGAAAGGCGCCGCGCCTCCTCGTCGAAACGGGCTTTTGCCGCCGTCACCTGTGTGTCGATCGACTGGATACGGGCTTGGGTCTCTAAACGCAGCTTTTCGCCAACCTGACCATCGGCACCGGTCGTTTCCAGCGACAGCTCCACCATCGGCTGGCCCTGAGCCACCACGTCCCCTTCGCGGACGAGCACCTTGGTCACGATACCGCCCTTAGTGGCGTATAGCTGCGCCAGGCCGCCGGTCGGGGCAACGTAGCCCTGCACTGTCTCCTTGCGGGCATAGGTTCCGGTCATGAGATAGGTCGCGCCGACAACCACGAAGACGCCGAGGATTGCCGTCATGACACCGTGGCTCACCGGCTGCGCGATCATCACCTCGCCACGAAGCCGGCGGCGGTGCTCTATGGCTTCGGTGCGGAACAATGCCTCGCTCATGGCACCACCTGCAAAGGCTGTGCAGGCACATCGCGTATCAGCTCACGCACATGGCCATTCTCCACGGCGAAGACGCGTGCCGCGCCCTCGATGGCTCCGGGACGATGGGCGACCATCACCTGGGTAATGCCGAGCCTGCTCAGCGCCTGCATGACGCGACGTTCCGCGAGGACGTCGAGATTGGCCGTCCCCTCGTCGAGGAACAAAATGGAAGGACGGCGGTAGAGCGCCCGCGCCAGCAGCGCGCGCTGCTGTTGGCCGCCCGACAGGGTGGATCCGAGATCGCCCACCAGGGTCATGTAGCCCATCGGCATGCGCAGGATTTCGTCATGAAGGCCGACAAGCCCCGCGACCGCTTCGACGCGCGCCAGATCCATGTCGGGATCGAAGAAGGCGATATTGTCGGCGATCGTGCCGGCGAAAAGCTGATCGTCCTGCATCACCACGCCGATCTGCGCGCGGTAGGCCCGCATCCCCAGAGCGTTGAATGGCAGATCGTCCACGAGCACTTCACCCTCGTTCGGCGGATAGAGGCCCATCAGCAGCTTCAGGAGCGTGGACTTGCCGCCGCCCGAAGGGCCGACAAACACAACGGACTGCCCCGGCTTGATCGCCAGTGATACATCCTTCAGTACCCACGCTTCGCGCTCGGCATAGCGGAAAGAGAGGTTGCGCACGGCCAGCGCTCCGGCAAGCGGACGATCCTTGCGCGCCTCGGCGTCCAGGTCATGCTCGGGATCCTGGTGCACGGCATCGGCCAGGCGCTCCAGATGCAGGCCCGTCATGCGGAACTTGAAATATTGATCGACGAGTGACAGGGCGGCGGTGCTGAACTGGCTGCGATAGGACAGGAACGCCAGCAGCATGCCGAGCGTCATCTCACCCCGGATAATGGCGCTGGCGCCCAGATAGAACACCAGCAGCATCTCCGCTCCCGTCAGGAAGGAAAGGCCAGCGGTTCCCTTGAGGCTGACTTTCTGAATGCGAACATTGTTGTTGATGCTGTCGGCATAGGCGTTCTGCCAGACGCCGTGGCGCTCCAGTTCCCGGCCGAACAGCTTGAAGGCACGCGCACCGCGGATGGTTTCGAGGAAAACGCCGTCCACCTTGGCCTGATACTGGATGCCCTCATTGGTCAGGCTCCTTAGCCAGGGGAAGGTGCCCAACCGGACGCACACGACAAGCGCCAGCGATACCAGCACCACGCTTGCCAGATAAGGTGCGTAGATCAGCATCACCGCCAGGGTGATGACCGCCATGAGCCCGTCCAGGGCACCGGAGACGAGGCCGCCCGTCAATAGATCCTGCACCGGCTGCAGGGAATTGAAACGGGACAGAATATCGCCGAGACGCCGCTTTTCGAACCACGGCACCGGCAGGCGCAGCGCATGGCGCAACAGGTTTCCGCGCATCTGGAAGGTCAGAAGCGTGCTGAAATGCATCTGCACGTAACCGCGCAACAGCGTCGTGGCACTCTGGATGAGCAGCAGCAATCCGGCACCGACGACAATCACGTTCAGAAGGCTGAGATCACCCTTGGATATCGCCTCGTCGACGATCATCTGGTTGACGAGCGGTGACAGCAGGGCAAAGAATTGCAGTAGGGCGGAGAGGGCAAGGATTTGCAGCAGGCTCGGAATGAAGCCGGCGCTCCGGGACCACAGGTCGGCCAGACGCACCCGCTCGACCACCTTGCGCTTGCGGAAGGTGGCGGCCGGCGTCAGCTCCAGCGCCACACCGGTAAAGTGCCTGGATGCTTCGGCATGAGACAAGCGCCGCTGGCCGCTGGCCGGATCATGCACCTCGATCCGGCTTGGTGTTACCCGGCTCAAGACGACATAGTGCGACATGTCCCAGTGCAGAATACAGGGCATCTTCAGCTTGCGGATATCCTCCATCTCCAGCTTCAGGGGCCGGCTGGTAAAACCGAGATCGTCGGCAACCGAGATGAGGCTCTTCAGCGTCGTGCCTTTCGAGGACACGGCATGGCGTCGCCTGAGTTCGGGCAGCGTCACCCGATGGCCATGATAGCCCGCCACCATCGCCAGGCAGGCAAGTCCGCATTCGGCAGCTTCAGACTGCAGAAGAGGCTCGATCCGGGAGCGATTGTGAAGGGCTGTTAGAAGCAATTAGCTATCCTCGCTGGAGGTACGAAAGGTGGAAATCGGATCCCCGATCTCAAACGAAAGCTCGACCACAAGCACTGCATCAGCAGGTTTGCCGTAACAGAGCTTGGGCGGGCATTTGCAGGTGATGGGGAAGCCTTCGGGGTCAGGCTTCCCCATCCTGTTCAGGAGTTGTATCCGACCAAGAGCATCGCTGATGGTTGTACGTCGTCCTGAACGAGAGGACTGTCAGTTTGACGGAAGGTATTCGACCAAACTCCCTGAAATCATTGCCAGCGTTCGATCCCAGCATCCATGATTGGTGGCACTGCGATCGAACCTTCGTGTCGAGAGATGTATGGCAGACCTGATTATTGTGTTGGGTCTTGTTATATTGAGAGATGTTACTGCGTGCCTCGAACCGGTCACAATCAGACGGCTGCCTAGCGTAGGTTTGGGCCAGAAGCATGCGGCTAGACGGCAGCACGATGCACAGGCATGCCTGTGCATCGTGCTCATGGGTGGAAATCTCTCACATCTGGGACGGAGGTACTTTGCCGGCCGTTTCCTCGGGCTCTTTTCACCGCTGTGTCAGCTTCGCGACGAAGACGAAGAAAACCGGCACGAAGAAGACCGCAAGCACGGTGGCTGAGATCATGCCCCCCATGACGCCCGTGCCGATCGCCGTCTGGCTTCCCGATCCGGCGCCACTTGCAATGACGAGCGGCACCACGCCGAGCGTGAAGGCAAGAGAGGTCATGAGGATAGGACGAAAACGAAGATGGGCTGCCTCTACCGCCGCCTCGAACAATGGCGTGCCCTCCGCTCTCAGCTCCTTCGCAAATTCGATGATCAGAATCGCGTTTTTCGCGGACAATCCAATGATCGTGATCAGACCGACCTTAAAGTAGACGTCGTTTGGCATGTCGCGCAACATGACGGCCACCACGGATCCGATGATGCCAAGCGGTATGACAAGCATCACGGAGATCGGAATGGACCAGCTTTCATACAAGGCAGCAAGGCAAAGGAAGACGAGAAGGCAGGAAAGACCAAGCAGCATAGGCACCTGTGAGCCAGATTGGATCTCCTGGAGCGTCTGGCCGGTCCACTCGTATCCGAAACCAGCCGGAAGCTCCGACGCGATCCGCTCGACCTCATGGATGGCGTCGCCGGAAGAATAGCCCTGCTTTGCCTGTCCGCTGAACCGGATTGCCGGGAAACCATTGTAACCCACGAGCTGGGTCGTTCCCTTGGTCCATTCGTATCTGGTGAAAGCCGACATCGGCACCATCCCACCGGCGGAATTGCGCACTGTCAGTTTCATCAAATCCGCGATCTGGCCACGTTTGTCCGCATCCGCCTGTACGGTCACGCGTTGCATGCGTCCGGCATTGGGAAAGTCGTTCACATAGGAGGAGCCGAAGTTCGTCGCGACCGTCTGGCTGATGTCGGCGAAGGAAACGCCAAATGTATTGGCTTTTTCGCGGTCGATGGCCAGCACCATCTGTGGAGCGTCGGCAAGACCCTCGACCCGGACGCCGGTCAGGATCGGACTTTTAGAGGCGGCAGCAAGAAACTGGTCGCGCGCGGCGTTCAACGCCTGCGTGCCTCTATTGGCTCTGTCCTGAAGCCGGAAAGCAAACCCATTCGTGGTGCCCAGGCCGGAAATTGCCGGCGGCGACACCGCGAAAGCAACAGCGTCCTTGACCACCTGAAAGCCGCCATTGAGTTTGCTCGCTATCGCCTGAGCGGTATTTTCGGCCCCGCGCTCGCTCCAGTCCTTGAGGGTGATGAATGCAAGGGCGGCGTTTTCGCCGCTGCCCGCGAAGCTAAAGCCATTGATCGCCACGACGCGATCGACCGCTGGATCGCTCAATACGATCTTCTCGACACCTTGCACGGATTCCAGTGTTCGTGCGGAGGTGGCATCCGCAGGCGCCTGCACCTGCGCCAGCAATGTCCCCTGATCTTCTTCCGGCAGAAACGCCGACGGAAGCTGCAGGAACATATAGGCGGTGGCGGCGGCGACGGCGAGATAGACGACCATTACCCGTCCGCTTTTGTGGATCAGGCGCCCGACCCAGCCGCTATAGTGCCGGGCAGAGCTATCGAAGCTCCTGTTGAACCATCCGAAGAAACCTTTCCTGGAATGGCCATGTCCTTTCGCGATGGGCTTCAGAAAGGTCGCACATAAGGCGGGTGTGAGGGACAAAGCAAGGAATGCCGAGAACAGGATCGACGCCACCATCGTCAGCGCGAACTGCTTATAGATCACGCCGACAGCTCCGGGGAAGAATGCCATCGGCACGAAAACCGATGTCAGCACCAGCGTGATCCCGATGACGGCGCCTGTGATCTGCGTCATCGCTTTCCGGGTAGCCTCCTTCGGCGGCAGCCCCTCCTCCATCATGATCCGTTCGACGTTTTCGACCACAACGATGGCGTCATCGACAAGAATGCCGATCGCGAGAACCATGCCAAACATGGTGAGGACATTGATGGAAAAGCCGAGGACAAGCATGACCGCGCAGGTGCCAAGAAGGGCGATTGGCACGACCAATGTTGGGATGATCGTGTAGCGGATGTTCTGTAGAAACAGAAACATCACCACAAACACCAGCACCATTGCCTCCAGCAATGTGTACAGCACCTTTTTGATCGAGGTGTTCACAAACGGCGTTGTATCATAGGGAATTGAATATTCGACGTCCGTGGGAAATGACGGAGCGAGCTCTGCAAGCCTGTCCCGGATGGCCTTTGCGGTGGTGAGTGCATTGCCTCCCGGCGCAAGCTCGATCGAGGCCCCTGCTGCCGGCTTGCCATTGATGCGGGTCGAGAGATTGTAAGCCTGTGCGCCCACTTCAATACGCGCGACATCGCGCAGGCGCACGGTGGAACCGTCCTGCTGCGCGCGAAGGACAACCGCACCGAACTCTTCCGGCGAAGAAAGTTGGCCCTTGATCAGGATCGAACCCGTGGTTCTCTGGGTCGCATCGCTTGGTGCACCGCCGATACGTCCGGCAGCGACCTGCGCGTTTTGCGACCGGATCGCGTTGGTGACATCGGATGGTGATAGATTGAGGCCGAGCAACTTATCCGGATCAAGCCAGATACGCATTCCACGCTGGCTACCGAACAGTTGCACGTTGCCAGCACCGGGAATGCGCCTGAGCTCATTGGCAACATTCCGGTTCATGTAGTCGCCGAGCGCGATTCCATCCTTCGAGCCGTCCTTGGAGGTCAACGCAACGACCAGCAAGGTGCCGCCGCCGCCGGCGTCTACACTGATCCCCTGCTGCACGATGGATGCCGGAAGCCGCGCTTCGACCCGACGCACCCGGTTTTGCACCTCGACGGCGGCAGTTTCGGTATTCGTGCCCGGCTCGAACGTCGTCGTGATGCTGACGGACCCGGCCGCGTCGGATGTGGATTCGTAATAGAGCATGCCGGGAATGCCGTTCATCTCGTCTTCGATCAGGCGGGTCACACCTTCATAGGTGCCATCCGGAGAGGCGCCGGGATAGGTCGCCGAGATTTTGATCTGCGGAGGAGCGACATTCGGATACTGCGATATGGGCAGCACCATAAGCGAGATTGCGCCAGCCACCATGATGGCAATCGCGAGGACCCAGGCAAAGACCGGGCGGTCGATAAAAAATGCAGCCATGTCGTGGGTCAGCCCTTCCTGGAGTTGTCGGCTTGAGCGGCGGCCGGATTGACCCACGGCTCTGTTTTGACCGCGGAACCAGGAGCGATCTTCTGGAAGCCCTCAACGATCACTTCGTCGCCGGGCGCAACTCCCCTGAGCACGATCCATCTGCCATCCAGCTCCCAGCCCAGTGAAACCGGGCGTGTTTGGACTTTGCCAGCAGCATCGACAACATAGAGCTGCGCCTGGCCCGCGGTATCGCGTTGCACCGCCTGCTGCGGAACCGCGAGCGCGTCCTTGAGCGAACCCTGCTCGATGCGGGTTCTCACATACATACCCGGCAGGAGATTGCGATCCGGATTGGGGGAATTCGCCCCGCAATATGACCTGGCCAGTCGCGGAATTGACGGTTGCCTCCGAGAACAGAAGCTTGCCCTCACGAGGGTACTGACTGCCGTCCTCCGAGATCAATCGCAGGACAGCGCTGCCTGATGCGTCTGCCTGAAGCTTGCCTTGCACGACTGCATTCTTAAGGGTGATCAGAGTGCTTGCCGGTTGCGTGAAGTCCGCATAGACCGGGTCGATCCGTTGAATGGTCGCCAGCACATCCGAAGTTGGGCTGACCAGTGTTCCCTCGGTGACGAGCGCACGACCGATCGCGCCCGAGATCGGCGCGCGAACTTCAGTGTATTGGAGATCCAGCTGCGCCGTTTTCAGGTCGGCATGAGCCCGCGCCACGTCAGCGTCGCTTTGAGCCAATTTTGCGACGGCACTCTCGCTGTCCTGGCTGCTGGCAACGCCTTTCTGCTGCAGCTGCGTCTGCCGCTCCGCCTGCTGGCGCGCCAGCAACTGCGCCGCGACGGCGGAATCAAGGGTCGCCTGCGCTGATTGAACCTTCGCTTCAAAAGGCTCGCGATCAATCAGATAGAGCACATCACCTTGCTTGACGGTCGAGCCCTGCTCAAAGACACGTTTCAGAACCATTCCAGTGACGCGCGGGCGAACATCTGCCGTCATCATGGGCGCAATGCGGCCGGGCAGTTCGCTTACCAATGGCAGGGTTTCGGCCTGAACCTTCACGGTGGCAACCACCGTCTGAGACTGTGTTGCCTCGCGCGCCGATGGTTTTTCATCACAGCTATTGAGCGCGAGGCACACCATGACAGCAGCGGTCGTACGAATGAGGTCCTGCAAATGCGGCATTGAGAGTTACCCTTTTTGTTATTCTAAATATTTCGAGCAGCAAGGAGGCATTCATGCTGCTCCGCGCTAGGCCGCGATGGGCGGAAACTGATCACTCCTCGATCCCGATCAGGAGAACGGCGCCGACTTTCACTTGGCATATCGAGCACGTATTGGACGCGGCTGATGAATGCCGACGCATCAAAGCGTCTCTGCTTTCTCCGGAACAAACCCACTGCCGGTTCACGGAATATGAAGTCATCGACATTTATTACCGAAGCACGCGAAACGTCCCGGATACGCCTGATTTTAACGCTGTCGGTAACGATCAACTCGTAATCACCCAGGGCAGATTTGTTTCGAAAGTCTGTGAACCCAAGCGCCGGTGTTGCTTCCAGACCGAGCCACATGAGAATGGCATTGATCCCCAGCGCTGCCGGATGGTTCAAGTAAAGCAAGATCTTTGCCTGTCTGAATTGGACAGCCGTAGGGAACATGTCGCCAACCTCTGCAATTAAGATTGCCTTGAATATAGCGGTTCGGCAGAGGACGATTTGTTCGGTTATGTTGCGTTAGATTGAGAGTCTTCCAATAAGGGCTATGACGATCCAACAATAGTGGCGGCGGTGGCGTCGCCTTCCGGAAACATGGCCCCTGCCTGGGACAATCTCGGTGCGCTTGACCGGTGGGTCGAGGACGGCGTTCCTCCCAAAGCACAGATCGCCGCCGATAGGACGAAGAGCCCAACCCGGGGACGAACCCGGCCACTGTGTGAGTTTCCCTCCTGGCCGAAATATTTTGGGCAAGGCGACATAAATGATGCCGCCAGCTATCACTGTGTGAAAGAGTAGGCCAGCTGCCCGCCGGAGTGGACTCCGCCGCCTGTGGCGGCGGATTGTTGCTCGAGGGACCGGAATGCGTCCAGTAGCTCGGCGAACGGAGTCCATTTGCGAAGAGGCCCGGGCTTACGTTGCACGACCGCCGGATAGTGTCGCCAGTCGCAAATGCTCAACCCCGGGCGGTCAAGAGAACGGTCTGTGATACGATGATGTTCGCAGACAATCTGGCTTTCAGGGCGACAGCGACACGATCAGGATAAGTTCCGCGTCGACCGCCCGAGCGTTCAACAACGCTATTTCAAAGAAATCCATCTTGTCTCCGGCTGCCGCAACGATGGCTTTCTCGGCGCCTTCGCGATCCCAATTTATCTTCCACATGGACGTGTACACCAAACCCTTCCATTGCCTACACCCCTCCTTTTTTCCGGTGCTGCATCCATGGAAGGATGGCGCGAACAACTGTGACCCCAATAAGGACCAGACCCCAGACCGCAGTGGAGAGATGCTGATTGGCGTCAAGCAGGTTGAGGCCTGACGACAGCACCTGCAAAATCAACAGTGCGATCACAACCGCTACGACCCGCCCAAAACCGCCAAAGGGATCGACGCCGCCCAGAAAGCAAGCCAGCACTGTGATCAAAAGAAGTGCTTCGCCGTGGCCGACGCGAACGGAATTAAATCGCGTCAGCATCAAGATACCGGCAATTGCACAAATGACGCCCGACATCATGTAGATCAGGGTCAGTGTGCGCTTGGTGGAGACGCCCGAGTACTCCGTCGCCCGGATGTTCGATCCGATCATATAGACCGACAGGCCGTGCCGCGTGCGCGTTAGCATGATGTGCCAGACTAGAGCTGCGGCAAGAAAGATCAGCATAGGAATAGGCACGCCCAACAGAGACCCGTGGCCAATCGGGGCTATGAAGCTCGGGAAACCGGAGATGTCGCTTCCACGCGTCAGGAACTCGCCTAGCCCCCGCAGGAAAATCATCATCGCGAGCGATACGAGGATAGGATGAGCGCCGATATAGGCAATCACCAGTCCCATGATGGCACCGGCAAGCGCGCCGACCGCGATCGCGGTGATCACGCCAAGCGCGAACGCGCCCATGCCGGCATCCGGCCCTCCGAAGTGAATCAACACCCAGGCCAGCGTCAGGCCGGCCATGTTGGCGGTGTAGATGATCGCAAGATTGAGACCTCCCGAAATAATCGGGATCATCATCGCAAGCGTCAGCAGACCAAGTTCGGGCAACTGGAATGCCATCGAGCCGAGATTGGCCCCGCTCAGAAATCGTGGCGACGCGATGCCGAATATGATCACGACCAGCAGCAGAATTCCGAGAAGAGGGGGAACCTCGGGACCGAACCTGCGCTTCACTTCCTGAATCAAATTCGCCATATCAGATCTCTCGCTTTACGCGAAGTCTCAAGGAAAGGCTCGAGCTTGAGATCGCAATTAGGATCATCGCGCCGATGATCATCTTGAATGCGTAAGGCGACACGCCAAGCAGATTGAGCCCGTTCTGGGTCACGGCGACGAGGAGCACGCCAAGCACGCATCCCAGCACAGTTCCGCGCCCGCCGCCGAGACGCGCGCCGCCAAGAACAACGGCCGCAAGGACGTCCAGTTCGCGTCCGATCAGGGCATTGGGCACCACTTCCTGCACAATATTGACCTGCATCAGCCCGCCGATCCCTGCCATCAGGCCCATCCATCCGAATGCAACGAACTGCATCAGACCGATGTTGACGCCAGCACGCCTTGCCCCCTCGGGATTATCACCGAAGGCATAAAGCTGGCGGCCGATATTGGTGTGCTTGATCAGCAGCCAGGTCGCCGCGACGCAGGCGGCCATGACCGCCACGGGAAGCGAAAGTTCAGACCAGGTACCGTTTGCGGCCTGATGTTCGAAAACGATGATGCGCGATGTCCACCAGTCTGGAAGGTCGTAGATAAAGACGCCGCCGGTAATGAACATCAAGAGACCGAAGAAGGCATTGAACGTCGCGATGGTCGCCACGATGGATATCAGCCGGAAACCATGGATTAGAGCGGCATTGATGCAGCCGAGTGCAATGCCCGCCAGACCGGCGAAAGCAAAGCCGATCGCCCAATTTCCACCGCCGATCGCTGCGAAAAAATAGACCGCGATATATTGAACGACCGAGGCCGCGACCGCGAAGGATATGTCGATACCGCCGGCAATGAGCACGACAAGCAAGCCCACCGCCCAGATCAGGTTGACGGAATTGTTGTTGAAAAGGGACGTAATGTTAGCAAGGGTCAAGAAGTCGCCGGAGGCGATCCCGAGACCGGCGCACAACAGGGCGAGGACGATGGAAAGGCGAGTTTCCGTCGCGTAGGTGCGAACCAGATTACGCATAGATCGCTGCCTCCAACTGTTCGAGTGTGAGATTGCGCGGGTCGTATTCAGCGACGAGACGGCCGTGCGCCATGTGCAGGATGCGATCGGAATTAAAGTAGACTTCTGGCGCCTCATCAGAGATCAGCAGGATTGCCAGCCCCGCATCGGCCAGCTTTCGCACGATGTCGAAGATCCCTGCGCGCGCGCCCACATCCACGCCTACCGTCGGACTGTCGAGGATCAGCAGCTGTGGGTCGGTCGCCAACCACTTGGCCAGCACGACGCGCTGCTGATTGCCGCCCGACAGCGTGGAAACGGGGTCGGTCGGTTTTCCGATCTTGATGGCGAACTTTCGCACCCAGTCGTCGACAAGGGCTTTCATACGACCCACAGACAAGAGCCCTGCCCGGTCGCTGAGCCGTGGCAAGATGGACAGAACCATGTTGTCGGCGATCGACTGCGGTTGAACAAGGCCGAGGGCCAGCCGATCTTCGGATACATACGCTATCCCCTCGCGAACAGCCTGCCTGTTGTTCTGCAGATGAAGCACTCGGCCATTTAGACGAATCTTGCCCGCGTCGGCGCGCGCCATGCCGAATAGAGCATGAGCAAGTTCGGTGCGCCCGGCACCAATTAGGCCGGTTAGGCCTACGATCTCCCCGGCGCGAACTGTGAGGCTGATATCCTCGAACTCGCCGTGGCGGGTGAGAGCCTGCACCTCTAGAACTGCACGCTCGGCCTGCATGTCGCGGGCGCGGACCTCATCCGTCAGCAATCTGCCGGTCATCAGTTCAGTCAGGCGCGACTGGGTCATGCCGATGGTATCGAACACACCGACCAGCCGTCCATCCCGAACGACGGTGACGCGCTCGCAGATCTCCAGCACTTCCGCTAGGCGGTGGCTGACGAAAACGACCGCGACGCCGCTGGCGGACAGTCCGCGCACGATGGCGAGAAGCCTGTCCGTTTCATGTTGCGTCAGAGACGCGGTCGGCTCGTCCATGAAGATGAGCCGCGCGTCGCCTGCCAGAGCCCTAGCAATGGCCACGATCTGCCGCTGGGCGATCGGCAGTTCGCGCAGGCGCATATCGAGATCGAGTTTGATGTCGAGTTTGGTAAGGACGCGGCGGCGGCGGAGCGTAACTCTCTATGCCGCGCCAGCGTGGGCCTATTACCGACTAGACGGTCGAAAGCGATGTTCTCGGCAACCGTCATTTCCGGGAAGAGCGCCAAATCCTGCCATATAACGGCGATACCTCGGTCACGGGCGACAGTCGGCGTAATCGAGTGCAGGCACTCGCCGAAGATGGTGATTTCTGCTCCCGCCTCTGGCTTGTAGACACCGGTGATGATCTTGATCAGCGTGCTCTTGCCGCAGCCGTTTTCCCCGGCAAGGCAATGCACCTCGCCGGGACGGACTTCGAAGGACACATCATCGAGAGCGTGGACCCCTGCAAAGAACTTCGAGATATGGCGAAGGCGAAGGGCACATGAAGGATGTTCCCGCGGCTCGGATATGTGCATGGAAATATACCGCCTATTCGAGATTCGTGTGCCGGTGGCGCATCGCGTCGGGCGACACCTGAAGACGATCGCGCAGCTTGAGGATCATTACCTCAAACAGCACGAACAGCGCTCCTTCGTAGAGCGACCCCATGGGTAGGACGGAACTGCGCGAAGCGCCTTGATCGTCGGCCATGGTCTGAGCCGGCAGGTGCAGGACGAGATCGGCCATTTGCGGAGCGCGACCCTCGGGCTGCGCAGTGATGACGATCACCTTGGCGCCGGCGTTACGAGCAACATCGATCAGCGCCAGCGCGGTGGAAATCTCTCCGGGGCCGACAGTGACGAGGAAGACGTCGCCCGAACCGACGGGCGGCGTGGTCATGTCGCCTTCGACAGCAACTTGCACGCCCATATGGTACAGCCGCATGGCGAAGCCCATGATTTGAAGCCGCTCGCGGCCGCCGCCGAAAACCACCGTCGACCCGGCTGAGGCAATCGCCTCGATCACGTCGTCGACCTTGGCATCGTCCAACCGGTCGAACACCGTGGCGAGTTCCGAAAGAGCCGTTTGATAAAGGTTGGTAGTCACATCGTTCATTTCGTATGTCCTGCTTGCTGGTGCTCGGGGAATCCGGAATGCACACGGGTTTTGTGGGGCCGCAAATGGCGACCCGGCCAATCGTCGCAGTTTGACCCGCCCCTGTTCGCTCCGGACATGCGCATCGAACGCTGCGCCCGTCAGTATGTCCTGGAGGAAAGGAGTGAGCTCGAAATCGGCAACCGGTTTCGAGCTCTACGTTCACAGACCCAGATCGGCCAGTTTGTCGACGGTTTCTGCGTTGATCGGCAGAAGGTTGTCGGTGATGATGTCGCGCTCAGCTTCATTCGGATGAACGACGCCGAGCCCTGGAACGTTCGTGCCATCTTTGACTTTCGTGCCCTCGGCCAACATCTTGCCAAGCGTCACGAAGACGCGGCCGGCTTCAGCGGGGTTCCACATGAAGCCACCGGAAATGACGTTGTCCTTGACGAGTTTTTTGCCTTGGCCCGGCGAAAACGTCCCGACGACAGCGATCTTGCCCTCAAGCCGGCGCTCAATCAGCGCGCGGCCAACGCCAATCGGACCCTGGCTCCCGAATGTCAGAAAGCCCTTGAGATCGGAATGCGCCGCGAGAATATCGAGAGCCGTCTTGCGGCTGTCGTCCACGCTCTCGGCAACGCCGTAGCGATCACCGACGAGTTCCATTTCGGGATACTTCGCCTTGAGATAGGCGACGGCGGCATCAGCCCAGGCATTGTGGAGTGGTACCGTCAGCGAGCCCACATACAGCGCATATTTCCCCTTGCCGCCGAGCTTTTGGGCAAGGAGTTCCGCATGCGCTTCGCCGAAGCCCTTCACCGAGGCCAGCTCGAAATCCCAATCCACATTCTTGAGGCCTGGCCCCTCGTGCGCGATGACCTTGATGCCGGCGGCCCGTGCCTTCTCCAGCACCGGCTCGACAGCGGATTCGTCGTTCGGAACGATACCGATGACGTCGACACCCTTGGCGATCAGGTCCTCGACGGCGCGGACCTGGAGCGAGGGATCGGTCGACGTCGGCCCGACCATGAAGGCATCTACGCCGAGTTCAGCGGACTTTTCCTTGATGCCGATATCCATTGCATTGAACCACGGAACGCCGCCGATCTTAACGACGATACCCATTGTGGGCTTTTCATTCGCGTAGGCGGCGGCCGTCAGAGCCACAGCCAAGGTCGTTCCTGCCAATGCCGAAATGAGTTTGCGGATCATGTCTGTCCTCCCAGTTGGTCGCCGTTATGGCGAGCTGCAAAATCGATTTTGCATGTTCTGCAAAAAATATGGCCGCCCATGACGATGGACGACCGTAGCAACCGCTTCCGGTGCTCGGGTCATGCAGCTCCTCCTCTGCAAAATCGATATTGCAAAGCTCTCTCAAATGGGGCATCGTTGTCAAGAGGGTATTTTCAGGCGAGCTATAAAAGGTTGCTATATGGCTCGGGAGCCGACAAAACCAACCATCTACGACGTCGCACAGCGGAGTGGGGCTGCTCCATCGACAGTCAGTTCCGCATTAAGTGGCCATGCGAAAGGTCGCCGCATTAAACCGGAGACTGTCGCACGCATCAGGGAAGCAGCCGCCGAACTCGGTTACGCGCCCAACCTTCAGGCCCAGGGGTTGCGAAAGTCCCGCTCTGGGCTGATCGGTATGTTGCTCCCGGTGCATGACAACCGCTTCTTCTCGTCCCTCAGCCAGCATTTCGCGTCGGAAGTTCGCGCCCGCGGCCTATGCCCGGTAATCATCTCCACACGGCGAGAACCTGACGAAGAAATTCAGTCCGTCGAAGATCTCCTTGCCTATTCAATCGACGCCCTACTGATTGCCGGTGCGACGGCTCCCGAGGAATTGAGCAGCATTTGTCGTCGCGCCTCGCTGCCGCATGTCTTCGTGGATTTACCGTCGGCCAATTCCCCTTCCGTCGTCAGCGACAACACGTATGGCGCGGAGCAACTGACGACCACAATCCTCGATCTCATGCCGGCCACAGGTAACCCGCTCCGCGACCGCATCTACTTTCTTGGCGGGAACCCACAGTTTTATGCGACCTCCAGGCGTGTCGAGGCGTTCCATCGGGTCGTGATGGATCGTACCAGCGGCGTCTCCCCCGACCAAATCATCAACTGCGGCTATGTACCCGCCAGAGCAGCCGAAGAACTCGAAAAGCTGATTCACACCATTGGCGGCCTACCGGCCGGATTGTTCATCAATTCGATCCCAGTTCTGGAGGGCGCCCTGAGCCATCTTGTCAACCTGCCGCCGGACGCGTTCGCTGAAAGCGTGATTGGCTGCTACGATTATGATCCGTTCGGTGCTTTTCTGCAATTCCCGCTGCATATGGTCATGCAGAATCCACGAGAACTCATCGGAAAGGCATTCGCGCTTCTGGATTCTCGAACCAGTGATCCGGTGCTCGAAATGGTAAAGCCTGAGTTGATTAGCCCACACACTATCCAACGCGAAAGTCTTGGCGAACGCGGATGAGCAGTCCAGTTTCGATATAGATTTTGGCTAACACTACTTTGGCAGATTTTATTTCGGGCTAGCAATTGGGCGCTGGCAATGCGGATATCGGATCGGGGTTGTCGATCTAGCGAGTGCGGCGATGACGGCTCGACGGACAGCTTGCAGGGTCGGCTCAGGCGGCCCCCCTTCCGCGTTTGTCGCTTCTTTTTTCTACACTTTGCATCAATGCTCTCCGGTTTCAGGAGGAACACCTTAACCTCGTGTCCGAAAAACCGGCAGTAGGCCAGACTTCGACGCCGGTCATCACGCTTGACTCCGAGTACGCCAGGAAGGCAGCCCCGGCGCCGATCGCGTCCATCCCAACCTTTGCCAAGACCTCCGGCGCCAGCTCCGTCGTGATCGGCCCCGGTGACATTATTTTATCGCCTCCCCCGGTTCCGCGCTCGCTCAAATCCACATCTACCCCTTTGGTGGTCTGAAACAGGCTTCCAAATGGCTGGAGTAGCGCCGCTCATGGACCCGCTCATGGAAATAGGCAGTCACAACCGCAAACCGAAGTTTGATCTATCAACTGCGGGTCTTCTCTTTGAAGATTGCCCTAAGCACTACCGCAGTCGGTCGAGCGATTTAAGCGGCCCAGTTTGGAGCGTTAGCTCTCGCCCCGATGAAGTGACCACATCCACAGAACTCTCGGGCGACATCAGTTCGCCAAGTGTCACCAACCCTGGCCTCCCTATGGGCTTTGATCGCTGGCGACAATGTCCAACCTCTGCACTCACTGTACGCAACGCGACAGAAAAGCCAAATGCTACCCTGACTGCACTCGCATTGGCGCACGCACTCCCTAGTTTGGTTTCCTCGGTGAGGTCATTTTCTCGTCTGAGGAGATGTGTGCCCCGGCAATGTCCTTGCCGTTAGACGATCCCCGTACACTCTAGGTCGTCGCCGTGGAAGCAACAAACCATGACGCCGGCCGGATCGTCCCAAATGAAGCAGAAATCGGTAAGTCTGCTGGCTTGAGTAGACGTCAGGCGTCTCTTTGCGCTGGCCGCCTTGTGCATCAGGGCCAACGTCGTCTGCGTCTCGGTCACCAGATCATATAGGAAAGTCAAGTCTTTCCGGTCTTGATCTGGCCGCGTGATCTTGACGCGGACGAGGGGGTGCTCATGGTCTTTGCAGGCAATGGTCTTGATATGGTCAATGCTCTCGACGATCTCGATCGGGATCGACAACCATCGCTCGCATGCGGGCGAGTAAGAGAACTGGACGGTCAATGGGGATGCCGTGTCCGACTTCACCAGCCCGACGATCGAAAGATCCGAAGGGGTGGACAGTCTGGGCAAGCCGTTTGCTGCAAGTTTTGATAGGAAATCCGCTGGCTCATATGTCTGCATCTGAGTTCCTTTCACATTGCTGGACTGCATTGTCTCCGGCGGCAGTAGCCGCCGATGGATGCGACGGCAATTCGGTTGCACCGCACTGAGACGAAGCCTACCACGAACCGTATGTCTTAGCGTATGGGACAGGTTCAAATTTGTGCTGCGTCGACACTTCCTTCAGCACCTCACAGACGGCTGGCCGTTTGCGCCAGCGTTTCATCTGCAAGCGTGCCCACCACGTGCTGGAGCGCATTTCAGCCTTGCATGCAAACCTTGCGATGTATTGCCAACGTTCGGGCGGTTGGACGATCAGAATAGCTATGTCGAGGCGTTGGGAAAAGCGGGCCTTCCGACATAGGCGATTGCGGTCTCAGGAATTAGTCAGTTTTTTGATATGCACGGGGAAAGATAATGTCCTGGTCGACCAGGACGTTGAACTTGTATCCGGGCCGGATCTCCAGCGTTGGCTGGACGTCGAGATTCCTGTCGATCGTCCGCTCGGCGACCCGACCGAAGGTGTCGGCGAAATTGCGCCGAGCCGCGTCAGAGGCCGTGTCTTGCGTTGCTAGTGTAGAGCTCTGCGGGACAGCCATATCGATCCCGGTTCCAACAAGCGCGACCAGGATCGCCGACCCGAAAGTCCTGAAATAATGGTTGTTCACCTTGTCATTGAAGCCGCCGTAACCCTGCGCGTCCGTTCCCGCCATGCCGCCAATCTGCAGCGTGGAGCCGTTCGGAAAGATGATGTCCGTCCAAACAACGAGTGCCCTGGACTGCCCGAAGGACACTTTGCTGTCGTACCGCCCAAACAGCTTCGTTCCCTGTGGGATCAGCAGGCGGAGGCCGGTGGCTGAGTCAAAGACGTTTTGACTGACTTGAGCCGTGATGCGGCCGGGAAGATCGGAATTGATGCCGGTGATCAGCGTTGCCGGAATGACCGAGCCGCGCTTGAGTTCAAAGGGAGACCGCTGTGGCACAACCCTGTTCGGCAGATAACCGAGTTCCTTGATGTCGGCGTTGAAGAAGCCTTCCTTGGTGCGCTGGCCGTTGGGATCGAGGTTCTGACCGCCGAGACCCGCCTGTAGTGCGGCCGCATAGAGGTCTGTCGCCGATCCCGGCTGAGCGGCGTTCGCCGCAAGGCTCGTCGTCGTCGTATCGGTGGCTGCCTTTGTCTGCGCATCGATCTTGCCTTTGTCGATGACGAGCGGCGCATCATAGGCCGCGTCGCTGGCCTGAAGTCGCGCCATCCGCTCCCGATGGCGTTCGCGCAGATATTGCTCCTGCTGTTCACGCTGCAGACGCGCTTTCCAGACGGCCTCAGGCTCAAGCTGGGATTTTTCTTCCTGTGGGGGCTGACGTCTCTCTGCGGCAAACGGATTGGATGCCGTTTCCATTTTCGTCTCAACCGGCGTCGGCTGAAATGCCTGGGCCTGAGCAGGTTCACCGATGATACCGTCGCTGACGCCGCGCTTCAGTTGGTCGGCATAGCTCGAGGCGGGATTGCCCGATGTTTGGTCAAGGCCGGGATTGCCCCGGAAGTAGAGCCCGCGCGACGCAAGGCCGTAGATAATCACCGCGAGAAAGGCGATGACAAGTAGGATCACAACGATGACCGGCAAACGGTTGACCCGCCGGATACTGGATCCGCTTGCCTCCTCCGGCACACCGCCGAGCTTCAGGGATTGAGCCATGGTTCCCTCCCCTACCCGCGTTGCATGACGGAAAGCGGGCTCGCCGGCGCCGCCCCAGTTGCGCTTGCACTATAGGCCCGGCCGATCTCAACGCTCGCTGTCGATAGCCGCGCCAGGATCTGCCCGTCGAATGGCGAAATCACATAGGCCAGCGCGATCGTCTTCGCCTTGTCGTCCGTCTTCTGACCCGTGACAACGGTGTAGCCCCAGCCTTTGAGCGATGCTTCCAACGCCTCGCCGAAGGGCGAAGCATCCTTCTTCAACGAGATGGTTGCTGTACCGGGCCCGATCTGCTCGACAAGCCTGCTCACCATGTCGCCGGCGATAGCGCTTGCCGCCGGCCCGGAGATTTCGGTCGGGGCGTTGCTAATAACAAGTGCGCCCGGGCCGGTCGTCTGGCAGCCTGCCAGCGTGAGGGTAAGAATGCACATCGCCGCAGTCGAGCAGAATGACGCCAGCCCCATTACCGGCCTCCCCGGTTGATCGTGATCTTCTCCTGGTGCCAGCCGACCCCGGAGACCAGCACAGCCTTGTCCACCTGATAGTCGACCACCATCATATTGTCCTTCATGCGATAGTTGACGATTCGGTTCTGCCCGCCGGAGACAACGAACAGCACCGGGGCATCCTGGCCTGCGATCGAGCGCGGAAACTGGATGTAGGTTTTCATGCCGTCGCTATAGACCCGCGTCGGCCGCCAGCGGGCGCTGCCCGAAAGCGAATAGGCGAAGTTCAGTTGCTCGGCGGGTACGCCGGCGCCAGGGATGGTGCTCGCCTCCAGCCGGGCGTTGACGTCAGCGAGCTTGGTCGAAACATCCTCTGGATATTCGAAACCGACGCGTGCCATGTACTGGGTCGGCGTCGACTTGAGTTGAATATGATACGTTCGCCTCGATGTCGTCACGACCATCGAGGTAACCAGGTTCGACTCTGCCGGCTTGATGATCAAATGGATTACCTGACCGCCGACGGCGCCGGAGGTGGCCGGCTCGACCTTCCATCGGACGGTGTCGCCGACCAATACGTCGCGGACCACCTCGCCTGCCTGAAGCTCGATGTCACAGACCTGCAGCGGCGAGCACACCACAGAGGGCTGTACCTCGCCAAACAGGAAAATGACCTTGCCGTCGCTGCCCCTAGTAACAACGCCACGCCCGCCACGCCATTGCCCGGAGATCCCAATTCCCTTCGCTTCATTGGGACTGACGTCTTGCGCGGTTGCCTGGGCCGGGGACAGCTGCGATGCGGCAAGCATGAGTGCGGCGGCGATCGGAAGCACGGCGGGAATGGGTTTTGTTCTGATGATCATATACGGGCCATGCCTTTCAAAGTTGGGCTGTCCAGTCGAAGTCGCGGAGATAGAGACCGATAGGATTGAGGCGAATGACGCCCTCATCCTGTGGCGGTGTCAGCGTCACGGTGGCGATGCCACGGAAGCGGCGCGGCTGGCCGAGTTCGCTCCCCTTGCGGTCGCGCTCGAATTCCGTCCAGTCGATCTGGTATGACTGGTTCGACAGCGCGACGATGTTGTTGACCTCAATCGCAACCGTTGCGCCCCTCGCCTTGTCGAAGGGGGAGTTGGATCGGAACCAGGCATTGATCTTCTCGGTTGCCGGATCCGACGTCCTCAAAAGCGCGTAGGTGCGATCGATATATTGCTTCTGGACGACGGCATCCGGCGTGACGCTCCTGAAGTTCGAGACGAAACTGCCGAGCGTCGCACGCACGACACGCGGATCGGCATACTCGATCTGCTGCGGGAAACCGGCATTCGCCGCCGTGCCGAGTTTGTCGACCTCGACGATATAGGGAACCAGCTTGACCTGCGTGCTCTGGAACAGGGCATAGGAGAACCCGATCACCGCCATCAGCATTCCGACGATGCCGACGATACGCCACGCCGCGGCGGCTTTCACATAGGAACCGTATCGCTCGCTCCACTCCTGGCGGGCCGCGATATAGGGATTGTCTGGACCATCACGCTGGGACATGCGGACCTCGCCGATTGATTTTGCAGATCCTCATTTCCCGGATCCCATTTTTCCTGCTCCTGCAGAGCCCCTATGCGCTGAGGCCCGGTTGGCTTCATCGAGTTTGGCGTTGGCAAGGCCAAGTGTTGAGGTTCCGTATGTGCCGCGGCCGTCCATCGCTTGATCGCGCGCGGCAGCCGCCACCGCACTTGCGGCGGCAGCGCCTCCGCTCGCCATCCCTTTCAGGGCAGCGCCCGCCATCGAAGATCCGGTGCTGCGAGCATCGGAATATGCGGAGGCTCCGGCCTTGGCACCACCCCACGCAAGGGTTCCGGTTCCGACCGCCGTGCCGATCGCGAAGTTGGCGGCCTGCGACCCATGCCGGATCGTTTCCATGCCACCCGTGACGGAGGCACCCTGGATAACCCCCTGGATGATGTTCGGCACATACATTGAAATGACGAACACCACGACGGCGATGCCGGCGATAGCAAGCGCCGTCTGATACTGGTCGCCAACCGAGGCATCGTTCGCCATGCCGATCAAGACCTCGGAGCCGATGCGCGCAATCATCACCAGCGCCATCAGTTTCATTCCGACCGAGAATGAATAGATCAGGTAACGGATGGCGAAGTCCTTGGTGTAGCTCGAGCCGCCAAGGCCCAGGAGAATCATGCCGGCGAGCAGGCCGACATACATCTCGACGAGCACGGAGATGAAGATTGCAGCGACCAGCGAGAAGGCAATGACGCTGACGATCATCGCCAGTGCTGCCGAAAGCGCCAGCGCATTGTCCTGGAACAGGCCGAAGCTGATTTTCTCCGACATTTTCGAAGCGACAGTCAGGCCGGCATTGAAGACGTTAGCCGGCGAAGCGGAGCCGCCGCCGGCTCCGATCTGGAACAGGCTGTCGACGATGGCCTTCGCCAGCGCCGGGCCGCGCTCGAGGACGAAGGCAAAGAAGCCGATGAACATGATCCGTCTGACAAGCTCGGCGAACCAGGCGTCGAGCGAGGCAGCCTGAATTGCCAACCACACGGCGGCAATACCGACCTCGATACCGGCGAGGATCCAGAACAGCGAGCGCGCGGCGCGGCTGATCGTGTCCTCCCAGCCCTTCGCTGCCGTGACGATCTGGTTCTCCAGCGTATTCAGCACGCTGCCATCCTGAGCCAGCGCCGGACTTGCTATGACCAAAACGCCAAGCGCCAGCGCGATCGGCAGAAGCCGCGCACCTGAAGTCCTGTCGACTACCATCGTGGTTTCATCTCCTGGCCGCCTGTCAGGTCGTAATTTTTCTGGCCGCCGAAGAATTCCTCCACGCGCTTGCGGGCTTCGTCGCTGGGCGGACATCTGGACGCTGCGATCCCGGCGGCTGACTGTGACGTATCGTTGGATTGAGTAAGGAGCCACACCGCTCCTCCGGTGGTGGCTGCAGTGGCGAAAACGACGACGACGAGAAATAGCTTCGAGACTACCATCTGGGCTTCATCTCCTGTCCCCCCCGACATCGACGGTGTCGTCGCCTTGAAGAACTCCTCGCGGCGCGCCTGTGCGAGATCCTTCTCAGCCTGCTCGGATTGGTACCAGGTACCCATCATCGTCATCTGCTGGGAGACGAGACCGCGCAGCTTCTGCATTTGGGCGACTTCCTGCGCCGCGATCTCATGGCCGACCTGCAGTGCCTTCATCTGGCCGTCAGCGCGTTCCGACATCGACCGGAGCGAGGACATGGTGGACTCCTCGGAGGAGAACTGTTCTGCCGTCAGGTTTGCGGCCTTCAAGGTCCCGGCGATCGTATCCCGGTTGGTGATTGACCAGTTCTGATAGGTCGACGAGAAGGATGCCCCGTCCGGCAGGTTCGATTTGAAATCGGCAAAACTCTGAAACCGCTGCTTCAGCACATCGTCGATATTGCCCATCGAGAAGGCGACGCCCTGCCCCTGAGAAACCACGCTCTTGAGCTTGTTCAAATCGCCCTCGACTTGTCCCCAGATGTGGTTTGGCAATTGTGCGGTGTTCTGCAGCATGTTGCTGTAGATATTCAGCTGGTTCTGAATCTGCTCGGCGAGTTGGCTAATCTGGGTGATCTGGTTGTTGACCTGTTCGGCCGACTTGCCGACGAGACTGATCAGCTCAGTGTTGTTGGCAAGCTGCGTCCACTCGGTCGCCTGTCCGGTCACGCCGCCCGCGTTTACAGGCGATACCGCGCCGGCAAGTACGAGGATCATTGCGAAAGGAGCCAGGCGCATGGCGTCAGGCCTTGCTCGCGGAAAAATACGTCGCTGCATGAGCGATCCCTCTCTGTTCGAGCCAATGGAGAGGCCATCCGGCCCCATGTTGCGTTTCGAGAGCGCGGACCCGGGCGAGATCGTCCTTGCTGGAGGCCCCGACAAAGGAAAGCGCCACCGGTCCGAGCGTCATGTCAAAGAGCCGCCGCCCCTCGGGCGAGGCAACGTAGTATTCGCGCTTCGCAAGTGCGGTCGCGACGATTTCGATCTGCCGCTCGTTGAAACCGATACGCTCATAGAACTCACGCGTGCCGGTCTCGCGCGCAGCCCCATTGGGCAGGCAAATCTTCGTCGGGCAGCTTTCCTTCAGAACGTCGACGATCCCCGAACGCTCCGCATCCGAGATCGACTGCGTGGCAAGCACCACGGCGCAGTTGGCCTTTCGCAACACCTTCAGCCATTCGCGGATTTTGTCGCGGAAGACCGGGTGCCCGAGCATGATCCACGCCTCATCGAGAATGATGAGGCTGGGGGCTCCGGTCAGGCGTTTCTCGATCCTCCGGAAGAGATAGGTGAGTACGGGCACGAGATTGCGCTCGCCCATGTTCATCAACTCCTCGACCTCGAAGGTCTGGAACGAACCGAGCGCAAGCCCGTCTTCCTCTGCGTCGAGCAGCTGCCCCATCGGTCCGTCGACCGTATAGTGATGCAACGCCTCCTTGATCTCGCGCATCTGAACGCCGGAGACGAAATCCGAGAGCGAGCGGCCGCGCGCCTCCGCCATCAAACCGATCTGGCGGGATATGACATTGCGGTGGTCGGGCGTGATCGCCACACCCTGCAGCGCCACCAACGTCTCGATCCATTCGGTCGCCCAGGCCCGGTCGGCATCGGTCGAGAGATCCGACAGTGGGCAAAAGGCAAGTGCCCTCCCCTTCGCGTCGCTCTCGCCGCCGATCTCGTAATGATCGCCGCCGGCGGCCAGCGTCAGCGGCAGCATCGAACGACCTTTGTCGAACGCGAAGATCTGCGCATCGGCATAACGTCGAAACTGTGCCGAGATCAGCGCAAGCAAGGTCGATTTGCCAGAACCGGTGGGCCCAAACACCAGCGTATGGCCGACATCGTCGACGTGAAGGTTCAGCCGGAAGGGCGAGGAGCCGCTGGCGACCTGCATCAGCGGCGGCGAGCCGGGCGGATAGAACGGGCAAGGTGCCGTCGGACTGCCGGACCAGACTGAGTTCAGCGGGATGAGATCGGCGAGATTGCGCGTGTTGATTAGCGGCTCGCGGATATTGGCGTACCAGTTGCCGGGAAGTGATCCGAGAAAAGCGTCGGTGGCATTCAGGGTTTCGATCCGCCCCCCAAATCCTTCGGCCTGGATCAGTCGGCGCACGGCCTCGCACTTTTCCTGAAGCCGGGTGCTATCGTCATCGAACAGGACGATGACGGGTGTGTAATAGCCATACGCGACGAGCTGGGAGGATGCTTCCGCGATCGCATCCTCTGTCTCCGCTACCATCAGCATCGCATCCTGGTCGATCGACCGGCTTTGTGTCTGAAACAACTGGTCGAAGAAGGGCCGTACCTTCTGCTGCCACTTCTTTCTCGTGCGTTCGAGCTTCGCCCTTGCCTCCTGCTCGTCGAGAAAGATAAAGCGGCTTGACCAACGATAGGTCAGTGGCATCAGGTCGAGGGAATTGAGAATGCCCGGCCAGCTTTCCCCCGGCAGCCCGTCGATCGCGATCACGCCGAGAAACCTGTTCTCGACTTTGGGGGCGAGCCCATGCTGCAGCTCAGCCGTCGCCAGCCAGTCGAGATACATCGGGATGTCAGGCAGACGGACTGGATGGTTTTCGCCAGTGATGCAGAAACGGACGAACTGAAACAACTCGTCATAGCGAGCGATCCGAAAACCACCGCGGTCCTCGGTTTCGTGCGTCACCATGCGGCGTATTGAGATGACGTTGGCGAGATACTGCTCGACCTCGCGGATCGAGGTACGGAAGGTTTCCAGCGCCGCTTCAGCATAAGTGGCTGATCGGCTCCCCGCGTCGGCATACACATAGCGCGCAAGCCCGGATCGCCGCGGCTCCGGCGGCCTCCATGTCAAGATCAGCGCGTGCCGGCTTTCGAAATGTCCGCTCTCACGCTCGAAATGAGATCGCCGTTCCGCATCGATGGCGCGCGTCACCGGATCAGGAAAGTGGCAGACGTCTTCCGCCGGATAGTCGATCGTCGGCACGCGGACGGCTTCCACCTGGATCATCCAGCCCGTGCCGAGCCGCGACAGGATCGTGTTGATCTGCCGGCTGACGTCGTTGCGCTCGGCGTCGGTCGAGCTTTCGCTGTCCGGCCCCGCGAAATACCAGCCGGCCATGAGGGAGCCATCTTTCAGCAGGACCACGCCGTTATCGACCAGGCCCGCATAGGGAACGAGGTCTGCAAAGGATGGGCCGGAATAACGAAAAGGCTTCAGTGCGACCATCGTCAATACCGTCGCCACGGTGTGGAGGTCGGCCTGTAGTAGGTCCGATAGGAAATGTGCCTGATATAGACACGGCGCATAAGCGGATCGGCTTTCGCCATCATGCGAAGGGCTGCGACCGCGACCAGCCAGATGGCGGCGCCGAACAGTGCGGCATACCAGGTCAGAACCACGAAGATGAGGATCACAGCCGCGAGCGCTGTGAGGAGCACCAACTCGCGGTCGGCGCCCATCAGGAGGCTAGGCCGTGACAGCGCCCGATGCACCCGTGAGCGGGCGAGATTGGAGCTGGGATCAACCATGAGCGCCCTCCCCTTTCGGCCCGCGCAACGTCATTTGTTCAGCAGTGCCTGGAGCAGGTTGTGCGGTGTTCTCGCCGATCGAAGCGCCTGTTGCGCCGAACAGCGCCACGATCTGGGTCGCACCGAGAAGAACGCCGCCGACAAGCGCGACATAGCAAAGCCTTCTGGCAAAATCGTTGAGCTCGCCGCCGAAGATCAGCATGGCGCCGGCGATGGCAACGGCTGCGAGTGCAATAAAGCCGGCGACCGGACCGGTTATCGACTGCTGAATCTGCTGGAGCGGAGATTCCCACGGGAGACCCCCGCCACCCGATGAGGCAAGTGCCGGAGCGACTAGCGTGTTGGAGAAAAGCAAGACCAGCGCGCCGCCGGCCAGGAAACGTTGATAGTCACGCGACATGGCTGTCCTCATCAATTTGTGCGTAATGTTCGGTGCGGTAGCGGGCATTGGCGTAGCCTTCGACGTTGATGATCTCGCGGACCCGCCTCCCCTTCCCTGTTCGCTCTATGGAAACCACCAGATCCACGGCTTCGCCGATCACCTCCTGCATGGGCTGGTGGCTGGCTTCCGCCGTCAGTTGCTCCAGCCTGCGAAGCGCCGACATCGCCGTATTGGAATGAATGGTCGTGACCCCGCCCGGATGACCGGTGTTCCATGCCTTAAGCAGCGTCAGCGCCGCACCGTCGCGGACCTCACCGACGATAATGCGGTCAGGCCGCAGTCGCATCGTGCTTTTGAGCAGTCGGGCCATGTCGATGGTGTCACTGGTATGGAGCGATACCGCATTCTCTGCGGCGCATTGGATTTCTGCTGTGTCCTCGAGAATGACGATACGATCGTCCGGTGCGCTCGCGATGATTTCGGCGATGACTGCGTTGGCAAGCGTTGTCTTGCCGGATCCCGTTCCGCCGGAAATCACGATGTTCATTCGAGAGGCGATGGCGCTGCGCAGCACCGAAGCCTGCGCTTCGGTCATCACCTTCGATCGCACATACTCATCGAATGGGATAAGGCGCGAGGCGCGTCGCCGGATCGTAAATGTCGGTCCCGAGACGACAGGCGGCAGGAGGCCCTCGAAACGATGTCCGCCGATCGGCAGCTCGCCGGAAATGATTGGCTGCTCGGGGTCTGCTTCCGAGCGCAGAGCGTGAGCGACGCTGCCAATAATTACTTCTGCGGCGGACGACGTCAGTGCGCCGGCCGCCATGACTCCATGGCCAAGGCGCTCGATGAAGAGCTTCCCATCCGGGTTAAGCATGATTTCGACGACTGTTGCGTCGTCGAGAGCGACGCAGAGCTGATCGCCCAGGGCATCCTGGAGTTTGCGGACGAGACGGGGATGGGAGCGCAGCTGGGTCACGCGACGCTCCTGATCCGTGCCCCGCCGAGCTGGTGGATCGAGTGATAGTCGTGAGGGCAAACCCGTTCGAAGCTGAGGCGATCTGCCGGCAGGCTTCCGGCAACAGCGATGGTGTTGCCGATCGCGGAAGCTTCGCCGAGCCGGCGCATTGGCCATCCGGCCCGCTTCAGAATGCGCTCAAAACGGAGATCGGTCGCCGTTACGATTTCACTGTAGCCGTTCGCGATCGACCATTCGATAATGCCAGCGAATAGGGTAAGCGTCGCGAGATGCAGTTGACCTCCCTCCCTCCCCGAGACAAGGGAGGTGTCGACGCAGAAGCGCGAGCTCTCGACCATTCCGGGGTGTACCGAGAGCGAGCCGGATTTAAGCAGTTGAGGAAAAGTCTGTGCGAGCATCGTCGGCCCGCAAGCCGGAAGAAGACGGACGCAACCGGCGACCAGTCCGCTCTTGGTGATCGCCAAGAGGTAGGTCGGCTTGCAGTCATCATATTGGTCACGCTCTTCGCCTGCCGCGATAGACACGTCCCATTCGAGACGGTCGCCGAACACTGCAGCGCGAAGACGGTGCATCTGTTTCAGGGGGTTTCGAAAACGTTCGTATTGGTCAGGCGAGACGGTCAGTATTTGCATCATGATCTCCGCGTAAACAGGTCATGCGGACAGAAATCACCTCGCTCAGCGTGTGCCTACGTGCAGATTTGCACCTGAGGTGATTCTACTAACTCGGCGATATGCGTTGGAATGTGAGCGTTCGATGGACGCCAAAGGTTAAGGAAGACGTGCAAATCTGCATTTCGCGCCAACTGCCGCAACTTCCAGGGCATAGCCTATCTAGCGGATTGCAATAGATAAATCGGCCTGAAGAGCAAAACTGCCACTCGCGCCTTAACCATCTGTTAACCAAGTAAAGTTTGACGAGGAAAGGGAATCGGGTAACTGTTGCTCGACGGAAAATAAGCGACGATCGGTTAAAAACCGTCGTGAGGTAAAATGAAGACGAAAATCACTACGAACGATGCAGCTGAATCATCAGCCGACAAGATCAGTAGGCAATCTCAATTGCTTTCTGCGCAACTGCAATCGATTCGTGAACGTCTTTACGAACCCGAGGCGGCGAAAACACTGAAGACCTACACGTCCCGCGATGTTGCTTCCCTGCTCGGCATTGCTGAATCCACACTGCGGCAGATGTCGCTGGATGGTGAAAGTGCCATCCCCGATCGGCAGGACAACGGGCGGCGGATTTATACACTTCCGCAGATTAATCAGATTCGCGAGCATCTAGCACGTCGCCGTCCGTCTGAAGCGCTGGATTTTCTGCCGCGCCGTCGCAAGGGTGACAAACTGCAGGTCATCACTGTCGCAAACTTCAAAGGCGGTTCGGCCAAAACGACCACCACCGTGCATTTAGCGCATTACCTTGCAATTCAGGGACTAAGGGTCCTTGCAATCGATCTCGACCCACAGGCCTCCCTCTCCGCGATGTTCGGCTATCAGCCTGAATTCGATGTCGACGAGAACGAGACCGTTTATGCAGCCATCCGTTACGACGAGCAGCGGCGACCCATCCACGAAGTTATTCGAAAGACCTACTTCGATGGGATTGATCTGATCCCTGCAAATCTCGAACTCATGGAGTATGAACATGAGACGCCTCAAGCCATCGCCGCTGGACACGGTCGTGGTGACGGAATTTTCTTCAGGCGCCTAAGCTCAGTCATTTGTGAGGTCGAAGAAAACTACGACGTGGTTCTGATCGATGCCCCGCCGCAGCTTGGCTATTTGACCCTAGGCGCCCTCTGCGCGGCCACCAGTCTACTGATCACGATCCACCCTGCTATGATCGATGTGGCGAGCATGAACCAGTTCCTCGCCATGATGAGCGACCTGATGCATGTCATCGAAGAGCGGGGCGGCGTGCTCAGTCATGACTTCATCCGCTACGTGTTGACTAGACATAACCCGAACGACGGTCCGCAAATCAACGTCGTTACTCTTCTCAGATCGTTGTTCAAGGATGATGTGCTTGCGCCTGCTGTTGTGGAGACAACAGCGATCGCGAGCGCCGGCCTGAAAAAGAAGAGCCTCTACGAGATGTCGCGTGGAAGCGTCGGGCGCGACACATTGAATCGGGCGCTCGAGTCCGTCGATGCTGTCAACGGCGAAATTCTTGACCACATCAAACAAGTTTGGGGGAGACAATGACCAATCCTCGCGAACGAAACCAACGAATGAAAAGCCTTTTCGCTGGTGTGAACCCGGACCACCTTGCAAAATCTGCAGCGCCCTCTGTTGCAGACGCAGACAAGCGGCGCGTGGGATCGGTGGCGGTCAAGTCGATGGATCGGGCTTTCGTGTCCATCGAAGAAGAAAACAGGCGCCTTCACGACCAACTCCTCTCATCGGAGGTGATCGTTGAGCTCGACCCGGAGCGCGTTATCCCGTCATTCGTCAACGATCGCCTGGACATTGAAGGTGACCGAAGCTTTCAGGCATTCGTCGAGGGGATCAAGGAAGCCGGTCAGAAACTCCCGATCCTTGTGCGCCCCCTCCCCGACAAGCCCGGGTACTATCAGGCTGCCTACGGCCATAGACGGCTTCGAGCCTGCCAGATCCTCAAGCGTCCGGTCAAAGCGATCGTTCGCGCACTGTCAGACGAGGAACTCGTCAAATCGCAGGGGATCGAGAATTCAGAACGCCTCAACCTGTCCTTTATCGAGCAAGCTCTTTTCGCACTGGCGCTCAAGGCACGGGGTTATTCCAGGGAGCTGATTTCCGAAGCTCTCGGGCGGAAGGACGGCCAGAAAATGGCCTATATCTCAATCCTCACCAATGCCGCGGCATCGGTGCCCGTCGATCTTGTCCGTCTGATTGGTCCTGCGTCCGCAATCGGTCGCCCGAAGTGGGAAAAGCTCGGCTCGCTGATAAAGGATGGCCGTCTTTCTCCCGAGCAGAGCAAGGCTGTTGAGAGCCTCGTTCGTTCGTCGGAATGGGAGACCAGCGACAGCGACCAGCGATTTGGATTGGTCCTGGATGTCTTGGGCCGGCCGATCAAGTCTGAGCCCGATATCACGGAGATCGAGGTCGCTGGTGGTCACATCATCGTTGCCAGGCGATCTGGCGCTGCGACCAAATTTGCTGTTCCAGACGATCGAATTCCAGGGCTCTCGGCATGGCTTGTTCAGAAACTGCCAGAGTTGGTCGAAGAGTTCCAATCGACCCAGCGTGGAGGAGAGCGATGATGAGATGATGACGAAATCGAAAAAGGGTCCATCGACGCCAATCGACAGACCCTTAATTCAATAGCCAACGGAACGAAATTCGCACCGCCAACATCAGTTCTAGCAATCTGATTCTAGGCCGGTCGTGACGCTTAATCAAGTCTCTGTAAACCCAGGGATCGATTTTTTGCGTCCAGCTTCTGCTTGGCTTCCCCAAAACAATCTTTGGAACTGTGGCTCCTAGGACCGCAGCGGGAAACCTATGACCGATATTACATCCGTCGCGTCCTTCAGACGCGTGACACCAGGCATCGTTGCCAGCGCAAGGCTTGCGATGGCCAATGATGTTCCCGACGTCACAAAAAGTGAGATCGCACTGTTGTTGAAACGCGCCGCACCGGTGCTGGGCATCGACGGTACGGCTTACCATGTCATGGATATTCTCCTTGGACTATCGCGTGCAGATGACTGGAAAGGCGCTGGACGCCCGATCGTCGCGATCTCGAATGCGAAGCTCGCCGAATATACCATGCGATCCGAGCGAACGGTGATGCGCTGCATTCGACGACTGGTCGAAGTTGGCATCGCTGCCTATCGCGACAGCGCGACGGGTCGCCGGTTTGTATATCGCGACAAGCAAGGTGACATTTCTGTTGGCTACGGCATCGATTTTACACCGTCCCGTGTTCGTGCCGAGGAGATCAAGGCGGCCGTCGAGCAATACCAGGTGAAGCTCAACAGAGAACTTGCGGCGAAAAGAGATATTTCTCGTCTCGCACGCGCCGTCCAAGACTTGAGCAAGGCATTTCCGGAGAACAGTGCAACTTGGAGAGACCGGGTAGCTAAGGTGCAGGCCTCGGGCCTGGACTTGGAGCCTCGCGCGCAAGCGTTGAGAGAACTGCATGCTGAGATCGTGGTTGAGACAACGATCGATCGATTCGAACATAATTTGTCATGCGAGGGTGACATCAGCGTCACGCCTAATACTTATACAACCCAAGAATCCCTTTATATAAGTAACGATCAACGGACCCGCTCTAACGAGCGGGCACATAAATTTCATAACGGCAGCAAAGCTGCCGAAATGGCTTTTGAGAAAAAGCCTGCGGCAGACGATGGAACTAAGCAAAGTAATTTGGGTGCCCGGGAAGGGCGCGATCCGGATACGATTCAGGGTGAAATCTTGGGGTCGGTATCTATTGGGCTGCTGCAGGTGGGCTGCCGGGAAGCGCAGGTCATGATCAGTACGCGGTTTGATAACTGGTCCTCGCTGGGTCGCGCCGGTGAAACCCTGCGACGGATGATCGGTCTTTCCGAGGCGGGGTGGGCCGATGGTCGGGCCAAGGTCGGCCTATATGGCGCCAGCGCTATCTTGGCGATAGTACTTGAAAAGTCACTCCGTGACCCAGAGCAGATATCCAGGCCTGCCGGCTACTTCCGAGCCATGATTGATCGTGCGGTCGAGGGGAAGCTGAATCTCGAGCGGTCATTGTTCGGGCTGGCAGGCAGTTTCTACGGCGCGTCGGGGGAGGCTGGTCAATAGTAACAGCTGTTACTTTTTCAACGCCTGGCCAAAATGAACGACGCCCCGTCTTGAGCTACTACATCGCATTGCTAGCGTTCTAAGTCGCCACCAATGAAAGTAACAGCTGTTACGTTTTCGCCTGGTGCGCAGCACAGGTAACCTGACCATGCGATCTTTGGCGCGGGCTCGCTGGGCTCCGATCCTTATTCCAGATCTCTGTCGCTCAGCTTCAGTCGGCCGGTCGCGCGAGCCCGGTCAAGATGCCAGAACTAGCGATACTGCGCGCGGTGCATGAAGAAGACACCCGGCACCGCCACGAACACGACGAGCAACAGGTTCAACGCCGCCTCGGCCGACACCGGATGCGCAGGATCCCGGTTGAGCGCGAACGCAAGCCCTATCTACATCGCCAGCATGATCGCGGCGAGCGGCATCACCCCGAAGAAGATCAGCAGGACGGTCTGCCAGGGGCGAAGCGACCTCGTCCATGCGCCAAAGCGATTTGCCGATGAATAATCTGACCGTCCGTCCTGGCTAGGCTGCCCCGCGCTCCCGTCAGACATCGCGCGTGGGGCGCCGTTCCCGACCCGATCAAACATCAGTTTGCCGCAGTTGTTTTCGCCACGCCAATGCGCCCACCAGCGTGAAGACGAGGCCAATGCCCAGCAGAAACATGCCGATCGTCTTTCCGCCAATTTCGTGGTTGTTGCTCGCGCTGATGGCGGCGGCGGCCTGGTTGGCATCGGTCGCCGTCATCGCCGTCGCGAACGCCGCGTCCTGGCAGCGGTCAAGCATTTCTGTCCCATGATCCTTCATCCTTTCTCGGCACTGCGCAACCATTGTAGGGTCGGCCTTGGGCGGTCCCCCGCCAAAGCTCATAAATGCGCCCACCGCGAGCAACACGATACCGATGGCTATCAAGAGCCGATGGTTTAGTTTCATTGTCTTATACTCCCCACATGCCGGTTTTATCGTGCCCGGAAGATCAATGTTGCGCGGGTCTGGAAGCTCCCGGGCTAGCGATTGAACTTCGTAACCAGCAAAGCAAACAAGGCCACTGACACCGCGAAGGCGAGTGCGCCTAGCGCGATGGATCGCGTCCATAGATAAACGATGACGGTGCAGCCGCCCACAAACAAAGGCCCGATCCATTCCACCACGAACTTGGGCGGCATGCTGGAACGTGCGGGGTTACTTGAGGCATAGCCGTCAGAGGAGGAGGCATCAGACGCATCATCCCGCGCTGGCTTTCGACCGTTTGGGAATGTCGAGGCAAGCGCAGGTGTTGGCCAGGCATCTGCGCCCGCGCCGCTAAGGAGCCAGATCGGGTCGGCATTTTGCCAGGTTTTGAAATCTGCCACCATGGTCTCGAAAATCGGCCCCGGACCGTTGTCGAGGCGATCCATGGAGCCGGCGGTTTCTCTTAGCCACGACTCTGCATCCTCAGGATCGGGAAGGCCAGCCGTTCGGACGAGGATGAAGGGTCCAAAATCGCGCTCCATCAACGCGACAAAGCCATCATAGATGGGAGCGTATTTCTCACCGATACCCCTCAGCACGGGTACGCGCCGCCGGCTCAGCCGGACGAGCGCCTGCTCGCGGCTCGTCACCAGGTAAGGATAGGTTGTGTCCTCGGAGTAGCTGGATTCGACCTTGAAATTCTCACGCTCTCCATCCGGATCATCAATGTCAAAATTGTCGAGGATCCGAGCACGGACAATGTCGGCTTCCCCGATCAGGCACCACCACAACAGCGGAATCGCGTTTTTGGCTTCCAGCTCGCTGCCGCCGTCACGCCAGAACTTCCGCTACTCGCCAGCTTCACCCGAAGGCATACGAGGCCGCTCAGATGCGTTGAGGAATTCGTAATGTGCCATTTATGAAGCCTTCTGAAACCGACGCGCGATGCTGATCCGCTCGCCCACGAACGGGGGGGAAAGTGGTGGTCTGCCGTCAGATGCGTATTCCAGTGATGCCGGACGGTTATTCCGACATGAAGCCGGACACTTTCGCTTGCCTAAGGGTCGATTTGATCTTTGGAGGGAATGGAGTTTGAGGTCAAGTCGGTGCGGTTTCAGCACACGTCATCGCGCACTGTTGGTGCATGCTTTCGCCGCTGAGTTCGATACGGTAACGATGTGTCGCCTTTGGCGATGGCGGCCGAGCAACATGCTACCGTCCGCAAATATGCCGGCGCGTTCCTGCAGCCGTTCAAGTTCTCTCGCAGCGCCGGCACGATCCATTGCTTGCCGCTGAGGCAACTTTATGCGGAAGGGCGGCGCGTGTTGCCGGATCGCGTTCCTGTTGGCCATCTGGCGAAATCGGAGCGCGAGCTGATCTGCGAAAATGGAAAGCCAGATCGACGTCTCTATGAGATCGCAACGCTTGCTCTGTTGCGCTCGGGAGATGTCTGGGTCGAGGGCAGCCGCTCTTTCCGGCCTATAGATCAACATCTCATGTCTAAACCTGCCTTCGTTGCTCTTCTCAACGATACAAATGACATTGCCGCGCGCATAGACGCCCAGACGGGCAGGCAAGTTAGCCTTCTTTCTAGACCTTTATATGGAACCGTAAGCTAGATTTGGTTCGGAAATGCCAGCGGTTCATCGAACACGCTTCATCGTGGGCGATCGCTGAGAAGAGCGAGCAAGGCAGGATTGATATAGAGGTTTTCCCGTCCGGCTTTTATCTCCTGCAGCAGGCCCAACTCCGCAAGGGATTTCAGATAAACCGATGCGGCCTGCCGTTTCGCAATGCCAGCGGCCACCAGATCGCCGATACGGCAATAGGGGTTCACGAAGATCACCTCGGCCAGTTCCCGGGAGTAAATCTTCGGCAAATCTCGCCTGATCCGCTCTGCAGTTTGATCGAGCAGATCCCGGATGGAACGAATGCGCGCTGTCGACCAGTCGGCGGTCTCTCGGATTGCCTCAAGCATATAGAGGACCCAGTCCTCCCAAGCGGAGTCTGTTGTCACGGCGAGGAGGCGATCATAGTATGCACGCTTGTTGCCGATGATGTAACGGCTGAGATAGAGGACTGGGATATCCAGCAGGCCCTTGTCGACGAGGTAGAGCAGGTTCAGCACTCGTCCCGTTCGGCCGTTGCCGTCGATGAAAGGATGGATGGCTTCGAATTGGTAGTGCATCACGGCAAGCCGGATCAGAGGATCGATATCCTCTTCCTCGTGAATGTATCGTTCCCAGTTCGACAGCTTGTCCCGCAGTAATGCTTGGCCCTCTGGCGGGGTGTAGATAACGGCGCCGGTCGCATCGTTCATCAGCGCTGTTCCCGGCGTTGCGCGGATATCCAGCTCGATGCCCTTGATGGTCCTGCATACGGCGATTGCCGTGGAGGTCGATACCGGACGCTGTTTGAGCGTCTGAAAGCCTTCACTGAGCGCGGTACGATATCGCAGCGCTTCCTTGGTTGCCGGATCAGCCTGGCTGCTGACCTCGTTCGCAAAGCGGAACAACCTGTCGGTCGTGGTGACGATGTTCTCGATCTCGGAGCTCGCCTGCGCCTCGAGTAGCGGAATAGAATTGATCAGGACCGCCTGGTTGGGAATGAGCTGGCCGGAGACGCGCAGCTCCGCCACCGCTGCGCGCGCCGCGATGCAGGCTTTCAGCACGGCTTTCGTCTCCACGTCCTCTCGCGGAGGTAAGGATGGGAGGTCGTTGTAAGGGCGGTTCGGCTGAAACGGCATGTCGATCGATCCTCGCGTAAGCGACATGTCGGTGGATATGTCGTCGGCATCGACACATCGTCAATTCATGTCGATAGAATCGAGATATATCGACACATTATGCGTCTCGCAAGTTGCTCGTACAAATGCGGGGGCCCAGCAAATGAACCTTCGCAACTCCGCTGCCTCATGTTTAGGCTCTCAAGAGCGAATGAGCCCGAAGTGCCGCGCTTCATCCAATAGCGCCCTGACAGAAGACGGCTGCCATTTACCGCCACCCCGTGGCGGTCGCTCACGCATCTGGTCCAATTGGGCCGCAATATCGCGAAGCGACAGATCAGGATCGGCAATGGCAATGCCGGCAACCAACCGCATCAGATGATCCTCGGGCAGGCGGCGAGGGGAGGGCTTGATCAACTCCGGCTCTACGAGTTTTTCGCGCACCATCCGCTGGACCGCCCGGCGCAATCGGTTGACTGTCCAGTCGTGGCCTTTTCGATTGAGGATCCGCACGACATCGTCCAAACTATGCTGTGGGCGTAGCTGCCGTACGGTTGCAGCTATGTCTGCGCCGACGAGATTAGTTCATCCAGATAGACGCGGCCACGGGCGGCCGAGACCGCACGCACCGTCTCCGGCCGGCGTTCCCGAAGCCCGCGATTGCCAGCAAGCCTGCCGCGTGCCTTGGCGGCCTGCATGCCGGACTTGGTGCGTTCCGCGATCAGGGCTCGTTCGAGTTGGGGGACGGCGCTGAGCACCCGCAGCGAAAACATGCCCTGCGGCGTGTACGTGTCGATCGGGTCGCGTAGGGAGCGGAAAATGTTCGCCCCATTTCTCGAGGTCTTCAATGACGTCGAGCAAGTGGCTAACTGATCGGGCCAGGCGATAATTGCTCAGCCTCTATTGCGTGAGGCTCTGGCTACCCTGGGCGATCCCTCCGAAATACAGCTTTTGGCTTCTGTATGGATCGCAATCGCGCAGGCTGGAGCCATGCCTCGGTAGCAGTCCGCGCACGAAAATTGGAAGCGGCCGCCACGTTGCTTTCGCATTGTTCTTCTTGGCGCAAGATTTCGAGCAGATATTGTTCCGACCCAAATCGGGCAACTATGGCTAGCACCGTCATTCAACGTGGGGCAGTAGGGAAGGGAGTGTATTCATTTATTCATCTTAGATTGATTTAGCATTTCTTTATGGATTCGTTGATTGCAATTATGCCACCTCGATGAGACGTCGGGGCGAGTTTTGGAAATCCCGGCACCAGCGTCACTTAGGGTGTTCCTGCGGTGCATACTCCAATTCTGGCTGCCTATCTCGGTTCGGATGCGGCGGCGGCCAGATCCTTAGCACGAATGGCAGTTTCGCTGAAGCAGGTCGATGTTCTCGACCACCGATCCTTGCGGCCAGGCCATGCGGCGGGGATCGTTATCGTCGATTGTCGATCTCCCGAGTACGACAAACGCAAGCTCTTTGAGAAACTGTCTCCCCAGCTCGTGCAACTGGCTCTCGTCTCCGAAAGCAGCCTCTACCGGGCCGCCATTTTCGCGAATGGCTATTTCGATTATTTGCTGTGGCCGCTGATCGAGCAAGAAGTGGTGAGTAGGCTCGCCGGTTGCCTCGCTCAAATTGATCGAAACTCCGCTGGGTTGTATTTCACAAACGATCCCCTCGTACAAAAGTCATGCGGTCTCCTGGTGCGACGGGTAAATCAGCAGACCACTTTGAGTGAGCTGGCACGAATGGTTGGCACCAACCGGACGACGCTTGTCGATCGCTTCGAGGCCATCTTTGGTTGTGGGCCTATGACTTGGTTACGGCAATACCGAATGGCCGAGGCGGCAAAACGCTTGCATGCCGGGTACGAAAGCGTCGCGACTATCGCGGAATCACTAGGCTACGAGAATAGCAATAATTTCTCGACCGCGTTTAAGGCGATTCATGGTCATTCGCCGCTAGGCTATCGCAAAATGGTATTGCGCAAAGAAAAGCCTGTCTGACGCAAAGGTACGGCGCGAACGCTGCTGTTATACATCTTATGAGAGCGGAATTGTCTATGCGCACCTATAAGCTTTCCGCCTCGGGCCTAGCGGCTCTCGGAGCAACGCTCATATCTTAGAGCAGGAGGATAGCATGTCGAACGCATCCGCAGTGAATATCCAGGAATATGAACAGAGCAATTCGAACAAGAGCTACGACCTCGCGCATACTTTTTTCGCAGCCAAGCCTCTCATCCTGGCACAGGCCAATGCTGAGCCGCCTAGCAACGACACCATCGCCAACAGCGAAGGTACAGTGCAGTTCCACCTCATTGGGCAGAAAACCGATAATCCGGTTTTCAGCAACATCATGAACGAAAATCAGGACAACCTGCTGGCCATGGGGGGCTCATTCACGACTACATGCACACCAATTACCCGGATATCGACTCCAAAAAACTCGACATAAACACCTGGTCGGATGTCGTGAGTGAGATCCCGGACCTGTCGGTCGGAGGGCAGAAAAACAAAACCTATTCGAATAAATTTGTTGGCGCCTCTGTCTCCGGCACGTTTCTCTCCTTGATCGCCAAGGCGATCATCACGGACGGCGCATCGTTGTTGACCGACTTCGGCGCCTTCCTCACACAGATGGGCGATCTGACCTTCAGCGCAAACAGCAAGGCACAGCAGTACAAGGCTCTGACCTGCACGTATCAAAGCTACCTCGTCGATAATGGTGCGGGTGGATACTACGACTATGGCGCTATCGTCTTGCGGCAGATCGAATTCAAGCAGTATTTCCTCGAGCTGAAATCGTCGTGCTCATCAACGAAATACGTCGATGTCGACATGGCCTATACGGAAGTCACTAACCTTGTTCAGACGCGTCGCATCCGCGCGGGCGGACCCGACCACGAAAATTTCCAGAGCCTCGTGAACAAGAATTCGACCGAGCAATTCAAAAAGGCCAAAAACTTCTTCAACGGCGGCTCAACGCCCGAAAAGGACATCAAGCCGCAGGTTTGAAACCATAACCATTAGCACGGGAAGTGAAATTGCCACCCCAGAAGGCGTGGAGCGGCATTCGTCGCTCCACCAATGTACGGAGCAGCGCTGTATTTCACTTTGAAGAGCGATGCTCCATTGCGGTGGCTGCCGATATCAACCCTTCTTCCAAAAGGAGACCAATATGAACCCTTTCGCGAAAACAGCGTCGGGTCTTTTTATAGTAGTCGGCCCCAGGTCCGATAGCGCCCTCATCGCAGAGAGGATTTGCGCTGGTTTGATCCTGAAACTAGAGCAAGGCCCGGCGCATATCCTTGACGCCAAGGCCTGGCAAGACGCGGTACAAATGGTACCCAACCTAGTGGCAGGCGCCAGCGCATCGCAAAAGCTGAACCAAACTTTGCGGCTCGATAGCCTCGCGACCACAATTGCTGAGATTTGCTCAGGTCCCTACAACAGCGAACAGGCACCGATCGATCTGACGACGTCGATCACATCCTATCTGAACACCTACGGCAGGCCGTCGTCGTTCAATTGCCTTATCGTGGATCAAGCAGAACCCATCCAGATCCACATGCGCTTGACGTGTCTTTCCATCACCAATGGAGCGGAACCGGATAATTTCGGGATCACCTCAAGTCTGTTTTCTGCATCGTTGAACCTTTCGACGAAGCAGATGCTATCCGAGCTCGCGCAGGTTTTTGACCGTTTCAGCCCTCCGAAAAACCAACCCTACTACCTGCGCGTCATTCGCTGAACCGGTCCTGCCAAACATCAACCCTCCAAACTAAAAGGAGCCTACCAATGATTATTGCAGCCTGCACAGACGATCCTATGGTCGAAGACATTGCCCGCACCGCAGCTGAAAGGCATGGCGGCGTGTTCGGCGACTGGTACAAGGTATTTCACAAGCCACTTCCCACCTTGGGCGTTACGGAGGATCTATTTATCGTCGCCCACGGCTTGGCCGTGGGGGATGAGAGACAGCCGGTCATCGGGAGCAAGGCTAACGCTTTTTATCTCACGGCGCGTGATCTTAACACCAATCTGCATATCTTTCCGAATGGCTATTCGGGGGGCGTTTATGTTTACGCCTGTGAATCTGCGGATCCGGGTGTCGGCGGTTTGAGCTTTATCGAAGCCTACAAAAAAATAATCGGTCCGAGCTACCCCAAGATGACCGCTTGGGGCCAAACCGGCAAACCTGGAGGACCGTTGCCCCCGCCGACCGATAAGTCTTGGATCAAAGCCAGCGACAAATAGATGCTTCCACTGAGCAAGTCCTCGTGTTTCCTGATGACTCATCAAAGGATACGCGAGGATTTTCTCGCATGATTTGCATCTGGTCCTCGCCTGATATCCCTCCGGTCGATAAATTAGCGGCCTCGCAAAGGGTGCTGATGCGCGGCATCACAGTGCTATCCCGCATGATCTGAGCCGCGATAAGTCTTGGCAATGACCTTGCACCCAAGTTTTATTCAGTTTTGAAGTCGGTCCAACCCAGACATGCACAAATTCCCGATGGCGATCGGCGAATTCCAGCTTGTGTCGCCGCGCCTGATCAACCGCGGGGGGGCCGGCACCAATCCGGAGAGCGGATAACCTCGGCCTTCGTCGGCGCCATGTCAACGCCGTCATCAGTAGGCGCTGCGCGGAAAGACAGCAGCAGATGCAATGGAGCCGGACCCGCGCGCATCTCCTTTTGCAAACCAGCACCCTGACCCTGGACGGCCCCTGCGGTCGGCATTCGGGAAGTGGTACGGCAGCATGGCGAAAGACAATCAGGACGCCGCCGACACGCGCTCTGCAGCATGAGTACCCGAAAAGTTCTCTTACTCTCCAACTTTCTGATCTAAATTACCAGCCGCGCCGCGCGCCCATTCTTCCGTTCGGCATTGTTGTAATAGCTTGCCGCCTGCGTCACCGACTTATGCAGGGATTGCTGCATCGCCTCCTGCAGCGGTATGCCGCGATTGGCCGCTTCGGTGAGATAGCCAGAGCGCAATCCATGCGCCGAAAACGCCTCTGGATCCAGACCAGCCTGCTTGCAACGCGTCTTCAGCACGAGATTGACCGATTGCGGCGTCAACGCCCACTTGTCGATATTGCCCCATTGATCGATGCGCCGGAACACCGGTCCCATGTCGATCTTGGCCTCCTCAATCCATCGCTTCAGAGCATCGACCGGGCGCCCGATCAGGACGGCATTGGCCCTGTCTTCGACGGTCGTTGTTTTCGTCCGGCCGAGATTGATGGTCAGACACGGCAGGAGAGGGGAGGCGGCGTTTCTTGGGTCTGCATGCACTGGTTCCTCGTCAACCAAATCCTCGATCCGCAGGGCGGCAATTTCGGAGCGCCGACGCCCACCGGAGGCAAAGGCCGTCAGCAGCAAGGCGCGATCGCGCAGGTCGACCAGACGATCACCGGCGCAGGTTGCCAGCAGTTTCGCCAGGATGTCGCCGGTCACTGCCTTTTTGCTCTTGCGGCGACGTTGCCGCGGCGCAGCGCGCACGGCCAGCCGCAACGCGGTCTTCAGCGATGGCGTCGAGAACGCGCCGGTCAGGCCACGCCAGCGCGTCAGGATCGACCAGGAGGTCAGGCGCCTGCGCACAGTGTCTGGCGCATGCGGGCCATCGACTCTGAGCAGCCCCTTGGCGCGCAATACCGCCTCGACGTCGGCCGGCATGCCATGGTTCGGATCCTCGGCTCGCTCGCCCGGATCCCAGAGATGATGGGCGACGAATTTGAGAGCCAAGCTTTCGGGCGCCGGCCAGGGGAGGGGAGCACCAGTAGCAAGCCCGCACCAGGCCTCGAGATAGCCGAGATCGGAAGCGAGTGCCCTGAGCGTGTTGTCGCCCATGCCCTCTTTTGCCAGATGCTTGAGTGTGGCGACATCGTCGTCAGTTAGCAGCGTTGCCAGCTGGTCGCGGCGATCGAAGGGAAGGATCGCGTCGAGCGCATCGAGTTCTTCGGCACGACGCTGCACCGGATCGGTAGGGCCGGGTCGGGTGATGGCTTTGCGTGTCATTGGGTTGCCGACGCGGGATGGCATTTCACGTCGGTCCGCCCGAAGTCGTTCCCCTTGAAGAGGAGAGGGGCCTTGCCGACCGCGGCAACGGCGTAGGAAAAGCAGTCGCCCATATTAAGCGTGGCTGGATGGCGACCTTTACCGAATCGATCGAACGCTCGTTCCGCTTCGCGATAATGCTTCTCATCGAAAGCAATCGTGGTTACGTTCGGCAGCCGGACAAACTGATCAACTATGTCCGAAGCGTTTGAAAACCCTCTTCCTGTCAGCACCATTCGAGCCTCGAGCAGGGTCGGCCAGCCGATCGCAAGTGCCTCCCGACCCACCAACGATATGAACCGTTCGGCCTCCGGCTCTCCCAAGGCCATCGCCAGAATGACCGACGTATCGACAGCGATCATCGTGGCAAACCATATTCGTCGTAGAAATCGTCATGCGCGGATGTCGTGCCGGTTGGTACAGCACGCCGGCCCTCGGCCATCAAGTCCGATAGGACATCGATCGGCGTCCGGGTAGACTGTTGGCGCAGCTCCAGATCGTAGCGCTCGAGCGCTTGCTCGACGAGTTTATTGATTGGCTGACCGGTGCGGCGCGCCATCGCATGGGCCAGGTCCCTCGCCTTTGTGCTGCGGACGGAGAGTTGTGTTTCAGACATCGGCTTTCCTCTATCGAGATACTGCCAAATATAGCGATTCCAGCCTGAGATGGCAAGAAAGGTGCCAAGAGATGGCTGACTATCGATACCTGAATAACCTCATCTCAGCCGCGCAGCACCGGATCGGCGGGGGAGGGCAGGGCTTTGGGTTTTGGCATGGCGCTCTCTGGCGCTGTGAATTGCCCCGACTTTACCGGTTTTGCGACTCCAAAACCATCACTATCGATACTTGATACTTATCGATGGTTAGACATGCGGCTAAATGCTGTACGGACAACGGAAGCTAAAGACGAAATCAATTCATCTTGGCCCAAGAACATCATTAATTCATATGGTTAATAAATTAAAAAAACGAAATGCTGGCGAGTGAACGGGGTAAGTGGGGCACATTCGGTGGCGTTGCCGGTTTGACAGGCAAAAGCGTTGAATGCTGGTGAGCCCTGGCGGTTACAGCATTCAAGCCCGAGCGAGGATGGTGGCCGAGAGAGGCGGGATGGGACGATCTCCATTACCCAGGCCAAGCCGGTCTCCCAGATAGCGGTAGAAAGAAAGCCCGAGCTTCTGGCAGGTCTTCATCAGACCGAGCATGATGTCTCGCGCGACCCGGCCGTCGCGGCTCATCGTACCGCCGGAGATTTTTCGTTTCGTGACGAAAGTCCGCAGGTCATTTTCCGATGCGTTGGTGTGCAGCGGGATGCCGGGATGCTCGAGCACCTTCAGCAACTCGTTCTTCCTTCGATGCAGCCGCTCAAGCAGCTTGTCGAGTGCCTCATAACCGGTGCGCAAGGCGAAGATCCGGTCGAACCGTCGTCGGAAGGCAGGGGCAGCCTGCGGTGAAGGTTTCTGCTTGTAAGCTTTTAGCATCTTGTAGAAACGCCAGACCAGATCGCGAACCATCGTGAGCCGCCGCTCTTCCTTGGCGGTGGCCGGCATGAGCTTTTGCAGAAGGCGTTCTGCATGGACCCAACACAGCGCGTGATTGCCGACGCGGAACTGGCCGGCGTCGTCGGACACGATCACCATGTTGCCCATCAGACCGTGGTGACGGATGGCGCCCCAAAGGCCGGCTTCAGCGAGTGTGCCAATGTCCTGCCGATCGAAGATATCGACGCCCTTTTCGGCCAGATGCGTCATGAACGGCACCTGGTTGCAGAAGCGCTGCGGTTCAAACGTCCTAAGTCCGGCGACCATGACTGGATCGCCACGGCGCTCTTGCAGATAATCGAATGCGGCATCGTTGAGCACATAATCCTGGTAATTGCCGCGCAGCAGCGACAGGAAATTCAGCCGAGACTTCGATTTTGTCGTTCGGAAGACGGTAAAATTCGGGCCGCCGATATGTGTGGTGTAATAGTTATTATGGGAATGCCGCGCGCCAGTGTCGTCGACCGTCACATAAGGCGACGATACAAGACCAGCATGCAGCACCGCCGCATCCTCGGCAACAAAGCCATCCAGTTGCCTGGTCACAAGCCGCACGATCTGACGCTTGGAGATGTCGAGACCGATATCGTTCAGCAATGTCGTCAGCCGTCCGGTCGTCACCTGCCCTTGTGCATGAAGCATCAGGCAAAGCCGCCTGAGGTTGGCGCCATAGCCACCCGTAATCCCCGCTGGCAAGGCTGCCAGCACCGTCTTTCCATTCGGGGTCACCCAGCATTCGCGACGGTAATGCACGAGCTCCGCCTTGAGCACCAGGTCGCGAACGTAGACGCTTCTGTATCCCTTGAAGCGCGATCCATCAGGAGCATCGACGCGCAGGATCTCCTGCCGGCTCACCCGCTTCACATCCAGCTTCGGGCCGCGTGGCTTCTTCTTGCTCGCCGGCTTACTGACGAGTGCAACGTCCGTTGCCTTGTCCATTCCGGATGAGCGAAACGGCGGCCGCGGCGGCAGGTTCTTCAGTCGGGCGATCTCGTCGCGCAGCAGCTGGTTGTCGAGTTTCAGGCGGGTGTTCTCGAGCCGAAGGGCGGCGTTTTCCTCGCGCAGTTGGATGTTGTCGGCCTCGAGCTTCGCGAGCCGGGCTTCCGCCTGCTGCGACCGCTCCAACAGACCGGACACAAGACTGCGCAACGCATTCAGTGAAAGCGTGTCGGCATGCTCGGGGGAGGGGAGCCGTCTCTTTGCCATCCCTGGACCGAATCATGATTTGCCTCGTCTTAGGAATCCCTGCGCCGACCAACAGGATTCAACGCGCATGGTTATGCACACTTTCTATGCGGCGACGCTGAAACCCTGCCACCGATTTTGCCCCACGTACTGAACGGGGTAAGTGGGGCACATTCGGTGGCATTGCCGGTTCGGCAGGCAAAAGCGTTGAGTGCTGGTGAGCCCTGGCGGCTCCAGCGTTCAAGCCCGAGCGAGAATGATCGCCGGGAGCTGGGGAACCGGTTGACCTATGTTGCCAATGCCAAGCCGGTCTCCCAGATAGTGGTAGAAAGAAAGCCCGAGCTTCTGGCAGGTCTTCATCAGACCGAGCATGATGTCTCGCGCGACCCGGCCGTCGCGGCGACAAACTACGTTTGCGCTGGGCTCATCGTGCCGCCGGAGATTTTTCGTTTCGTGACGAAGGTCCGCAGGTCATTTTCCGATGCGTTGGTGTGCAGCGGGATGCCGGGATGCTCGAGCACCTTCAGCAACTCGTTCTTCCTTCGACGCAGCCACTCAAGCAGCTTGTCGAGTGCCTCATAACCAGTGCGTAGGGTGAAGATCCGTTTGAACCGTCGTCGGAATGCAGGGGCAGCCTGTGGCGAAGGATTCTGCTTGTAGGCTTCCAACACCTTGTAGAAGCGCCAGACGAGATTGCGGACGACAGTGACCAGCCGTTCTGTTGTTTTCTGCATTGGTTTGAGCCGTTTTTCCATATGTGCACTGGCCTATAAATAGTGCAAAAACAGCTGGTATTTTCAGCATTTAGACTTTCCTGTCCGGGTGAGCGATAAACAGCAAAACGGGTTAAATCGCGGCGCAACTCAACAGCCAAACATGTAGTTAATTGGCCGCCTTTGTATAATAAAAGTCTAAAATAGTATTTACGCGACTATACTATTGTGTATAGTGTGCCCTCCGCAACCCGATTGCGTGTTACTGAAGACGGCAGCAATACCGGACGGACGAATTCCGAAATTTAACTTCGCGTGCCCGCTCTCTTCGATAGAAGGGAGTGGCTTGGAGGTAATATGAGCGGTGGACCCCAAGATCCGGCGGCTGAGTCAGTGCGCCCAGTTGCCAACTCACTACGCGATATCGTGCAGGTCGAGCTCAACCGCGATCGAATATTGGCGGAAGGACATGATCAAACACATAGCAGCGACAGCTCCGGCACCAGTCACCACTATTCAACGCCGAAGGCGTTCGAGAGTGCGGCAGAGCTCCGGCGCTCACTAGAAGGTGCGCGTATCCAGGCGTTGACACGACCCCAGACAATCCGAGGAGGAAGGACCATGCCAATTTCCGTAAAGTGGAGTGTGGAGCGTGATGGCGATCATAGCCAGACGCACAGCGAGACCGCTGACGCGAACGATCTGCCGGTAGAATCGGTGATTACGAGCCTTCGTGCCGCCGTTGAAAAGAGCCTGGCCAATACCGTTGCCGCCGAACAGGGCGAAGACCCTTTCAGCCAGTTGCCGCCTCCACCCGGTGCTCGCCAGAGCGCGGTTAGGGCAGGGCAGGATCACGGCGTTTCCGGCGAACCAGCATTGGCCGCAGGCCAATCGGTATCCGAGCAAGTCAGCGGTCGCCTGAGCGAGATGCACGATCAAACGCACAGTGAGGGCGGCCATGGTGGTGGCAGCGTCGAGCAGGCCGGACAGCCGCAGGGGCTGACGAGCAGGAGCTTCGCACGCGCCGGCGTGCGTCAATCGGCCGGCGCGCTTGTGGGCGAGATGCATGACCAGACCCATAGCGAGGGCGGAGGGGGCGGCAGCATCAACGAACTTGCGAGCCGGGCCTCTGTTGGCTCTGCCGCAAAGCTCGCCGCCGAAATGCACGATCAGACGCATAGTGAAGGACACGGCGGTAGCATCGAGCAGGTCGCCAAGCAGGCTGGACAGCCGCAGGGATTGACGAGCAGGAGCTTCGCACGCTCCGGTGCGCGGCAATCCATCGGCTCCCTTGTCGGCGAGATGCATGACCAGACCCACAGCGAAGGCGGTGGAGGAGGTGGTGGCAGCATCAACGAACTGGCGAGCCCCGCGTCAGCCAACCGGGCCGCCAAGCTCGCCAGTGAAATGCACGACCAGACCCATAGTGAGGGTGGTGGTGGCATCAACGAGCTGGTTAACCGGACCACCGTCAGCGCGGCTGACAAGCTCGCTGACGAGATGCACGACCAGAACCATAGCGAGAGTGGGCATGGCGGCGGAAGCATCGAGCAGGTCGCCCGGCAAGTTGGACAGCCGCAGGGGCTGACGAGCAGAAGCGTCGGGCGCACAAGACTAGGCCAATCCGGCGCCAATCTGGCCGGCGAAATGCATGATCAAACCCATAGCGAAAGCGGACACGGCGGCCAGGAGTTTGCGGACGGTCGTCGCGTGGCTCAGACATTCCGTCCGGCGATCGAAAGAGATCTTTCCGGGAAACGTTAGGGCAAAGCGACTGCACATGTAGCCGATAGCGATAAATCAATAGGAAGTGGTCTTTCGTTCCCCGACAGGAGAAGAAGATGGGATCTGCTGGAACCGCCGAATTTTTAGACGTCGTTGCAGTGACACCTTTGACGCTGATCATTGTCAAGTTGACGGCGCGATGCAATTTAGACTGTCCTTACTGTTATGAATTCAACCTCGCCGACACGAGCTGGAAGGACAGTCCGAAAAAGATGTCGAACGAGGTGTTTGATGCCCTCCTTCTGCGTGTGCGCAATCATGCCGAGCGATTTGGACAGAGGCGGGTCCATTTCTCCTTCCATGGCGGCGAGCCTACCCTCGTTGGTGCACGCCGCTTCGAGGAACTATGCGTCAGAGCGCGTCGAACCTTGGACGATATGGATGTCCGGCTCAGTCTTCAAACTAACGGCGTGCTGATCGACAAAGGCTGGGCTGAACTCCTGAAACGAAACAATATCAATGTAGGGGTCAGCCTGGATGGGCCGCGTGCCATTCACGATGCGGTACGGTTCGATCATCGCGGCCGCGGATCACACGAGCGGGTCTTACGCGGTATCGAAGCCTTGCAGGATGCGGGTGTCGGCTTCGGTATTTTGACCGTCATACCCCTTGGCGCCGATCCCTTGGAGGTCCATCGGCACATCCTCGACCTCGGCTGCACCAGTCTGTCCTATCTCTACCCCGACCTTACGCATGACACAATCGGCGATGTCCATACCTTGCACGGTCCTACGCCTTGTGCGGACTTCCTGATCCCGATCTTCGACGACTGGTGGTACAATTCGACCCTGGATATCCGCATTCGAAATTTCTGGGACATGGCACGGTCGATCATGGGTGGCGCCAGCCATGTTGACGCTCTCGGCAACCAGCCGCTACGCTATGTTGTCGTATCCTGCGGTGGTGATGTCGAAGGGCTCGATGTTCTCAAGGCCTGCGGCGACGGGTTGGTCAAGACGGGAATGAACGTTTTGAGGGATGAGTTTATCGACCTCCCGGCACGCAGCCCCCTTCATGCAAAAATGGTCTTCGACAGTCTTCCGCTGGCCAAACAATGCGAGAGCTGCAACGAGCGTGATACCTGCGGTGGTGGTTATCATCCGCATCGCTATTCGAAGGAGAACGGCTTCAATAATGCGAGCGTCTGGTGCGGCGATCTCTTGCGGCTATTCACCCATATACGCGCTCGATTGGAAGTTGACCATGCCGAAACCAAGCGTCGGCGAACTGCGCTCGAGGGCGAGATTGAGATGGTGGCTCTCCAATGAACAAACCCATTGTCGCGGACGTCTCCGCACACCTATCCGACATCATATCCCACCTGCTTCTCAAAGAAGAGGCCGTGGGAAAGGCTTGGCTTTGCGCAGCCCGCTTCTCGGCCAGCCGCGAGACGCTACTTGACGGCCTTGCCGATCGCGCTGGATGCTTGACCTTGCTGAAGGCGCTGCCAGCGGGCTCTATATCAAGGTTGGTCTCAGCCCCTGTTCTTGGCCAATTGATCGCGACGGGAGACAATGAGTCCGACGCAGGTCGGCAGCTCCTGCGAGACTGGATCGAAGCCGAACACTGTCTTCTCAATCGAATCCGCCCGGATGAATACGTTGAATGGACGGCACTCGGCGACTATCGCCTTAATCGGGATGGCCAGATCGCTTATGCAGCCCCGCGGCTGAGGGGTATAGCGATTGATGGTTTCAGCCCCTTTGCGACAAGCGGGCTGTACCTACCGCTGTCCCAGCGCGAGCGCATTCGGCCGCCTAACGACATCCGGCTTTGCGCAGCTAAGATCAACAAAGCCTTTCAACTGATCGACAGAATAGCACCGGCGGGATCTGAGCTCATTTCCATCGCACTTCGCGCTTTGGCTCTCTACGATGATCCAGGCTGCCGCTTTGGCACGAGTTCGTCGCGCCGCCATCCGGGGGTGGCTGCGCTCGCAAACGTCGCAGCACCAGACATCTCTCACTACAGTATTGCCGATGCCTTGCTGCACGAAGCAACCCACAGCGCACTCTATTTCGCCGAACTGGATGCACCGTTCTTCCTTAACGCCGATACCGAGACGCCGCGGGTGATCTCCCCCTGGACTGGAACCGATTTGCCATTGCATGGTTTCGTCCACGCCTGTTGCGTATGGTTCGAGCTCTCACTGTTTTGGGATGAGGTTTTAGAACAGAGCGACCATCCCGATTATGAGGCCGATGCGCTGTTCCAGAAGGCGGCAGCGGGTTTTTTCAGTACGGGGCTTGTCGAAGCCATCACCGCCGTGCGCGAGCACATTACTCCTTTTGCGTTTCACCTTTTGAACGAGCTGCGGACGATCGCGCTGGATCGTCTTGGCCATCCAGCGATGGTGGGCGGGACATCGCTCACAGCCCGCCAAGGGGCCTGATTGGACCGTCAAGCGGAACGATTTCTACCGGCAGGCCCTGGATGCAAGAGGGAATAGCGGGTGAAGGGGAGGTACTGTTACTGACGTAGACGACGAATTTCCAGCCGCCCGAACCGTCCGGCGAGAGCAATACGGATTGCACGCCGGGCAAGGCAAGCCATTCGCGCGAGGCTTTGGCGCGCAGCTGTTCAATTTCCGGCGAAGTACCGAGATCTCTAGACATTCGAGGACACCTCACATGATCGGAAGGGCATCCCACAGTCTAGCACATCTTGCCGAGGCAAAATCAGCATTGTCGCGGCGTCTGCTGCTAGTGGGGCCAAGCGATATGGGTGGGGTGGCCGCGAGTCGGATACTGACCGCCGCGCCACAGATCAATGTTCACGGCGTCGGGGTCGGATACAAGGTCGTCTCTGGACGCACCACCGCCGAACCGGCAATAAAGATCTACGTGCGTAAGAAGCACCCCAAGGCGCAGATCGGCGCCAATGAAATGCTGCCTTCTACGCTGGACGGCTTGCAGACCGATGTCGAGGAAGTCGGCTTCCTCCAACCTTTGGCCGCGTGGCCGGGGCCACGGTTGCGTCTGCGGCCGGCCCAGCCGGGATGTTCAACGGGTGTTGAGGATAACAGTACGCGCGAAGCCATCGCCGGGACATTTGGGGCACTCGTCTACGACAATTTTGGCACTTACATATTGAGCAACAACCATGTGCTTGCCGATCAGAATCGTCTGCCGTTCGGCTCCTCGATCTTCGAACCGAGCCCCTACGACGGCGGCAGCCTGAAGCGTGACAAAATCGCCGTTCTCGATGGCTATGTACCCCTGGTAGTCGGAGCGCCCAACTATGTCGACGGAGCGATCGGAAAACTATTACATCCGAATCTCGCCGTTTCGGACATCCTGGACATCGGCTCTCCGACTGGTGTAAAATCGGCGGAGGTCGACACGATCGTCGAAAAATTTGGACGGACGACAGGCTATACGAGAGGCTACGTATCCAGCGTCAGTGCGGACATCAAACTTCCATATGACATCGGCACCCTTCTGTTTCACGATCAGATCGCCATCACCTCAATAGAGGGCGGGGCATTCAGCGACCTCGGTGATTCCGGATCGCTGGTGCTGGAGCGGGCGAGCGGGAGCGCCGTCGGCCTCTTGTTCGCTGGCGGCGCGACAATTTCATTTGCAAACCATATGGCCGATGTTCTCGATGCTTTCGGTGTGACATTGGTGACTGGCTAAAATAATCAATCTTCACGCAGCCTGCGGCAGTTTGGGGGTAGGACAAGTTCCCAGAACCGGAGAGCGAGACCGCAGATGAAAAACTGTTTCCACTATTGCGCCAAAAGATTTTCGCGCGCTAAATTTAACAACCGCTCAGCCTCCGCCTCTCCCATCTCGGCCGCAATGACCTCAAGCAAGGATGCAAGTAATTCCTCGGGGGACCAAGATTCTTCTTCACTCCGGTCCCCCTCTTCCGGTTCGTCGTGTGGATTTTCAACGCCTGCATCGCTTGCTTCGGCGCCATCGTCCTGTGCTTCTTGTTCAGGTTGATCCTGCGGAGCGGCCTGCTCTTCCTCCTGCTTCTTTGCTTTCCCCTTCGCCTGGATGAGCGTGTCCCGCAGGCCCTTAACCTTTGCGACCTGCTCGCCGATCTCGTTCGGATCGATGCCAGACAGCTTGTCGGCACTCAGTTTTGTGATAATGCGGTCAGCAAATGCGATGAGGCGATCGATGGCTTCAACATCTTGCGTACCCGCCGCTTCACCGACAAAAGAGGGCCGCCTTTTGGGGCGAACATCAAGCGTCCATGCTGTGAGGATGTATCAGGCCACCGAGTGATACTGTTGCTCGCACGGATTCGGCGATTGTCTGCGCGCTACCCAACTGCTAGCTGCCAATTTGCGGCCACGATCGTTGGCAGCGTTCTCAAGCAACTGGGCGAATGCACCAAGGCTCACCTTGTCGGCGCGCAGCATCTGCCGGATCAAAGGATCTTTCAGAACTTCTGACATCGTCAAGTCTTGCATGGCTATACTCCCTCATAGAAGTTGAAGGTAGCACGGCAATGTAAAGGTCGGATGTCCTCAGGGTGGCAAAAGCAAGGCGTTGGTCGTATGGGTCTTACGGCGAAACGCTTGCCGACGCGGACGACGCAGCACGCTTCCTTGAAGACTTCACCGACGGCGCGACCTCTGGTGTGTCGTCTTGTTCATCGCTTACGTCGCCTTGACCGATTTCGTCCATCCGATGCTTGATGGCAAGCGCGTATATGGTGTCCAGCACGGTTCGATCCGTGACGTCGGGATCAGTGAGTGCAAGAAGTGCCGCGCGGACGATCTTCTTGCTCGAGGTCTTCGGGCACCTCTTGACGACAAATTCGTAAAGCGCTTTGTTTGATTGTGAAACGGCTCCGAACATTCACCCCATGAGTGTTTACGACAACCATTTGGAAGCGCTTAGAAAATTGAGACATTGGCTAGGGTCAACTAATTGCTGGCGCTGACCCCGCAATCCTGAAAAATTGCTATTTGAACTCAATAGCTTAGATGTCGTCCGAAAGGGGTGAATGTTCGGAGCCGTTTCACACATGGCTTTGCGCGCAAATTTGCAACCTGGATAAGGTGACGATCGGCGCCGATCATACCCCGGGCGGTTTCAATTTTGTATTTCTGTTTCAGTGTCTTGCGCGGCAATGTTAAGGGGTGAACCCCCGGGTGCTGATCCACAAATTCCGGACGGATGGCATTCACCCGGGAACAGTGCGCTCATCACGGTCCAGATATTGAAGGCCGGGCTTGCCCCACTGCGCGAGAAGCACGGTGACGATCTGCGGCGCGGTCTCTTCCATGCTGAACGGTGCTTCGGGGCCGCCCAGTGCCGTGCGGATTCAACCGGGCGCCACCAGAACTAGGGCGCGCGGTTCGCCGGCATGCCGGACCGCGTAGCTGCGCATGTACTGGTTCAGTGCCGCCTTGGAGGCACGATAGACCTCATGTCCACCGTTGACGTTGTTCGCGATGCTGCCCTGTCCTGACGACATGATGCCGATCATGCCGGTCGGCGACACGAGATCTTGCAGGCCTTCGATCACGCGCATGGGGCCTAGCCCGTTGGTGACCATTACACGGACGAATTCCTCCGTCGAGATCTCCGCGATGGTCTGCGCCTGATCTGTGTTGGCGGTGCCCGCGTTCACGAAGAGGATGTCAATGGTGCGTCCAAATGCCGTGGTTATTGGTTCATATCTCATCAAGACCGGCATTTTTCGGAGCAACGTTTCAGGACAAACGATGCCCATCTCCATCGTAAGGCCATTTCCAATTGCTGATTTCCGGCATGTCCTCACCGTATTGGCGAATATAGCGGCCGTGTTCTTCGAGCTTGTCGCGGAGAAGCTTGATCACATTCTGCCCCTTGTCCTTCAGACCCGGTACGCGCTCGATCGCCTCTATAGCGAGATGGTAGCGGTCGAGTTCGTTGAGAACGGTCATGTCGAACGGCGTGGTCGTCGTTCCCTCCTCGATGAAGCCACGCACGTGAATGTTGCTGTGGTTGGTGCGCCGATAGGTCAGGCGGTGGATCAGATAGGGATAGCCGTGATAGGCGAAGATCACCGGCCGATCCGGTGTGAACAGCCCGTCGAACACCTCGTCGGTTAGGCCGTGCGGGTGCTGTGCCTTCGATTGCAGTGCCATCAGGTCGACAACGTTGACCACGCGGATCGACAATTCCGGAATGTACTGACGGAGAAGATCGACGGCGGCGAGCGCCTCCATGGTGGGAACATCACCGGCGCAGGCCATGACGACATCGGGTTCGATGGCGCCCCGTTCGTTGCCGGCCCACTGCCAGATACCAATACCGGCCTCGCAATGTTTGATGGCTTCATCCATCGACAGCCATTGCGGCTCCGGCTGTTTGCCGGCAACGATCACGTTGATGCGGTCATAGGTCTTCAGGCAATGGTCGCCGGTCCAAAGCAGCGTGTTGGCATCGGGCGGTAGGTAGATGCGCACGGTATCGGCTCTTTTATTGGCGACTAGATCAATGAAGCCGGGGTCCTGGTGGCTGAAGCCGTTATGGTCCTGCCGCCAGACATGCGAGGTCAGCAGGTAGTTCAGCGACGAAATCGGCTTCCGCCATGGTAGCTCGCGCGACACCTTTATCCATTTGGCGTGCTGATTGAACATGGAATCGATAATATGAATGAAGGCTTCGTAGCAGGAGAACAGGCCGTGGCGGCCGGTCAGCAGATAGCCCTCCAGCCAACCCTGACACAGATGTTCGCTGAGTACCTCCATCACCCGCCCATCCGGGGCAAGGCTCACGTCATAGGGCTTTATTTCCTCCATCCACACGCGGTTGGTCACTTCGAAGACGCTGCCGAGGCGGTTGGACTCTGTTTCATCGGGGCCGAAGATACGGAAATTGGCACGATCGGCATTGAGGGTCAGGGTGTCACGCAAATAATGGCCGAGGATCTCGGTTGATTGCGTCATTGTTCTGCCGCGCTCTTTGAAGGTAACTGCATAGTCGCGGATATCGGGCACAACGAGTTCATGGCGCAGCAGACCGCCATTGGCATGGGGATTGGCGCCCATGCGGCGGTTGCCTGCAGGTGCCTGTGCGCCCAATTCCTCTTTCAAGCGCCCGTCGGCGTCGAAGAGGTCCGCGGGATCATAGCTTCGCATCCAGTCTTCCAGGATCTGTCGATGGCTGGCATCTTTGCGGCAATTGGAGACCGGTACCTGATGCGCCCGCCAGAAGCCCTCGACCTTCTTGCCATCGACTTCCTTAGGCCCCGTCCAGCCCTTTGGACTTCTGAACACGATCATCGGCCAGCGCGGGCAGAAATTACCCGGCGCGCCAGTGCGGGCCTCGGTCTGGATGGCACGGATGCGGTCGAAGACCTGTTCGAAGGTTGCGGCCATGGCCTGATGCATCTGATGCGGGTCCGAACCTTCGACAAAGAAGGGCTCGTAGCCATAGCCGATGAAGAGATGACGCAGATCCTCGTTGGTGTCGCGGCCAAGGATGGTCGGATTGGCAATCTTGTAGCCATTGAGATGCAGGATCGGCAGCACAGCGCCGTCGCGCGCCGGATTGAGGAATTTGTTGGAATGCCAGCTTGCAGCCAGTGGGCCGGTTTCCGCTTCTCCGTCGCCGATGACACAGGCGGCGATCAGGTCGGGATTGTCGAAGACAGCGCCGTAGGCATGCACCAGCGCGTAGCCGAGTTCGCCGCCCTCATGGATGGATCCCGGTGTTTCGGGTGCCGCGTGGCTCGGAATGCCGCCGGGAAAGGAGAACTGGCGGAAGAGTTTGCGCATGCCATCCTTATCTGCGGAAATATCCGGATAGATCTCGCTATAGGTACCTTCGAGATAGGTATTGGCGACCATGCCGGGGCCGCCATGGCCGGGACCGCAAATATAGATGATATCGAGATCGCGATTGCGGATGACCCGGTTGAGATGAGCGTAGATGAAGTTGAGCCCTGGAGTCGTGCCCCAATGGCCGAGCAGGCGGGGCTTGATATGCTCAGCCATCAGCGGCTCGCGCAACAGCGGATTGTCGAGCAGGTAGATCTGGCCGACCGAGAGATAGTTGGCGGCGCGCCAATAGCGGTCGATGAGGTTGAGTTCCGTCGCATCGAGCGGATGTGTAAAAGTGGCGGTTGGCTGCATTTCCATGTGGTTGCTCCAATTCAATGTGGTCATACGTCAGACTAGTGCGAACGACGCGGCGGGCTGCTGATCTGGATCACTTGCTTGCCAGAACCGACAAGGCTTCGTTCGCGATGATCTGCTCCTCGTCCGTGGCAATGACGAACGCTGTGACGGAGCTTGCCGATGTGCTGATAATGAGGGCGCTGGCGGCGTTCGCTTTGCCGTCGATATCGAGGCCCAGCCACCGCTGGCGATCGCAGATCGCGGCACGGACTTCCGGCTGGTGCTCGCCGATCCCGGCGGTGAACACGATGCCGTCCAGGCCGCCGAGCGTTGCCGTCATGCGAGCGATTTCGCCGGCAATACGCAAGGTAAAAAGATCGATCGCTTCCCGCGCCTCAGGCCGCTCGTCCCGCAACAGATCGCGCGTGTCGCCGCTAATACCCGAAACACCGAGCAGGCCGGAGCGATGATAGAGCATGTCCTCGAGGTTGCGCAGTGTCCGGCCTTTCGGCCCGAGAAGATGCAACAGCACGCCGGGATCAAGCGCGCCGCAGCGGGTTGCCATCGGAATGCCGTCAAGTGTTGAAAACCCCATGCTGCAGTCGCGGCTTTCTCCACCATCAAGGGCACAGAGGCTGGCGCCACTGCCAAGATGCGCGACAATTATTTTACCAGCCGCAATCTCCGGCGCGTGCCGCCGCAGTTCCGCGGTGATGAAAGCATAGGAAAGACCGTGAAAGCCGTAGCGCTTGATCCCCTGATCGTGCAGGGCGCGGGGCAGGGCAAATCGGCGGATGAGATCGCTTTGGGTCGCGTGAAAGGCGGTGTCGAAGGAGGCCGTCTGCGTGAGCGCCGGCCGCAGATGTTGGACTGCGCGGATCAGGCGGAGCGCCTGGGGCTGATGCAAAGGGGCGAGCGCGGTCAACCCGTCTATAGCGCTGATGCTGGCCTCGTCGAGACGAACGGCGCCCGTGAACAGATCGCCGCCATGAACGACACGATGACCGACGGCATGCACTGCATTCATGTCGAAATGCCTGCCGAGCACTTCAAATGTTTCAGCGATGACCTCGCGTAAATCCTCCCCACCTTCTGCGCGTAGCGGAGCATCGAAAACTGCTGGCCCTTCGGTCAGGTGAAAGGACAAGGGCCGCCTGCTGAGGTCGATCAAGCCCCTGCCGATACGACGTGCCTGGTTCGCACCGCACTGGAATAGACCGATCTTTATGGTTGAAGAGCCTGCATTGAACGTGAGCAGCAGGTTCGCATCCGTCATAATATTTCCTTTGGTTTGGAAATCAGCTTCCAATTATGCGCTGAGGGCGATTGGCGGCGGCAAAACAACTGGCTGGGCTTCCAAAGCCCGAAGCGTTTCAGAACTGGCATCGTATCTACGAGGGGCGTGCGCCGATGGCATTGACCCATATCAAGCTGTCGGACGCTCGCGGTCCGCCCTCGATACTCCGTCTTGACCAAGATCAAGGCAGAGCATGTCCTGAGGCTTAAACTCACACCGATCGAACAAGTTCAAACACGAGGTATGATCATGCAAATAAAAACGGCATTGGTGCACGCATCGTCGTGGTGCTACAACTTGGTCTTTGATGGTGTGTGTTATGCAGTCGCCGCCATTTTGGCTTTGCCACGGACGGATTTTGGGCGCGCGGTGCTGATCACCCAATCGAAATTCCGGGGAGAATAGCCGAAATTCGATTTCCGGTCTTAGAAGAGATCATGCTCCCAGCTCTCGGGGGCAACAGGGTAGAACCGGTTATCGGCATCGTCGACGCCGGAATGCGCCAACTCTGGGGAGCATAAGCATTTGTGGGGCGGGATTGGTGGGCATCACCTGGCCACTCACCATCCAGTCGAAGAGATGCCGGATCGCCGCTAAACGCAGCTTTACGGTTGGCACCGAATGGCTTTGGCCAATTTCCTCGATCCAAGTGGCCACGTGAATTGGCTGGATTGCCGTCAGCGCGTTAATACCCCGCCGGTCGCACCAATCCAGGAAGGTGGCCGCCGATCGCGCATAAGCTTTCCGAGTGTTAGGATTCCGGATGTTCGCCGTAAAGAATTCTAGGAAGCAGATCGCGGCGCGCTCGCCGGAATCGGCAACTAGCACCGGTAAAACAGAACCGGGAGTGATGGCGACGAGCTGGTTCACTGTGCCCCTATTTGGGTAAAGGGACGACAGATGGCCTCGATCTTAGAGACAGCCTCCTCTATCCTTGGTGTGACAGGATCTTTAAAAGTTTCTCTCGCTGGTATTCCGACTATGATCCACAAATCCTCAAGCTGCTCCTCAGAAAGCTTAGCATGGGCTGTGTCTTTTATGATCTTCTGAGTTGCGTCGTCGATCATGGCATAGCATCCGGCAACAATATCAAACGGCACCTGTGCCTCTGGTCCGAACTGAACGGCCGCATTGGCACGCTTTGACTCCAAAGAAAAAAGAATATATTCACGATCGCGCAAGTACTGAAAAGGCTTAAGAGCCATATCGGCTATATCATCATCGACGATCAACTTGCCTTGCTCATCTTTCTTGATGTCCCCTTTCTCCCACGAGAGCCTAGCGGATTTGAATAGTGATTTTGCGTTATAGAAGTCGGCTAAAACGCTCCCCGCAAATTCTGCAACGCGTTTGCGTTCCGCCGCCGACACTTCCAATTCCACCTTGCTCTTCACTACTGCGAGGTCTCCTTGCACACGCTTTTCCAGCAAATCTAAATCGGCGATGATTTTTTTCTTAAATAGGTCCAGCTGCACGTTGATATTCTTCTTGGCAACCAAGCCTGTAATGAATGCCGTTATCGCAGCCGTCGCGAGCGCGACCAAGCCCGCGATCGCTGCTGCGTCCGCTTGGGGTGAAGCAAGATAGCTCGTGACAATGTCTGTCATGTTCTCATCCTATGCTCAATCTATATATGATAAAGGACATTACCATAGATTTCAGTGGTTTGGCGATCTGGCTCAGATAGGTCGCTGGTTCATATCCCATATGTGGACGGCCCCCGACTCGCAAGATAGTTTGAGATAATTTGATCTGATCGCTTGCGTCCATATGTCCGGCCTGTTGTTGCGTTCGCACATGAACGCTGGCCAAGATGGTTTCCGCAACACAGGTCCCAAACATCAAGGCGGCCTTGAGGGGCCAATGGGATTCCCGGGGTGTCCTGTGTCCCGGATCGATCGATCACACCATCTGCTATTATCTTGCAAGTTGTAGTATTACCAACACGTGGTGAAGATCAGGATGTCCCGGTTCTTGCTTCCCAATCTTCATGCGGCGCATCCCGTCAAAGCTGGTCCTGATTGTGCGCTGTATGTCTCTCCAGAGACCATGAGCTTCCAAGCCATGCGCGCCATCTTGTTAGCGAGTGCGACAGCTGCCAGTTTAGGCGGCTTGCGCTTGAGCAGTTCCGCCAACCATCGAGAAGCCTTGCCAGATCGTCGCGCGTGATGAATGACAGCGGTTGCTCCAGCCACCAAGACGGCCCGCAGAGCTTCATCGCCGGCTCGCGTGATACCACCGAGCCGCAGCTTGCCGCCGGTCGAGTGATCTTTTGGCGTCAACCCTATCCAAGCTGCGAACTGGCGACCAGATTTGAAGAGCTCCGGAGCGGGTGTCTTCATTATCAAAAGAGCCGAACCGATTGGGCCAATGCCGGGAATGGTGTTGAGACGTATGCTGCGTTCGTCGTTACGCTGCCATGCCTTTACCTTGGCCTCGACATCCGCAATCTTCTTCTCCAGTTGAGCGTATTCCTCGGCCTGGCTCATGAACAATTCCTGTGCGAGCTCTGGCACAGTCCCGTCGGCTTGTATCCTTTCAAGCAGCAGAGGGATATGTGCCAGCCCCTTGGCTGCAGAGACACCAAACTCATTGGCGTAGCCCCGGATTGCGTTGGCGAGTTGGGTGCGGTTGGCGATGAGACGGGTACGGACGCCGATCAGCATGAGTGCCGCTTGTTCATCAACTGTCTTAACCGGAACAAACCGCATCGTTGGGCGGCTCATTGCCTCGCAGAGCCCTTCCGCATCGGCCGCGTCGTTCTTGTTCCGCTTGACGTAGGGCTTAGCAAGTTGTGGCGCGATCATTTTCACCTCATGTCCGAATGAGGCGAGCAGCCGTGCCCAATGATGCGAACCACCACAGGCCTCGATCGCTACCAAAGTTGGCGGGCAGGTCGTGAAGAAGTCGATCATCTCCTTGCGTCGCATTTTCTTACGCAAGACCGGCTTCTCTCCAGCATTCACGCCATGCAACTGAAAAACATGTTTTGACGTATCCATGCCAATACGAATAATCTTGTCCATGGGCGGCCCCTTCGATTGAGATCTTAACAGCTCATTCTGGCACATTTCGATGCCGTTCAGGGGCCGTCCACTCCAACATCAAGACCCTCAAATTGTCTGAGCCGCGGCCATTCTGTCACTTATCGAGGGTAATTAGACGTTTGTTGTGGGCGCAAAGCTGCCTTCTCGAACTCAAATATTGGTGACCTCGATCAAATAGCGTCGTCAGGTCTTGCAGGGCCTGACTTCTTCAACGTGCATGCAGATGGGACGGTATTCGCGATATCAGCGAGCGTCACGCCAGCGAACCGTTCCATCAGTAGCCGTCTCGCGTTCGTGAAGACTCCTTCGAGCGTCGCGTTGACGGCCGCCTCAATGGGACACCCAGGCATGTCGTAGGCCGGACCAACAGCGAAGATGGACGGCTCGCCCACTGCATGGTGGATGTCGAGGAGTGTGAGTTCCGCGAGAGGTCTGGCAAGGGTCCAGCCTCCACCATGGCCCTTCACGGAATTGACGTAGCCCTGGTCTCGGAGACCGCCCATCGTCCGGCGGATCACGACCGGATTGGCGTCTAGCATGGATGCGATCATATCGGAGGTCATTGCTCCATCATGACGACCCATATGGATCAGGACGTGCAACATTCGCGATAACCTGCTGTCCTGTCTCATGTCGCCCATTCCTCTGCAAACTTCTCAGCCTCAAACCATACCATGCGACCGTCCTCGTCACAATCAATGTTGCATGAGTGTTGACAGCCCAATATTACGACACTTATGGTGTGTCGAAAGATGGAGAAGCCACATATGAGCGACAACATTCATGACGTGATCATCATCGGCGGTAGCTATTCGGGTCTGTCAGCCGCGATGCAGTTAGGGCGTGCCCGGCGGAAGGTGCTTATCATCGATGAGGGACTGAGGCGCAACCGGTTCGCCAGTCACTCGCATGGGTTCCTGACGCAGGACGGTATAGATCCAGCGACTATCGCGGCCAACGCCCGAGAGCAGGTATTGATGTATCCCACAGTCACGTGGCGTTCTGCCCGGGCGGACACTGCTCGAAGGATCGAGAATTCCCGTTCGGCAGACGCCGCCTTCGAAGTCATCGTCGGCAGCACACGGCATATCTCGCGCCGACTACTTCTGGCCAACGGAGTAAAGGACATTCTGCCAAATATTGACGGGCTCGCAGAACGCTGGGGCAGAAGCGTCTTCCATTGCCCATATTGTCATGGATACGAGCTGGATCAGGGTCGGATCGGTGTGATCGAGGGATCTGCGCTTTCCATGCGTCACGCATTGATGCTGCCGGACTGGGGGCCAACGACGTTCTTCATCAACGATGCGTTCGAGCCGGATTCAGAACAACTGGCTGCACTTGAGGCGTGCGGGACGAGGGTGGAGCGCAGCCCCGTCGCAGCGATCATGGGTCATGCGGATGTGAAACTTGCGGACGGCCGCACTTTTCCCTTCGCGGGGCTCTTTGTACTTGCACCCTTTGAGCTGGCCACTCCCATCGCACAGCATCTTGGCCTGGAAATGGAGCAGGGACCGGTCGGCGCTATCATAAAGACCGATCCCATGAAGGAGACCAGCATGCAGGGCGTGTTCGCTTGCGGCGACGCAGCGCGGATGATGGCATCTGTCGCGCTGGCTGTGGGAGACGGAAACCTTGCCGGTGCAGGCGTGCATCGATCGTTGATGTTCGGAACGATCTGACCGGCCTCAACGCCCAGCAATAGACTGAGAAGCGTCATGAAGAATAATCAAGACCCGTTTGCCAAAGCAGAAGCGATTGCGGCCTACGCGGAGAATACGCCAAGAAAAGTGCCGGGGCTGGCCGATCTTCACCGCATGACAATGCTGCTTCTGAATGAGCACGCCAAGGGAGATGCCCAGATTCTCGTCATCGGTGCTGGAGGCGGAATGGAGTTGAAGGCTATCGGCGAAGCCCAGCCCGGTTGGACCTTTGTCGGCGTCGATCCTTCCGCTGCAATGCTCGATCTGGCTCGCAGCAACACAGCGTCAATTGCGCACCGGGTTGAGCTTGTTGAGGGCACTGTAGACGCGGTTCTGCCACAGGGGTTCGACGGCGCGACTTGTCTGCTGGTGCTTCATTTCCTCGACAAGGATGACCGCCTGCGCACTTTGATGGAGATACGTCGCCGGTTGAAGCCCGGCGCAAGACTCGTGGTCGCTCACCATAGCGCAGGAAGCGGCGATGCCGTTCGTTGGTTGACGCGCTCTGCTGTGTTCGCCGACAGGGCAGATCATTCTTGGGAAAGGGCAGTCGCTTCTGGCACTGCCATGACAAAAAACTTGCCGCTGTTAAGCGCAGCCGAGGATGAAGCGCTGCTTCGGGAAGCGGGCTTCGCAGATGTAGAACTCTTCTACGCCGCTTTCTCGTTCAGAGGATGGGTAGCTACGGCACGGTATCAGTGAGATGTATCGATGTTGTAGCAAAAGCACCGCGTATATCGTGTCGGCAATGATGTCAGTCGTTGCTTTGGGACGAAGGGCTATTACTGCCTCATCATCGGGTATCTTGGCGATCTTGCGTTGGGTGGAGCGATGCTGGCCGAGAACCCGGCATGCCCGTCGTTCGGACACGCCCAGCTCCTCGATGACATGCTCCACACACGCGCGGCGACGAGCGGGGCTTAGAAGTTTCCCTTGGCGGCCTCCGCCAAGATTATCTTATCCAGCGTCAAATCAGAAACCGCTCGTCGAAGCCGGGCATTCTCAGTCTCCAATTCTTTCAGGCGCTTCACCTGATCACCTTTCAGACCACCATATTCGGCCCGCCAACGATAATATGTAACTTCCGTCACACCTATCGCTCGAATCGACTCCACCATCGATTTGCCCTGCCCAGTCAGCACGTCGACCTGACGAAGCTTCGTGACGATCTCTTCCGCATTATGTCTTCTGCCTGCCATTTCAATGTCCTCCTTCGGCTCTTAAGCCATACTTCAAAAAGGATCATTTTTCAGGGGGCAGGCCAGCAAGGCTGAAGTCCACCGCGTGATCCAGACGGTGAAGTCCGTCATCGACGCGACGGCCCGCGTCGGGGTTGCCGATGGCGAGGACCGTTTCGTGAGTTTCAACAGGACAACGCTGGGCGATCTGACTGCCGACACGACGGAGGTGATCCAGGTCGACGCCGATGGCCTGATCGATCGGATCACCGTCATGTGGCGTCCTCTGCGGACCGTGCTCGAAGGACAGAGGCGTCTTGCCGGCCTGCTCCGCCGTAGCGAACTGCGTTAGCACAAGGCCGCCACAACGACGCGGTCGCCGCGCCGATCTTGCCAAGCTCGATCGGGGCGAAGGCGATTTTCTTTGTAAGGGATACCGCTGCACGTTCGCATTGGTGCGGTGGCGGCTTGAGTAGCGGATCGACCAAGACCAATCCGCAGCTATAAAGGTTTGCGCCTGCGGGGCTGCTTCCCGCTCATTGCCGACTGGATTGGATGGAGGGAACAAACTACGGTCTGAAATGTTCTGCCGCGGCATCTATGAAGCTGCGTAGCTTGGGCGTTTGGCGTCGGTCCGGTGAAAACAAGAGGTGCATCGATCTGGAGGGTGTCTCGTATTCCGGCAGCACACGAACCAGTCGGCCGCTTGTCAGTGTGTCGCGGAGCACGTCTTCAGGAGCAAGCACCACTCCTGCACCCTCAATGGCGGCCGATACCAGCGCGGTGCCGTCGTTGGCCTGAAAGCGGCAGCGCACGTCTACCGTATGGGTGCGGCCATCGCGTTGGAATTGCCACTGCCGATCGGGATTACGAGACCGATAGGCATAAACGAGACAATCGTGTGCTGCGAGGTCGGCCGGATCGACTGGAACGCCCCGCTTAGCAAGATAGGCCGGCGCCGCAGCGGCGACCAACCGATACGGTGTTAGCTTGCGCGCGATCAGCCCGGAGTCTTCGAGTGGGCCTATGCGGAGCGCCGCCTCGAAGCCCTCCTCTACGAGATCCACGAACCGGTCGGTCAGCACTAGGTCGATCTCCACAAGTGGATGGGCGATTTGGTAGCGAGTTAGCAGCGGCACCAGCCCGTGCGCGCCGAACGTGATCGGCGCGCTGATCCTCAAGAGGCCGCGGGGTTCCGACTTCACCTGTGCAGCCAGCGCGTCAGCCGCCTCCACTTCGGCAAGGATCAGCTTGCATCGCTCGTGGTAGGTCCGGCCAAGTTCGGTCAGGCGCTGGTGACGGGTGGTGCGCGCCAGTAACTTCCCACCCAGTTGGTTTTCGAGAGCCACGATGTGCTTGGCCACCATCTGTGCCGAGATGCCGAGCGAAATGGCTGCAGCTGTGAACGAACCTGCGTCCGCCGCCTTTACGAAAGCTGCCATGCTCGTGAGGCGATCAAGCATTCTATCCTCCTGGTTGGAAATGATCACACTGTTTGCTCATTTATAGCTCGCCAGCAAGGTACTACTTCAGATCCTCAGCAAGGAATTGCTTTAACGCCTTGCCTGGAGACAAGATCATGACCGCTATCCAAAGGGCCTATGCGTCGGACGCGCTGGGTCAACTGCATTACGCCGAAGCAGGCGCGGGGCCTGCGTTGCTGCTCATTGGCGAAACTCCTCGCAGCCACCGCTTCTTCGAGCCGTTGCTGCCACTGCTGGCACCGACTGTCCGCGCGATCGCGGTTGATCTGCCGGGTCTTGGCAATTCGCACGGATTGCCTCAGCCGATGTCGGTGCGCGCAATTGCAGCATGCATGGTCGAATTTTTCGATGCGCTCGGGATCGAGCGAGCGCACGTCTTCGGCATGCATACGGGCAACAAGGTGGCTGCGGCGCTGGCGGCGGACTGGCCGGAACGGGTGGATCGGCTGGTCTTGGCCGGCCAGACACATAGCTTGTTCCCTGAAACGGAGAGGCGCAATGCAGCATTGGCGCCGTCCTTCGCGCGCTATCGCACCGCTGCTGGCGAGCCGATTGAGGGCGACGCGTTGCGCGAATGGCTGCGCACCAAACTGACACTCGACACGACCTGGTGGCCAGATGCACTGTTAGTTGGTCGAGAAAGCGCGCGCACTATCGCAAACGCCGAGGCGAGGTCGATCGACTTCTTGCTCGGCTGGCGTAGCGCGGTGCCGATCTACCATGCCGTGTTCGCTCTTGATCTGGCTGAGGCGGTGGCGCGGATCGAGGCGCCATCGCTGGTCCTGGAGCTCACCACGCCACAGGAAGGCCACTACGGCCTTCAGGGCGAGCGCCTGGCGGGCCTTATGAAGCATGCGATGACCCAGACGATTCCCGTCACGTTTCTCGCAGCCATGGAGGAACAGACCGCCGAGATTGCCGATGCACTTCTCACATTTCTGAATTTGGAGATAATCAATGTTCATCAATAATGGGCGGCTGCCTGCCTGCGCGCCGGGCTACACGATAGAGCGGATCGTCGACGGTTCCGGCTTCCATACGGCGAACGGGGTTGCGTTCGGCTCCGACGGCCGGCTTTACGCGGCGAGCGTGCTGGGCGAAAGCATCTTCGCGCTCGACCTTGCGACCAATGCGATCGAAACCGTGGTCGGCCCGTTCGCAGGCGAGTCGGACGACCTCGTCTTCACGCAAGCTGGCGATATGATCTGGACCGCGTTGTTGGAAGGCGCGGTGCGGATGCGGACGGCCGACGGCCGCATCCGTGATTTGGCGACCGGGCTTCCGGGCGCTAACTCGATCGCGCTGACCCGCGACGGAAAACGTCTATTTGTGGGCCAGGTCTTCATGGGTGAGGGTTTGTGGGAAATCGACCTGGCCGGCTTAGTGCCGCCACGATTGGTGGCGGAGCAAACAGGTGGGCTGAACGCATTTCACTTCGGCGCGGACGGGATGATCTATGCACCATCCTGGGAGCGCGGACAGGTGGTGCGCGTCGATCCAGAAAGCGGTCACACGGAGGTCCTTGCCGAAGGGTTCGGCAAACCCGGAGCGGTACGCTTCGACTCGGCCGAGCAGCTCTACGTGCTGGACGACGCAACGGGCGAACTGTTCGCACTCAACGAGCAGGAGCCTCTGTGGGCGCGTCGACTGATTGTGCGGCTCGCGACCGGCACCGACAATTTTGCGGTCGGTCCAAGCGACCGGCTGTATGTCAGCAGCATGGTCGACAACAGCATCCACGAAGTCGATCCTGCAAGCGGCACGGTTCGAACGGTCGTCGCTGGCGATCTCGGCTTCCCGCGTGCAGTGGCTCTATCGTCTGGCCCGCAAGGCGAGAGGCTTCATTTGGCCGACAGTTGCGCCTACCGGGTGATCGATCCGCGCACTGGCGCCGTCTCCGACATGGCGCGGGCGGTCGCGACGCCGCTCAAATTCCCCACGTCGGTCAGCGTCGCGCCCCATCACGTTGTCCTCACCGGCGAAGTGTTCGGTGTTATCCAACTGTTCGATCTGGATGGAAACTTTGTCTGTGAGACAGATGGATTCGATCAGCCTTCTGCCGCAATCGAACTGAACGACGGCAGCCTCATCGTGGCCGAGCCCATCTCCGGAAGGATTATCCAAGTCTCAGGCGATGATCGCCGGAGTGTGGGGACAGGCTTGCATTACCCGTCGGCTCTTGCCGACGCGGGCGGCGGTCTCGTCTACGTCGGCGAGAGCGGCACGGGCCGGCTGCTGCGAATTGCGCTCGCTGACGGCACGGTGTCTGAAATCGCCCGCGACCTGGGCGCGATCCGAGCCTTAGCAGTAACGCCCGACGGCGCGGTCGCGGTCCTCGACGTGGAGGCGGGACGCGTCGCGCTGATCGACCCGGGCAAAGCCTGCGTGGAGGTCGCTCGCGATCTGCCCGTGGGATATCTGCGCGAGCCTTACCCCCGCTCCGGTGGCATCGCCGTCGGCGGCGATGGAACTATATATGTCGCGGCCGATGTCGAAAATTCGATTTATCGCATCACACGTGCTGCGCAGTTACAGGAGAAGGCACGATGAGGATCGGAATATTGGGCGCCGGCCCTGTTGGCGAGGCGCTCGCCCGGTTGGCCGTGGAACAGGGCCACGAGGTGAAGATCGGCTCGCGGCACCCGGCGAGGCTTGTAGATCTGGCCAACGCAATAGGTTGCGTTGTGGGCACACCGGACGAGGCGGCTGCGTTCGGTGAGATCGTGGTGGCTGCAGTCCCGCTGGGCGCCATCGACAGCCTTCCGCGCGTGGAAATTGGCAAGAAAATCGTCATTGATGCGATGAACTACTACCCGGAGCGCGATGGCCGGATCGCCTCTCTGGATGCGCGGACGACCACGACGAGCGAGCTGGTTGCAGCCCGGTTGCCGGAGGCCCGGATTGTCAAAGCGTTCAATGCCATTCTTGCCCGTGATCTGCCGCTCGGCGCTCGACCGCCCACAGGCCCTGGCCGTCGAGCGTTGCCGATCGCAGGTGACGACGCGGCGTCGAAGGAGGTGGTTGCGAGGCTTCACGACCAATTCGGCTTCGACGTGGTCGATACCGGCGTTCTTGTGGACAGTTGGCGTTTCGAGCGTGCGAAGCCGGCCTATTGCATTCCGCTCGATGCGGGGGGTCTCCAAGCAGCCGTGAACGCGGCCACACGCGAGGGGGAACTGCCGGAGGGGTCATGGCGCCGGTTGCCAGCCTCATGAAGGCTACCAGGCCCCAGAACTGTTGATTTCCACACAAATTGAGGAAGACCTCGATTAACTGCAAAACGACGCCGTGACCGATTTCTTCAAGCGCGGCGTTGCAGTGCCGATCAACATATGCCCGTATACATACGAGAAGTCGGTTTGATCGTCTCACTATTTGACGGAATCAGAGGATTCTTCGGCGAATCTCCCAAAGAGAGGGTCCCACGCCACAATCGTAATATTTGCGATCAGATTTTCCTTCGCGAACGGATCACCAGCAATAAGCTGGTCGAGTTCGGCGCGATCGACCACCGTGAAAATCAATAGGCCAGAACGTAATGGAAAGCCGGTAGCCGGTCCAGAAGCCCGTAGTTTACCTTGAGCGACCAAGGTCTTGAGATAAACAACATGCGCCTCGACATGTTGTCCCCAACCATCCCCATCGGGATGCGACATTGTAACGACAAAAAACATCGGCTTGCTTTCTGATAGGATTGTAGGAGCGATGCGCGTTTGGTCAGTATGCGCGCAGACCCCTTCAACAGGCCTCTCACTTGATCGGAAAGTACACGGAATGACCGCGCTTTCTGACAAACGGCGATATAGATCACATCGCCGCTCTGCTCATTCTTGGAGAAAAGCAGCCTTTTACAGCTTATGAACGAAGCGCTTGCTGCAATCATATCATAGAGGAAAGTCCGGTCTTTCAAGCCCTAGCCAGCGCTGTCGTGCAACTCAGAATTGGGATCGAACTTCTTCCCGGATTGACGGCACTCTGCTTCCTGTTTCGGGCAAGGTCCCGCTTTTCATGCGGCGTCAAGCTAAAATAAAGGTCAACGCCCACGCCGAATTTGTCTATCGCGGGCATTGAATATAAGGACCAGCTACTCGATATTCCCTTCGGAGCTAGACGGTGCCTCGCCACTGACGTCCATGACGACGTCTCTTGCTAGACAGGCGCCGGCCCAAAACCGTGGAGTCCGCCCAGCAACCAAAGAACGAGCAGAATAATTAGAATGAGCCCGAAGATACCTCCGACACCTCTGCCGCCATAGGACCGATGTGCATAATAGCCGCCACCGCCGCCAAAGATCACAACCAATATGATTATTATAAGTAATAGGCTCATGCGTCTCTCCTCTAGTGTGTTGAGACGTAACGGGCGCTGACTTGAATAGTTCCTCTCAGGGTGCCGACAAATGATCAGCATTCAACCGCAGTATCCGGAGTAACGCGCTGCAGCGCGGATTGGCTGGTTCTGGCCTACGCATCCTGGGTGGCGAGTAAGACGCGGCTGCACCAAAGGTGAGTGAGCAATCAGGACATCAGCGCTCTCTTGGGCGAAGGTGAGGACGATCGCTCGCGACGCTGACGAAGTCGAAGGTGGTGTGCGGCTCCTCATTTGACACTGAAGATGCTCCGTCCAAGGACATTTCCATGATGAAGATACATCGTCTCGTTTTCGACAGCAGGCACCCGAAACCTTGCCCCTCGGTCTGACGTCGGCGTCACCAGTGCTCAATGTCGGAATGTAGGCAAAGGCCGGCTTCCCCGGCCTAAGGCGACAGATGTGCAGCTTGCCATCAAAACCTATTCTGTCCTTGCACGATATGTCGGATGAGCGTTCCGGTTGAAACCCTACTTCAGCCGTACGTGACGATGGATCAATTTCCTCGCAAACGCGTTCCCTCAGTACGTCCTCAAGGAATGTATCAAATCAATGCCGCTGAAGGAGGCGACCGACATGAGGTTTACGATTAATGGAGAGGACATCGACGTTAAGGCGGATATTCGGACCTCGTTGCTCGATCTTCTCCGCAATAACCTCGGCTTCACCGGCACCAAGAAGGGATGCGATCAGGGTGCTTGTGGCGCCTGCACCGTTCTGGTCGATGGCGAGCGCATCAACTCCTGCCTTGCCCTTGCAGTCCAGTACCAGGGTCGCAGCATCACGACCGTCGAAGGGCTTGCCAGCAATGGCAATCTGCACCCTCTACAGCAAGCTTTTATCGAGCACGAAGGGTTTCAATGCGGTTATTGCACGCCGGGACAGCTCTGTTCCGCGATCGGAATGATGGGTGAAGTTAACCGCAATGTACCGAGCGTGGTCACGAAGCAGCTGATGGCAGCAAGCGTCGCTCTCGATGAGATTGAGCTTCGCGAACGCATGAGCGGCAACCTCTGTCGATGCGGAGCCTATAACGGAATTGTCGACGCCATCTCTCAAGCGCTGGTCGAAACGCGCAACAAGGCAAAAGAGGGGACACCCGCGTGAATGTCTTTACCTACGACCAGGCGCCCGACGCTATGGCGGCCGTTGATCTTGCGAAAGCCAACACCGCATCGAAATATCTCGGCGGCGGCACGAACCTCGTCGATCTGATGCGCGAGGGTGTCGAGCGGCCGGAAATGCTGATCGACATCACTCGCTTGCCGGCTGAGATCGAGCTGCGTCCCGATGGCAGTCTTTTGATCGGTGCGGCGACGAAGAACACGGCGCTCGCCGCTGATCCATATATTCGCTTGGCCTTTCCGTTTCTCGCCCGTTCAATTCTGGCCGGCGCCAGCGCCCAAATCCGTAACATGGCCACGGTTGGCGGCAATATTCTGCAGCGCACGCGGTGTCGGTACTTTTATGACGATGCGGCTCGTTGCAATAAAAGACAGCCGCAGGCGGGTTGTGACGCCAAGGATGGTTTTAACCGTTATCATGCGATCCTAGGCGCATCATCCTCCTGTGTTGCGACCCATCCATCCGACATGTGCGTAGCGCTCGCCGCGCTTGACGCAACTGTGCATCTTGAAGGGCCTGTCGGCTCGCGCAGCGTGCGCCTGTTGGATCTGCACCGGCTGCCCGGCGACCGGCCGGATATTGAAACGCAGCTGCAGCTCAACGAGCTGATCACGGCAATTGAAATTCCGCCGCTTCCCTTCGCCCGGCGTTCCACCTATCGCAAGGTACGCGACCGCGCGAGCTATGCCTTCGCTTTGATCTCTGTCGCTGCGGCGATCGACATCGATGACGCAGGCAAAGTGCGTGATGTCCGACTGGCACTTGGCGGGGTTGCCCACAAACCCTGGCGCGCCCTCAAGGCCGAGGAAGCCTTGATAGGCGAGCCCGCCGGTCTTGAGAGCTTCCGCGCCGCAGCTGAAGTGGAACTCGCGACAGCCGTCGGGCTGAGGGACAACGGCTTCAAGATCGAGTTGGCGAAACGAACGATCGTTGCGGTTCTCGATGAATTGAAAGGAGAGGGCGCATGACCGTGCAATCCGATGCCCAAAGGGACAAGTCCGGCAGCTGGCAGCCGGGGGTCACATCAGATCCGATGCTGCGCAAGCACGGTGCGCTTGGTCAGCCGATATCGCGCATCGACGGACCTCTCAAAGTAGAGGGCAAGGCGCTCTTTGCGGCCGAGTATCCTTACGAGAATATCTGCTACGCCGCGCTCGTCTTCAGCAATATCGCCCGCGGTCGCATTACCGAGCTCGATACCATGGGAGCCGAAAAGGCGCCGGGCGTGGTGCTTGTAATGACCTATCAAAATGCACCCCGGATGAAGGCCCCGTCTCTGATGATGTCCTCGCCATCGTCTGCAGGCGCAAGCGACTTGCCGGTCATGCAGAACGACGAAATCCACTGGAACGGTCAGGCTGTTGCGCTTGTCCTCGGCGAAACTCAGGAGCAGGCTGATTTTGCAACATCGCTGATCAAGGTGGAATATGCGGCGTTGCCGGCGGTCACCTCGTTTGAGGAAGCCAAGATGAGGCCGCGCCAGCTGGAGACATTGCTGGGTCAGCCGCCTATTCTCGAAATCGGCGATGCGGAGCATGCCTTAAAGGCATCCGAAGTGCAGGTAGACAATATCTACCGAACACCCCGGCACAATCACAACGCAATCGAACTACACGCCGCGACCGTCGCCTGGAAAGGCGACGAACTGCGACTGCACGACGCTACCCAGATGATTGATCTGACGGCCGGACAACTGGCTGATATGTTCGATATCGATCCGGAGAAGGTGCGCGTGACATCCCCGTATGTCGGTGGAGGCTTTGGCGGCAAATGTCTATGGGATCATCAAATCCTGGCATGTGCCGCGGCCAAACTCGCAAAACGGCCGGTACGCATCATGCTATCGCGCGAGGGTGTATTCCGCATTGTCGGCGGTCGCACGGTGACGGAGCAGCGCGTGGCACTCGGCGCTAGCGGTGAGGGAAAGCTAGATGCAGTCATCCACACGGGTATCGTTGCTATGACGCTGCATAATTCCTGTCCTGAACAATTCACCTTTCCGGCTCGACATCTCTATGCCGCCAAAACCTTTCGTCTCGCCCAGGAGGTTGCCGACATGGATATGATGGCGAATACCTTCATGCGCGCGCCGGGCGAGTCGGTCGGCACGTTTGCGCTGGAATGCGCGCTCGATGAACTAGCCGACAAACTCGGGATCGATCCAATTGAACTGCGCAAGCGTATCGAGCCGGAAAAGGATCCGACCAGTGGCAAAGCATTCTCTTCCCGCCACCTGATCGAAGCCTATGAGTCGGGCGCGAAACAATTCGGCTGGCACCGCCGCAGCCCTACCCCACGCCAGCAGCGTGACGGCGAATGGCTCATTGGTATGGGTTGCGCAACAGCGACCTATCCCTATCACCGCTTTCCCGGAACGGCCGCCCGCATCAGGCTGACGGCTGTTGGTCATGTCACGGTCTCGACGGCAGTTCACGATATGGGAATGGGCACGGCCACGGCGCAGGTGCAGCACATTGCAGCCCGTCTTGGCGTGCTGACCGATCATGTCACCTTCGAATATGGTGATAGCACCCTGCCACGTGGTGTCATCGCCGGCGGCTCGACGCAGACCGCTTCCATCGGAGGCGCGGTCATTGCCGCAACGGAAGTCTTCGTCGAGGAGCTGCTCAAGCTCGCGGGCAATGCGTCGCCGCTGGCTGGCCTTTCGCTTGCTGATGTCGAGCCGCGCGACGGTGGAATCGGCCATCGCGACGATCTGGAGCGTTTCGAGACCTACGAATCGATTCTTCGTCGTTCAGGTCGCAACGAACTCGTCTGTCAGGCCGAGGCAGCGCCCCCAGCGGAAATGCAGGCTTTTTCCATGCATTCCTATGGGGCGCAATTCTGTGAAGTACGCGTCAGTGACGTTACCGGAGAAACTCGAGTTTCCCGCTTCCTTGGCTCGTTTGATGCAGGACATATCCTGAACGCCAAAACTGCAACTAGTCAGTTCAAGGGCGGCATCGTGATGGGGATTGGCCTGGCGCTGACCGAAGAGACGAATTTCGATGAGCGGACTGGTCGTATCGTCAACGCTTCGCTTGCCGAATATCATGTCCCCGTACAAATGGACGTCCCTCAGATAGACATCATCTACACTGATGCGGCTGATCCGCAGGCCCCCATGGGAGCGCGTGGAATTGGGGAAATCGGAATCACCGGCGTTGGGGCTGCGGTTGCCAATGCCATCTTTAACGCGACCGGCAAACGTATTCGGGACTTGCCGATTACGCTCGACAAGCTGATTTAGGGGTGAAGTTTGAATCAGCAGCGAACAATGCCCCCTCGCTAGAGGAGGACAGGATGCGGTGGGCGCGCGACTGCGCCAACGATGAACCCGAAGGCACTACTAATAGACAAATATTATCAATCGCTTAATGCAAAATCCACTGGGGGCGATGTTCGCTACCGAATCAATCCGGGGACGCTTTTGCTGGAGAGGGTTTTGTATGGAATTCAACAATCAGCGGCCAATCCGCATTTGAGCAATTTGCTGCGCTCGCTGCATAACCGTGTCCGGTAAAAGCCGTTCCTCAAAGTGTTGATTTCCACGCGGAACTCTCAAACAGCACCTTGTGCCGCAGCCCGTCCAACATCGTGGAAGCGACCTGATAGTTTGAGCTCGTAAGGCATACCGAACCTTCGCGCTTGTAGGGAATCCACCTGCCGCTGTATGTGCGGCGACCCCCAGAAAACGACATCCGTATACTCTTTTGTGATATCCAGACTTATAACGTGGTATTTTCCGAGGTATTCGCTCGACGTCGTATACATTTTATAATAAGTTCGCCCTGTTACACGGAGGAGAAAAGTGTCGAACGATAATGACAGTTCCCAATCGCAAACATTGCGGGCAGTGCTGGGGCTACGCGGCCTGATTGTTGACGCAGAAGTTATGCCGGGCAGCCGCGTGTCGGAAGCACTGATTTCCGACCGGTTCAACGTGTCGCGGACGCCGGCCCGCATGGCCCTTAATCAGATGGCAGATGAGGGCCTTCTTGAGCGCACGGCAACGAATCGCTTCACAGTGAAAATGTATTCGGAAACCGATATTTATCAGGCGATCGAAATCCGCGGCACGCTCGAGGGCCTGGCTGCGCGATATGCAGCCGAGGGGAGCGCAACGCCCTCAATCGTTGCTGAAATGAACGCGTGCGTCATTCAGCTTGATGACGTTGTCGACAATCTGAGCGATGCCGTCGATCAGGATGACTATGTCCGTCTGAACGACAGGTTTCATGAGCTTCTGGTGGAAGCCTCTGGCAGTCAGATGGTCGCACGCTCGCTGGAAAAGATTAAGACGCTTCCGTTCGCCTCTGCCAACGCATTTGTAAAATCGCTCAGTCTCGACAAGCCGTCCGTGCAGCGCGTGCTGATGATCGCGCAGGAGCAGCATCGAGCAATCGTTGACTGCATTCGCACCGGCAAGGGCCAGCGAGCGGAAGCGCTCGCTTTGGAGCACTCGTTCTGTGCGGCGCGTTACCTGCAAATACTGCGCGCATTCAAGCAAAAGATCCCGTGGGTCAGCGACGAGACGGATGTCGAGCTTCCCGTGCGTCCGACGGGAGCAATCCATTACATCAAGGGAGGAACTCTATGACTATCGCAGATCTTCGTCGTACGCCGCCGGGCTACTTTACAAGCCGATGGGGTCAGCCGGAATATACCAATTGGCAGGACGAAAGCCTCTCCTGGAAGGAGACCTGCTATATCGGCGATTGGTCGTTCCTCTGGGAGCGGCGCTTCCGCGGCCCAGATGTGCTGAAGCTGTTCTCGGACGTGTCGGTCAACAGCTTCGAGAAATTTGTCCTCAACCAGTCGAAGCATGTCATCCATTGCAATAAGGACGGCAAAGTCATCCACGAAGGGATTTTGACCCGTCTGGGCGAAGAAGAGTTCATCCTCTTCGGCCGTGGCGGGTTCTGGGTCGACTACAAGATGCGGCAGGGCAACTACAACGCCACGTCCGAAGTCGATGACTGGTTCAATTTTCAGGTTTCCGGCCCCACGGCCGTCCATGTGGTTGAAAAGGCTTGCGGCCAGGACATCCGCGATATCAAATTCATGCACAATGGCAAGATCACGATTGCCGGACACGAGGTGCTGGCGCTGCGGCAGGGAATGGCCGGAGAGATTGGCTATGAGCTCCAGGGCCCGGCGGAACACAGCGCCGAAGTCTATCAGGCAATCCTGAAGGCGGGGCAGGAGTTTGGTATCCGTCAGCTCGGCGGACGCACGGCATTCATCAATCACCTTGAAGCCTGCTTCCCGACCATCGTCACGGATTATCTTCCGGCGATCTTCGGCGATGACATGAAGGAATATCTGGCTGAGTTCAAAGCCGCCATGCCCGCCTTCGCTTCAACCTTCAATGTTGCGGGAAGTTTCGAAGGCGAAAGGATCGAGGATTGGTATCGTAGCCCTGTCGAGCTCGGTTGGGGCAAGAGCGTCAAGGTGAACCATGATTTCATCGGTCGGGATGCGTTGGAAAAGGAGCTGGCAGCCCCCAAGCGCGTCATCCGCACGCTCGTCTGGAATGCCGAGGATATCGTCGACGTGTATAGTTCGCTCTACAAGGAAGGTGCGCCTTACGACTTCATGGAAATGCCGCGCGAACAACGAGGCTTCATGCATGCCGACAAGGTGATGAAGGACGGCAAGCTCGTCGGTGTCTCAACGTCTCGCGGCTACAGCTTTTATTTCCGCAAGATGCTGTCGCTCACAACAATCGATATTGACCAGAGCGAGCCCGGCACGGAGGTCAGCGTGATTTGGGGCAACCCCGGTCATCTGCAAAAGGAAATTCGGGCAACGGTGGCCCCTGCGCCCTACAAACAGGACAACCGGCGCGCCGACGTCGCCGGCTGACGGCAATCAACGCTGAAATGGGGATGGAGCCGGCGGCCGATTGGTCGCCGGGCACAGAGTTTTTACGAACGGGATGAAGCCGTTCATCGTCGGAGGAGGAGAAAGAAATGAAGACGTTCGTATCCGCGGTCTTGTTGGCAGCCACATGTTTCCTGAGGACCGCCAATGCCGAGGAGACGGTCGAGGTTGGCGTCTTGGGGCCTTTTAGCGGCGGCTTTTCCGGTTCGTTCGGAGAACCGTTCCGCCAAGGCATCGAGATCCCATGCCCGGCGTGAAGATCGAATTCATCTGGCGAGATCTGCCGGTGGCGAAACCGTCCGAGGCCAAGGCAAAGGCGCTTGAACTGGTAACACGCGACAAGGTCCATTATCTCGCGGGCTTTGTCTTTGCGCCAAATACCACAGGGGCCGCTCAGGTCGCAGAAAAGGCAAAGATTCCTACCGTCATCTTCAATGCCTCAGCTTCCGCTGTCGTGTCGAAATCCAAATATTTCGTCCGCACGTCCAATACCTTGCCGCAAGTCACGATGCCGACGGCGAAGAACGCGCTGGAAAAGGGGTATAACAACGCCATCACACTCGTTTCCGACTACGGGCCAGGCATCGATGCCGAGACGCATTTCGTCAAGACCTTCAAAAATGGCGGCGGCGAAGTCCTGCAATCGATCCGCATGCCGCTGACCACGACGGACTTCAGCGCCTATCTTCAATCGGTCGCCCTGAAGAAGCCGGATGCCCTTTTCGTATTCCTTCCATACGGTCCGCCGACATACAGCTTCATAAAGGCCTATCGCGAAAACGGCCTTGACAAAGCGGGCATCGCATTCATTGCAACGTCGGAGACGCGGGAGTCTGATCTCCAGGCGCTTGGTAACGCTGCGATCGGCCTTGAAACCTGCTACCTCTATTCCGCCGCACACGATTCCATTGAGAATGGCGACTTCATCAAGAAGCTGAAGGAACTTTACCCAGATGCGGTGGCAAACGCTGCCACCGTTTCCGCCTATAATGGCACGCACTCTCTCTATGAAATGATCCGTGCCACGGGCGGCAAAGCGGATCCGGACGCAGCGATCGCAGCGGTGGCCGGCAAATCCTGGGAAAGTCCGCGCGGACCGATCATAATCGACCTCAAGACGCGTAATGTCATCCAGAATGTCTACATCCGAAAAGTCGAGAGGGGATCGGATGGCAGCCTGATAAACAAGGAAATCCGGACCTTTGAACGACAGCCGGATTATAGTGCCTTAGATTAACGTCGCTGGCCTCTCAAATTTGAATCTCAAAGGCCATCTCTGGATGAAACGACAGTTAAGTTCACCGCTCCCGGAAAGGTGTTCGCGCGCTGTGCGGACACCCGGAATGTCCGTGTAATGCTAGGAAAACAACTTATGCGCCAATATATCTTGACCGTATCCTGCCAATCGACGCGCGGGATCGTTGCGGCGATCGCCAATTATCTGGCCGATCAGGGCTGCAACATCGTCGACAGTTCGCAGTTCGACGATCTCGATACCGGCAAGTTCTTCATGCGGGTGAGCTTCATCTCCGAACAAGGGGTCGGCGAGACGGCGCTGGCGGAGGGCTTCAAGCCGATCGCGAGTAAGTCCGAGATGGAAGCCGAGTTCCACGACACCCAGAAGCGCATGAAGGTGCTGTTGATGGTGTCGCGCTTCGGCCATTGTCTCAACGACCTGCTCTATCGCGGGAAGATCGGGGCGCTGCCGATCGACATCGTCGGTGTCGTCTCCAATCACTTTGAATACCAGAAGGTGGTGGTCAACCACGATATCCCCTTCCACCATATTCCGGTGACCAAGGCCAACAAGCCGCAGGCGGAAGCCCGCATCATGGATGTGGTCGAGCAGACCGGCACGGAACTGATCGTGCTGGCGCGCTACATGCAGATCCTGTCGGATTCCATGTGCCAGAAGATGTCTGGCCGGATCATCAACATCCACCATTCCTTCCTGCCGAGCTTCAAGGGAGCCAATCCTTACAAGCAGGCCTATGAGCGTGGTGTGAAGCTGATCGGAGCGACGGCGCATTATGTGACGGCGGATCTGGACGAAGGTCCGATCATCGAGCAGGACACGGCGCGCATCACCCATGCGCAGTCGGCCGACGATTACGTCTCGATCGGCCGTGATGTCGAAAGCCAGGTTCTGGCGCGGGCCATCCATGCGCATATCCACTATCGCACCTTCCTCAACGGCAACCGCACCATCGTCTTCCCGGCAAGCCCCGGGAGCTATGCCTCCGAGAGGATGGGGTAGGCCATGGCTGCGATGAGTGCGATGGCTGCGGCAACCGTGATCGACGGCAAGCAGGCGGCGGCTTCGGTGATCGAGGCGATGGTGCTGATGGCGATGGGATATTTCCAGCCGGTGACCCGTGGCGAGCTGTCGAAGGAGCTGCTGACCAAGAGGGAGCAAAATCAAGATCGCAAGCCTGGAACTCGGTACGTAGATTTGGATGGTGGCCGCCAAACCCCTGCTGATAGTCAGCGGCATTCGAACTCAGACTGTCATCAACGGTAATATTTTTAGAATTGGTGCAGGGATCAAACTTCAACGTTTTACATCTATGCGGCTGCGATCGAAAATAGCTTGATTGATCCAGTATGCCGCACAAACATAACGCCCGTCGACATCGTATCAGCAAGATGCAATTCAAAGTGACGAACTGGCAGGAGTACGAGGCCGGTCTTCGTCGCCGTGGCAGTTTGACGCTTTGGCGTATCCGCTACGCTGAACCGCAAGGCAAGGCGGAATCTGCCAGCACAAGCCGGTGACTCAGGCGGCGAGTACTACACCGACGCGGACAGAAGAATGCGCCGGGCTGCGATATTAATCGTCTGACCTGTAAAACAGAGCCCGTCCAGTTGGTATCAGTTGCAGCAGGCAATCAAAATCGCTAACATTGGCTGTGAGGACAGTGAAACCAAGTTTCTGAGCCTGAAGAAACAGGACGCAATCGTGAAGTGCGCGAAGACGCGCGTCCTTCTGGTACCCTTGAAGACGGCATAGCATGCCGGCAAGGAGAGCCGCCCGCCCGAGCACATCGGTATCGGGCGCAAAGATACGATGGGGCTGCATGCCATTTATTGTGACCCCGATCTGTCGCACCGCCATCCTCGTGCCGGGATGCCTGGGATCGAGAACACCAGCGGTGTGCATCAACTCCTGAATGGCGATGGTGGAATGGTTGCTCAACCTGATGTCCAGCAAGTTGGCAACCGCCTCAGGCGCACGCCCCTGCAAGCCGTCGATGTAAACGCATGTATCAAGCAGAAGCTCTTGCCCAGCTCCCACCACATCATCGATGAATGGAAGTTCGCGGTCCTCTCGTCGTGCCAATGTACGTTGTGGATCAAAACGTGCCCACCGGACCGACGCATCAAAATCAAAATCTGCCAATTCAGAACCCGAGCTTCAAGTCGGGATCCACGGTTCCCCTCGTCTTCCGGAAAGTCTTCCCGAAATCGTCATCAAGGGCCACATTTGCCAAGGCAAATTCGATCAGATCGGTGTCGGTTTCGATGCCTGTATGTTTCTTCGCCTGTTCGATGAGTGCCGGGCTGATGCGACCTCCTATCCGCTTACTTTTCTCACCCAGCAAACCCGAATGCTCTGCAGCTTTCATTACAGCCTCGAAACGGGCTTTGCTGATTGTGACGAACTGGCCGGTCTTTGCATTCCGAGCGACCGTTGTGAGCAGAGCGCCGGGCTCTGTTTGCGTCACTTTTTTGCCGCCGCTGTGTTTTCTCATCGCTGCCTCCGCAACTGCGTCTGGTGTCAGACATTATGCCAGTTTGGCTAACATAACACGTCCAGGACTCAGCTTTCAAGAGGCAACCGCCTTGCCGGGCGCATTCCGCTCATCGCAGATGGCCGGACCCGGACTCCGGAACAAGCCGAACAGGCAGTCGCAGTGGCCTCTCGCTCGTCGCCATCGGTCAGGGACTGGTGATGAACCCTGACCGGGCCGCGTTTGCGCAGAGTGAAGACCACGGGGCGATCACTCTTGATATCGCCGCTTCCGACGTGCCGCGGCTCGGCATCCATCCAAGCCATGGACCGTCATCGAAGCCACCGCCGATTCCTAGTCGACTAAGCGACTTCCTTCGTTTGATTGACGGATACAACGGGCACGCTGACTAGCGTGCAATAGTGTTCCATCATAAACGATTCTGGTGCAATCATCGGCATGGGTTGCGCCGAGAAGGGTGGGGACAGAAGCGTTCGCGAGCGATCGCCAGTGGACGATGGCCAGCAAGCTATGCTCGACGCCGGGCGCAGCCTCTTGCGACAGGAAGCCCGAACGCTGTGCGATCAGATTTGCGCCGATCTCATGACGATGGGCTTCCATTTGTGCGACCTCAACGTCGTTCCTCAGCTTCGCCGTGACGATTTCAAAACAGATGGATTTTGTGCCTGCCCTGCAACCGGACGGGCGATCACAGTACGCATCCATCCGCGCCTCACGATCAATGCGATTGGCAGGCCGAGGCCGAACATGTGGGTCAGCAAGGCGGGCAGGAAGGGCATGGGCGTCACGGAGGCGGGAGTGGTGAAGTCGCTGAGTGGCAATACGACGAAGCCCATGAAGAAGAACACGATAATGCCAAGCACAGGACCGCCGATCCACGCCCAACGGTTTACGGTCGGCACCTGCCACGCAACCAGAGCGTAGAGGACCGCTGGAATGATCGACACGAAAAAATGGAGCAAGGTTCCCAGGATGAGGCCGGCGGCGCTCGAATAGGCGGCCATGCCCATCAGACTGCTCGCCGCCAACTGCATCTCAGGCACGACGCGAACGTCTCGCGCCGTTTGCAGGATTAGGACCGGGACCAGAACGATTACGCCGGCTGCGAGGCCGGCGATGAGCCCGGTGGCGACGCCGCTCGACCAATGTTGCTGTAAGTTCGTCAGTGCTGATGTCATCTTATCTTGTCCTTGATGGTTCGCTTGCATAATGCAACTCTTTTGGTGTCATCTCGAGGAGTCGAGAAATTCGATGATTGGAGGCGTTTTTTGCCGCACCTCGGGCGTCGATGTCACGCACTCTGGTAGGCTGGTAGAGATCAGATGACACTGCCCCGCTAAGAACCATTCCGTTGCGTGACATCACCTGAAGCCCTGGCCTGGCTTCAACTGCGCAAAGCGGTCGCGACGAGGCTGTGCATCGTGATGGTCGGGCGACCGATCAGCCGTCGCAAGGCGCCTCCGTCATCGAATAGCGCACCGCGTGAGGCCGCGGCGTCTGCGTCCGCAAGAAGAGCGGCGAGATCAGCCGGCAGCCCTGCGCCAGTCAAGACACTTTCGTAATCGGCCTCGGAAAGATCGTTGTAGACGACGGTCTTGCCAGACAGCCGCGATACCTCCGCTGCAAGCTCAGAAAGCGTGAACGCTTGGTCTGCAGCCAATTCATAGGTGTGCCCAGCGTGGCCATCACTTGCCAGCGCCACTGCTGCGGCTGCGGCATAGTCCTTCCGCGCCGCGGATGAGAAGCGGCCGCCGCCCGCGGAACCTACGATGGCGCCGTGCTCGAGAGCTGCCGGAAGCGCGAGCAGATGGTTTTCCGTGTACCAGGCGTTGCGCAAAATGACGGCGGGAATTCCAGAAGCCCCGATGATCTCTTCCGTCTGGCGGTGCTCAACAGCCAGCCTCGCGGGAGACGTATCGGCATTAAGCATGCTCGTGTAGGCGATTAGGGATACCCCGGCCTGACCGGCCGCATCGATGACGGCCCGATGCCGCGGCAGGCGCCCGCTTACCTCAGTCGACGAAATGAGCAAGAGTTTTTCGACGCCTTCCAACGCCGGAACCAGTGTGTCGGGACGACTATAGTCCCCCTCCCGTATGATTATGCCGCGATCGGCCAGATCGCGCGCCTTGGCAGGATTGCGCGCCACCGCGACAATTCTATCGGCGGGGATGGTTTCGAGGAGCGTCTCGATCACGAGGCGGCCCAGTTGTCCTGTTGCTCCAGTTACGGCGTACATCGTTAAGTCCATTTCTTGTTACGGGGATTGAGGGCCCTCAAATAGCAGCCAGCGTAACCATGGGAAACCACGTATCTTGCGGTTACCTCTACTTTCCGGTATCCAAATGGAAACCTCGCAACAAGGATGTTCAATGGTTCTCAAAGTACGAAAGAAGGTTGTGGCGCTGCCCGGCTGCCCCATGTCAAAGTGTATGAACTTGCTCGGGGGCTGCTGGACACCGGAGGTGCTTTGGTCCTTGAGCGAAGGTCCGCGCCGGTTTTCCGAATTGCGCCGTGATAGCCCATTCATCTCGGCAAAGGTGATGACAAGCAGGCTACGAGATCTCGAGCATCGCGGCGTCCTGACACGCAACGTGATGCCGACATCGCCGCCCACCGTGGAATATGAGCTGACAGGCTTGGGGAAGGAGTTGCTCCCCGCGATCAGGTCCATCGTGGCGGTCGGATCGCGCCTGTTGCTGCGCGATTCTACAGCCTGATAATCGCCGCGACATTCCACGGTCACAGTGGATACTGCCACCACCCTTTGCACACCGCACTTTGCCGCCAGCGACACCCGTTCGGCGCTAGCGCCGCCGCTGCGGGATCAGGAAGGTCGCCTCCGACTCCATCAGGCGCCGATACCAGCGTCGGTGCATGGGAAGGATCTCGCCCGAGCCGTCACAGAGCGTCGGAGCGAAAGGCTTGATGTGCCCGCCTGCGAGGCTATCGCCGACTTATGGTTGTAAAGCAACGATACATACAATTCACGATTGTCACTTGGCCATACCGTGCGTCAATCGCTCGGCGGGTTTGCTCGCCCGCCATAGTCCTCATCATCCTAACATCTCAACTGTGGTCGCGGAGATAGATCCAAAAATATAATGTTTCCAACAGGCTCAGACAATCAGAAGACTGAGGTAAAGATCGGCGTCCGCGTTCTCAACTGGATGACTGAACTTGGCCGTCCGGAGTTCTGCCGTGTGGCATGAATAGTCCCAACGGTAGGGTTATCACGGCAAAAAGCTGATCGCTGCAACACGATCGAAGATTGCAGCCCAATGGGAGGTCCTCCAGGATGAGGTTCCCCTCGACAAGACGGTCAGTGGCCGCCCGATGTGCAACTAGACCGCACGAAGGCCGGGCTTCCACTTAGCGGTGCGGATTGTCTGCTAAACATCACTGCAAAAATTCTTCAACTGCTCTGGTAGTAGGAAAGTAGATCTTGCCCCGACTGGCTCAACCAATCCGCCGTGCCGGCCAGGTAGCCGGCAATTCGTCCGTCGGGTGTAATCAGATATGTAATCGGCATTCCAAAGAGGGGAAAAAGCGAATTCCCCTTGGCATCGGGGCCTGCGACCAAACCGGCCGGATCGAGATAAATCGGCAACCCCTTGATACCGAGCTCCGACACGAAGGATTTTACGTCCTCTCTCCCAATCGTGTCGACAGAGATCGCGGCAACTTCCACACGATGCCCCATGGCTTGCTGGAGGCGGGCCATGGCAGGGAGATCCGTCCTACAATTGATGCACCAAGTCGCCCAGAAGCTGATTAGGGTCACCTTCCCATGCGTCGGCCTGAGTGTTTTCGGCTTTCCGGCGTCACGACACGAAAGTGATCGATCTGTCCGACATTTTAGAACGAACAAAGAACTGAGGTCGCCCGGCGCCATTTAGCCCGACGCAGCAAAATGACTTCCGAATTTCAAATCTTAGCGGTGTTCAGCCGTCAGCGGAACGGAAAGACGCCCGCTTTCACGTCTTAGTAAGGCTGGGCAGGAACACGTCGAACAACAGCGCGGCAGGTGCCATCCACTGATCCGGGGAATTGTAATTGCCGGTGGTGATGGCGAGGACAAAGTCGAAGCCGGGGAAGACGAACAGCCGTTGCCCACCATTGCCGAACGCAGCGATGAAACGCTCGCCATAGGTTCCTGTCTTGTCTGTTACAGCCTCCTCGCCGAGATACCAGAGATAACCGTAATGCATTCCCCGCCAACCGATATCAACGATGGCGGCAGGTTGGAAACTTTCATCGAGCCAGGATTTTGGAATGACACTGCGGCCTTGCCATTCGCCGCCCTGCAAGATCACCTGCCCGATGCGGGCCAGTGAACGAGGCGACAGCCGTAGCCCCGATGCAGCCGATGGCTCACCATCCTGGCCTCGGATCCATTCCATGGCGTCGATGCCGAGGGGATCAAACAGCACTTCTTTCGCGAAGTCCGGTAAACTCTGCCCGGTGCCTCGCTCAATGATCTTGCCAATCAGCGCAACCGCTCCGCCGCTGTAAATCCAGCCTCTTCCCGGTTTGGCAAGGATCGGCCGATCCAGGATGAAGCGATAGCGATCCGGCGCTTGCTCCATGGCAATCTCGCTATTGGCAGGATCAGTGTAGGGGGCGTCTTCGTTCCATTCCATGGCCAGCGTCATGGTCAGTGCATGGCGAATGGTGATACGCTCGCGCTCGGGATCACGGCCAAGATCAGCATATTCGGGAAACTGCGCGATGATCGGCTCGTCAAGCGCCGGCACTCGCCCCTTAGCAACCGCAATACCGTAGAGCAGACCGACGATGCTTTTCGTAACGGATCTGATGTCGTGAAGGGTTTCCGGCCCGAACTTCACATTTTCTAGCGTCTGTCCCCACTTCATGTCGTTGCCGTCGATATAACGTTCAAAGGCAATACGACCGCCGCGCAAGGCGACAACTCCGTGCACACCCGATAACTTTCCGCTTTTCGCCAGATCATCGAAACGCCTTGCGGGGTCGGATTTGAACTCTGTCTCACCCGAAGCGGCAATCTGCCAATCGGTATGTTTTTCGTCTGCGATGGCTGGGGTCGTACCGACCATTATCGTTGCTCCCATGTACTTGAGGATCTCTCTTCGATTTGTTCGGATCGTCATTGGCAACCTATCAACTTGGCCGTCCGGCAAGCCAGCTTTCAGCTTCGGCGACAGCGCTATTTTTCAACCTTGAGAGCTTGGTAGAGTGCAGTTTTCCCAATTTTGACACGCGCGGCAGCTTCGCGAACATTGAGTCCAGCAGCCAGATGCTGCCGAGCTTTGGCAAGTTTCTCCGGGGTTACGACCGCTTGACGGCCACCACGCCGGCCGCGCTCTTCCGCGGCCTGAAGCCCTGCTCTGGTCCTTTCCCGGATCAGATCGCGTTCGAATTGCGCCAGCGCTCCAAACAGGTGGAACACCAGACGACCGCCCGATGTCGTGGTGTCGATATTCTCGGTGATGGAGCGGAAGCCGACTCCTTTTGCTTCCAGCTCAGTGACGATCTCGATCAGGTGCTTCATTGATCGGCCGAGACGGTCGAGCTTCCAGACCGTCAGCGTATCGCCGTCACTCACATAACGGATAGCATCCGTCAGACCGGGCCGATCGGTCTTTACACCTGACGCCTTGTCCTCGAACAGCTTCTCGCAGCCTGCCTTCCGCAAGGCATCGAGCTGCAGCGCCGTGTCCTGTTCTCCGGTCGAGACCCTTACATAGCCGATCGCAGTCATGAGGTGCGACTTGTCCGTTTTCTGGTTCAATGCGGACAATGTCCGATTTGCCGTTAAATAGCAATGTTTGCGGACAAAACTTGTGGACGCCGCCAAACGGTCGTTTGTCGGACAGGCATTTTCCAGTTCGCTGCATTTTCATCAACTTTATTGGAAGATCGAGGCATGGCGCGAAGGGTAATATTGAGCGAAGCATGGTGGCAGCAGGCGACAACCATCCCGGATGACGACAGGGAGGTTGCCAAACACTACACGCTGGACCGATCCGACCTCGATCTCATCATGCGACAGAACAAGGCTTCGAACCGGTTGGGTCTTGCCTGTGTCCTGGCCACGCTGCGGTATCCGGGACGACCACTTGCGGATGGCGAGGTTCTGCCGCTCGGCGTCCTCCGGTTTCTGGCAAGGCAGATCGGTGTCGATCATCGCGAGATCGATCGCTACTTCGAGCGGCCGCAGACGCGGCGCGAACATCTCATTCTGCTTTTCGATCGAATGCAGATTCGGCCATTTGCCCCATCTGATGTGCGAGTGTTGACCGGTTGGCTGACACCGGCGGCTCAAACACTACGCCAAGCCGACAAATTGGCGGACATGGTGGTTGAGGAGTTGCGGCGTCGGAGAATTCTCCTGCCTCCGCGATCGGCGCTTGAAGCCATCATTCATGTGGCAATCCGGCGCGGCGTTCGTATCGCCCACCGGGCTTTGGCTGGAGGGCTATCCGAGGGTCAGAAGCTCGATCTCGACAAGCTTCTCGATCCGCGTGAAGAGACGAGCATGACCGTCCTTGCCTGGGCGAGAACGCCGGCATTGTCACCAGCAGCCGCCAACCTCGATAGAATTGCCGAGCGAATTCGCTTTCTGCGGTCGCTGAATCTGTCTGCGACTTTGATGGATCGGGTTCCGGTCAAGGTCTTTGACGAATTTGCCGCGGAGGGCATGCGGATGAGCGCACAGCATCTGCGCGATCTCACCCCCGAACGCCGGCACGCTGTCCTGGCCGCTACGGCGTTGCATCTTTCCCGCCACCTGACCGACTGCGCCATCGACATGTTCAAGAAGATCATGGGCGTGCTGACCCGGCGAGCCGACAATCGGGCGGCCGCTCGCGTGACACGGTCGGTCCGGGAGGTGCAGAGGCCGCTGAGGGATGTTTCAAAAGTTTGTCACGCGATCATCGAGGCGAGGGAGGAAGGCGAGGACATCGCTGGCGCGATCGAGAGGGCCATTCATTGGCCTGCCTTCACGCTTAGTGTCGAGGCAGTCGATACGCTGATTGCCCCTGATGTCATCGATGGCAAAATCGACATGCTCCAGCGCTATCCGACAATCCGGAAACTTGCGCCGCAGTTTCTTTCCACCCTCGTCTTCCGCGGCCACGCCGTGGCGGCAAATCTGTTGCGGGCACTATCCGTGGTCACTGATCTCTATCGTGCCGGCAAAAGGGCGATACCGGACAAAGCCCCAATTTCGTTCGCTCCAAAAGGTTGGGTGCCACTGATCCTGCAGGACGGCAAGATCGATCGCAGGGCCTATGAACTTTGCCTGTTCAGCGAATTAAAGCGCCGGCTCGATGCGGGCGATGTCTGGGTGGAGGGGGCCAAACGCTTCCAGTCTTTCGAAAGCTTTCTCATTCCCGCGCCCACGTTCGAGCTGATGCGTGAGGAAGGGCCGCTTCCGATCGCCGTTGATACCGACGTCGAGACGTATCTCCGTCAGCAGCGCCGGGTCCTGAACGAGGGACTAGCGGATCTCTCCCGTTTGGCTGCCGCCGGTGAACTCGACGATGTCGAATTGACCGGAGCAGGCTTCAGCGTCACGCCGCACAAGGCGTTGTTTCCGGACATCGCGAAGTCGCTGAAGGCAAAGGTTGAAAGCCGCCTGCCTGCGATCCGCATCACGGATCTGCTGCTGGAGGTGGACGCCCGCACCGGGTTTTCCAACGCTTTCACTCATCTACGCAGCGGTCGGACAGCCGACAATAAGCTTGCCCTTCTCACCGCGATCCTGGCCGACGGCATAAATCTCGGCCTCACCAGAATGGCGGATGTTTCTCCCGGTATCACGATGCGCCAGCTTGCCTGGGCACATGACTGGCACATCCGGGAGGACGGTTACGCCGCAGCGCACGCAATTCTCGTCAATGCCCAGAGGCAATTGCCGCTCGCAAGCCTATGGGGTGATGGCACGACCTCGTCATCGGACGGCCAATACTTCCCGGCTGGGGGGCACGCCGAGGCGATCGGCGACCTCAATGCCCGCTATGGTCCCAATCCAGGCGCCAAATTCTATCGCTTCACGTCCGATCAGTACGGCGCATTCTATATCGTTGCCATGAACGCCAATGCGAGCGAGGCAATCTACGTCCTTGACGGACTGCTCTATCATGGCAGCGATCTCGCCATCGAGACCCACTATGTCGATACGGGTGGGGTCAGCGATATGAGTTTCGCCCTTTGCCATCTCGTCGGCTTCCAGCTTGTGCCCCGGCTGCGGGGCCTCAAGGATCGAAAGCTCTACCTATTTCCCGGTGACACGCCCCCAGCGAACCTTACATCTCTCGTCGGAGAGCCCATCAACGTCGAGCGCATCAAGGCAAATTGGAATGACATCCTTCGCCTCGTCACGACGATCCGTTCCGGCCAGGTCCGACCCTCGACCCTACTCGCCAAGCTGTCGGCATTCCCACGACAGAACGGTCTGGCGTTGGCGCTTCGCGATCTCGGCCGCATCAATCGATCGATTTTCCTACCGCAATGGTGGCAGAACCCGGAAATGCGTAGAAACGCAACCGCCGGCCTCAACAAGAGCGAGGCTCAGAACACACTTGCTCGGGCGCTTTTCTTCAACCGTCTCGGAGAATTGCGCGACCGAACCTTCGAGAGCCAGTTCTATCGGGCATCCGGACTGAACCTGCTGATCAACGCCATCGTCTACTGGAACACGCTATATCTCGAACCGGCGTTCGCCGCCCTCAATCGCGAGGGCATTCCGACGCCGCCTGACGTCTTAAAGCACATTACCCCGCTCGGCTGGCAACACATCAGCCTCACCGGCGACTACATCTGGACCCTGACGGACGGCGCTGATCTCAGGCCGTTGCGGCAGGAAACTTCCATCCTTGCAGCGTGATCACCCTATGTTCTCAAATGTCGGACAGATCCACCACTTTCGTGTCGTGACGCCGTTTCAGCGAAGCATTTCTTATCTTGCGGGCTCAATCGATCGACCTGCCACTGGCCCTGGTCCCGATCGTCCTCGTGATCATGAGCCTCGCATACTCTCTGTCGGCCTATCCGGTCGGCGTCCTCTCCGACCGTGTCAACCGCATGACCCTTTTGGTTTTCGGTCTGGTCCTGCTTCTTGTGGCCGATCTCGTGTTGGCTTTTGCGTCCGATATTCTCTGGGTTGGCGTCGGCGTCGTGCTCTGGGGCCTCCATATGGGCTTCACACAAGGACTGCTTGCCACCCTGATTGCGGAAAGTGCGCCGGCTGAACTGCGTGGAACGGCCTTCGGCATGTTCAATCTTGTGACAGGGGTTGCGCTGCTTGTTGCAAGCGTCATCGCCGGCATTCTTTGGGACGTCAGCGGGCCGCAGGGCACGTTCCTGGCTGGCGCCGCTTTCACCGCCGTCACTCTTGCAGGATTGTTTTTCATCCGTGGGCGGGTGCGCGATCGCAGCAATATCCAAGCATCAGCCGATTAATCGAGGATCGATGCAGCACCTCCGAAGCTGCAAGGGTCGAAAGGGAGTGTGCCAATGTATGAACTCGACGCGAGTATCAACCATGCCATCAACGCATTGGCGGGGCATATCGCTGCTCTCGATCAGCTAATGATCTGGACCTCGAGCATTGGCGTCCGGGTCCTGGTGCTGGTGGTCGCCATACAATGGTGGCGCAGGCCCGACAGGCCCCATATACGCCATGTCCTCCTCGCAGCAGGCATCTCGTTCTTGCTAGGGCTCGGCCTTAACCAGCTCATTCTTCTCTTTGTTCACCGGGCACGGCCCTATGACGGCGGCATAACCAACCTGCTGATCGAACGAAGCGCAGACTTCTCGTTTCCCTCCGACCATGCAACGGCGACCTTTGCGATTGCGGCCGCCTTTCTCCTTCACGGTGCGCGGCGCGCTGACAGGAATTGTCGCGGCGCTGGTCGTCCGTTCGGTGTATCGGGAAGGCACGAAGGCCGATCATCTGATCACCAATATCCTATAGGATGAAAGACAATGATCGCGTCTTTTGTATCATCGGTGATCCAGTGGCTGAGCGCGCATCCTCACATTGCCTATATGGCGGTGTTCGTGCTTGCTCTCTGCGAATCGATCCCGATCATAGGTGTCGTTGTTCCTGGCACGGCGGTCATCCTTGCGCTCAGCGCGCTCGTGCCAAGCGGTGTTCTTGTGCTCTGGCCCCTGTTGGCTGCAGCAATTCTTGGAGCGATCGTCGGAGACGGATTGTCCTTCTGGCTTGGTCACCGGTACCATCGTGAGATTGTCAGTCTCTGGCCGCTGAACCGTTATCCGGAACTGATCGAGCGCAGCGAAGCCTTCTTCAAGCGCCACGGCGACAAGAGCGTCTTTATAGCCCGTTTTGCGCCAGGCGTTCGCGCATTCATCCCACTTCTCGCGGGCATGCTCGGAATGTCTGCAAGACGGTTTTATGTCGTTAACATCACATCCGCTCTCGTCTGGGCGCCGTCACATATCCTTCCCGGTGTTTTCGTCGGTGCTGCATTCAGTGCTTTAGGCGGCGCAGCAAAGCCGTTGGCAGTCCTTTTCATCATTTTGATTGCCGCGTGTTGCCTGACGTGGCGACTTGGGCGCTGGATATTGAGGCATGCTGTTCCGCTGCTGGACCTGGGCATTGCAGAGATGCGGCGATGGGCGGAAACTCGCGACACCTGGCTCAGCCGGTATGTCGGTAGCCTGCTCGATCCGGAACGCTCGCAAGCGCGGGTTCTCGCCATCATGCTTGTCCTGCTCGGCGGGGCGGCATGGCTGTTCTTTGGCATCCTTGAGGACGTGGTCAACGGTGATCCGTTGGTTCTCGCGGACCACGCTATCTACAACGCCTTGCAAGAGGTTCGCACGCCAATCGGCGATGCGATCATGGTTGCCGTCACCGAGCTTGGTGATACCAAAGTCGTGGTGGCCCTCACCGCTGTTGTGCTTCTTTGGCTTGCCTGGCAACGGGCATGGCGCACGGCCGCCTTCTGGCTTGTCGCTGTCGGCGGAGCCTCGGCTCTCAACACCGTCATCAAGGTGACACTTCACAGAGCGAGACCCGATGAGCTCCTATATTCCGGTTGGAGCGCTTTTTCCTTTCCGAGCGGCCACAGCACGACGAACATGGTGCTCTATGGCTTCCTGGCAGTTCTCATCGCCCACGAGTTTCGGCCAGCATTTCGGGTTTTGATCGGCCTGGGCGCCACGGTTCTCGTCCTTCTGATCGCATTCTCACGCCTGTATCTCGGTGCGCATTGGTTTTCCGACGTTGTTGGCGGGGCGGCGTTTGGGTCCGCCTGGTTGATCCTGCTCACCATCGTCTATCTCAGACGTCCAGTCGAACGAATAGGATCGCCAGCGTTGCTGTTGGTCGCATGCATGGCCGTTCTCTTTGCGGGCGGGGGTAACATCTATCGTAGCCACACCACTGATATTGACCGATACGCCGCCAAAACCGTGGTCCGGGTCGTTTCCGTCACGGATTGGTGGACGACAGGTTGGCAGACACTTCCGGAGCGTCGTATCGACCTCACCGGCGAAATCGAAGAGCCGCTTGCGTTCCAGTGGGCGGGCAGCGTGCAGGATTTGCAGGATGTTTTGCAGCAGGACGGTTGGAGGACGTCCGTCGGCTGGACGCCAATGACCGCCCTCACATGGCTCGCAGCATCCTCCGACGCCACTGCCGTCCCAGTGGTTCCGCTGTTTGCGAGCGGTCGCCTACCGGTTATCACCTCCGTTAGGTCGTTGGCCGCACCGGCCCCGTCGAGCACTCGTCTCGTGCTTCGACTCTGGGAAACCGACAGGGTGCTCGCGGACCGAGAACAGACCCCGCTTTGGGTGGGAGCCATCACTGAGGAGCGGATCTACCGCGCCGTGTCATTGATCCCGGTGGTCTCGACACAGCCTGATTTCGCCGGGCCAAGAGAGGCTCTGGCACAAACGCTTCGTGGAGGCCAGCTTGTTTTGCGCGATGACGTGGAGGCCGAGGGAGGATGGCACAGGCGCGTTCTGCTCGCGCGCCATAAGGCATCCGCGGAAGTCGTGCCGATCCGGTAGTTGGTAGCGTGCCTTTTGTATCGTTTCCCTTAGGCCAGCGGGATTCATACCATCCCCGCGACTGCGCATGCCATTAACGTCCCTGAAGAGCGCGACAACCGCGGCAGCTGACATGATTATGGCCGAGATCACCGCATCGCCGAGCACAGGAACAGCAACCCAGAGCAACCGCGGCCGGATCCCGTAGATGGCAATGACAGCCGCTATCGCGCGGAGCGCAAAAACACCCGGTTGCTGGCGGTCACAATGCCAAGGGGGCGTCTCAGGCGCGACGCGCCTGAAACCATCGGAAGCGAACCGCTCCGGCATTGAGTCATCACGTATCGTTCAGGCCTTCCGCCTGAACGATACGTCATTTTCCTTTAGGCTGTTTCAGAAGCACTTTCTCGGCCTCGACCGGGGCATCGTTTCAGCTCGACTGAAAACTTGGTTCGCCTGCAAGTTGGTCGATAATCGGGCAATCCGGCCGCTCGTCGCCATGGCAGTTTGCTACAAGGTGGTGCAACGCACTGCGCAATCCAACCAGCTCGGCAATCTTCCGGTCGATCTCCACCAATTTGGCCTGTGCAATCGCTTTAACTTCCGCACTTTCACGAGCCTTGTCATTGTAGAGTGACAGCAGTTGCCGGCACTCGTCTACCGAAAACCCCAGGCTCCGGCTACGCTGCAAAAACCGCAGCCCATGAAGATCCTTGACCGAGTAGTCACGATAGCCGTTTTCTGCCCACCCGGGCTTCAAAAGTCCGATATCCTCGTAGTAGCGAATGGTCTTGGGTGGCAGGCCGGACTGTAACGACGCATCACCAATATTCATGGAAAAACCTCCTTGAGCTTACAGCTTTAAATTGCGCAGGCGCAGTGCATTGCCGATGACGGACACGGAGGACAGGCTCATAGCGGCAGCCGCGATCATCGGCGATAGCAGTGTTCCGAAAACCGGGTAAAGGACCCCGGCAGCGACCGGCACGCCAAGCACGTTGTAGATGAAGGCAAAAAACAGGTTTTGCTTGATGTTGCGTATGGTCGCCTGGGCGAGTGTCCTTGCCCTGACGATGCCATTGAGATCGCCTTTCACCAGCGTGATACCAGCACTTTCCACCGCGACGTCAGCACCTGTGCCCATGGCGATGCCGACCTCGGCCGCCGCTAGTGCTGGGGCATCGTTCACACCGTCTCCCGCCATGGCGACCTTGGCCCCACCGGCGTGCAGCTGGTCGATGAGTGCTTTCTTGTCTTCCGGCAGAACGCTAGCGCGGACTTCATCGATGCCGAGCTTGGAGGCAACTGCCTTTGCGGTCAGTTCGTTGTCGCCGGTCGCCATGATGATCCGCAAGCCGCTTTCGCGCAGCGCGAAAATAGCCTCCTTGGTGGTGGCTTTGATCGGATCGGCGACTGCGACGATCCCGCCGAGCTTGCCACCAACTGCGACGTACATGGCTGTCTTGCCTTCGGTCCGCAGCGCGTCTGCCTGCTTGGCAAGTATTCCGACGTCGACTTCCAGGTCGACCATCATTGCCTGATTACCCAGCGCGATGCGCCGGCCGTCAACCAATCCGGTCACGCCCTTTCCGGTGATTGCCTGAAAGTCAATGGTCGCCAGAAGGGTTGCGCCGCGCTCCTTTGCTCCTTCAACGATGGCTTCGGCGAGCGGATGCTCCGATCCCTGTTCCAAACTCGCGGCAAGCACGAGCAGGTCTGCCTCGGTTGTGCCTTCAGCGGTCAGGATATCAGTGAGCTTCGGCCGCCCTTCCGTAAGGGTCCCGGTCTTGTCGACGATAAGGGTATCGACTTTGGCGAAACGCTCCAGCGCCTGGGCATCTTTGATTAACACGCCGGCCTGGGCGCCACGCCCGGTCGCCGTCATGATCGACATGGGTGTGGCAAGCCCAAGGGCACAGGGACAAGCGATGATCAGCACAGAGACCGCCGAAACGATTGCATAGATCATGCTGGGTTCAGGGCCTATGATCGCCCATGTGGCAAAAGCTGCAACTGCGACCAGGACCACGGCTGGCACAAAATAGAATGACACTCGATCGGCAAGGCCTTGGATCGGCGCACGAGAGCGTTGGGCCTTGGCGACCATCTCGACGATCTTCGAGAGCATGGTGTCGGCGCCAATCCGCTCGGCACGCATGATGAAGGTTCCATTCCTATTGATGGTTCCGCCAGTGACCTTGGCACTCTCAGTGACCTCAACCGGCAGGGGTTCGCCGGTGATCATGGATTCGTCGACGGAGGAGCGGCCCTCGGTGACGATCCCATCGACCGGGATGCTGTTGCCCGGGCGGACCCTCAGCAGGTCTCCGGCCAGCACCTGGTCGAGCGGGATATCTTCCTCAGACCCGTCCTTTCCGATGCGCCTCGCTGTTTTTGGAGCAAGGTCGAGCAACGCGCGTATTGCCGATCCGGTGCGCTCGCGCGCCCGAAGCTCAAGCACCTGCCCAAGGAAAATCAGCGCGACAATGACGGCCGCGGCCTCGAAATACACCGGGACACTTCCGCCGTGGTCACGGAACGTATGGGGGAAAATACCGGGGAATAGGGTCGCCACAAGGCTGTAACCATAGGCTGCGCCGACGCCGAGTGAGACCAGCGTCCACATGTTGGGCGAGCGGTTCACGACAGACTCGTAGCCGCGAAGGAAAAACGGGATAGCGGCCCAGAGTACCACCGGTGTGGCCAGCGCCAGTTCGAGCCATATGCCCAGAGGTTCGCCGATCCATTCCCGGAAAGGCAGCCCAATCATCGGCCCCATGGTGATGATGAGCAAGGGCAACGACAGTATGGCACTGATCCACAGCCGCCGCGTAAAATCCACAAGCTCGGGACTTGGCCCCTCATCTCCGGTTGGCACGCCCATGGGCTCAAGAGCCATCCCACAGATCGGGCATGAACCGGGCTTGTCGCGGATGATCTGCGGGTGCATCGGGCAGGTATACTGCGTGCCGGGTTTCATCGGCTCGGCAACGGGCTTATCGCCAAGATATTTGGCTGGCTCTGCCTCGAATTTGGCCTTGCAGCCATCTGAACAGAAGTAAAAGCCCTTGCTCTTGTGGCGAGTGAAGTGGGGTGCGGTGGCTCGGTCGACGCTCATGCCACAGACCGGATCAATCGCTGTCAGGTAGTCCTTCGGGGCCTTAACAAACTTGTCATGGCAAGACGCGCTGCAAAAATGATAGGTTTGGCCACCGTGCTCGACAACTGACCCGGCTGCTTTCGGATCCACGGTCATGCCGCAGACCGGGTCGCGAACCACCGCATCTGCCGCTTGAGGACTGGCGGTGAGATTGGCGTCTCCGGTGCTATGATTGTGATCGTGGGTCGCCATTGGCGGTACCTTTCATGTTAATCTAAAAGAGTACCGGTTCCCGTAACTGGAAGGTCAAGCGATTTCTTCAAAATAGACATGCTGCGGCGATGGACGAAAATCGTAGCAATGAGTACCGATTTTCCTTGACCTTCCCCTCGCTGGAAGGAGCACGGTGTCGCAACCCCTCCTTGAAGAGGTTTGTTCCAGCTTGAAAGGTAAACCCATGAAACAGTCCCTCCTGCTCGCAAGCGCCATCCTGCTATTTGCCGCCCCGATCGCTAACGCCGAGGAAGGCAGTTTTCCGAAGGTTTGCAAAAGCGACATGGCGACGGACATGAGCGCCGACCATTCCAAGATGATGACCGGCATGATGCAGATGGATAAGGACATGATGCAGGGGATGATGCACAAGGACCCCGACGTGGCCTTCGTCTGTGGCATGATCGCTCACCACATGGGCGCCATCGACATGAGCAAAGTAGAGCTCAAATACGGTAAGAATGCCTGGGCCAAGGAAATGGCGCAGAAGGTTATCGACGCGCAGACCAGGGAAATCGCTGAGATGACCGAGTGGCTTAAAACCAACGCTAAGTGAAACGGTTCACATCAACCGTCTTATCGCCGATAGCCGGGTCTGTTGGCTCGGGCCTCTCGCCCAAGCGAAAGATTTAACATGCCCCCAGCTCCAACCGTGGCGGATGGCCGTTCGTCGCTTGCGGCACGACTGAACCGCAAGTGCTTTTGCGTTACCCTCGACTGGGCAGCACTTTCGGCTGCGCTGTCGCTGGAGGCCGGCGAGCCTCAGTTCTCCGAGACTTTCATGGCGTCTCGGCCGCATTTGTTTTCGAATGTTCCGGTCTTCCTCGCTGCATCGGCGCTTGACGAGATGCAGGCTATTGTCATGGCCGTCGAGGCAACTGCCAAGCTGCCGGGTTACCGCGAAACCGTTCTCTCCTGGGCTCCCGAAATCGCTCAGCGGGATTTTGGTCCCGTTGGCGCGATGATGGGCTATGATTTTCATCTGGACGATGACGGTCCGAAGCTCATTGAGGTCAACACCAACGCGGGCGGTGCCTTTCTCAATGCCGTGCTCGCCAAGGCCCAGAAAGCGTGCTGCTCCGAAGTCGACCGAACGGCAGTCGGTACAAGATACGATGATTTCGAAACCATCGTCGTTGCGATGTTCAAAAATGAATGGCGCCTCCAGCGTAAAGCCGGTTCGCCAGGACGGATCGCAATCATTGATGATCAACCGGAGGAGCAGTATCTGTATCCGGAATTCGTTCTTGCTCGTAATGTTTTGCTGAAACATGGGTTTGAAGCGATTGTCGGGGATGCCAGCGCGCTGGCATATAAGGACGGCAGGCTTCGGCTCGACGGACAGGAGATTGACCTCGTCTACAACCGACTAGTCGATTTCGCACTCGAACGCCCGGAACATGCTGCGTTGAGGGCGGCCTATCAGGATGGCGCCGTGGTGGTCACGCCCAATCCGCACAATCACGCGCTTGTATCCAACAAGCGCAATATGACGCTGCTGTCCGATCCGGCGAGGCTCGAAGCATTTGGCCTTTCTGCGGAGATGCGCTCGCGGCTGGCCAGCGTGCCGCAGACCACGCTGGTTACGCCTGATAATTCGGAAGCCCTTTGGCAGTCCCGAAAGGACAGGTTCTTCAAGCCGCTCTCAGGCCACGGCAGCAAAGCGGTCTATCGTGGGGACAAGGTGACAAAGGGAGTGTGGGCCGAGATCGCCCGTGGCGGCTATGTCGCCCAGGCCTTTGCTTCACCTGGACAGCGCATGATCGAGATCGACGGCACACCCACGCGGCGTAAGATGGACGTGCGGCTTTATACCTACGACGGCCAAGTGTTGCTCGCGGCCGCCCGTCTCTATCAAGGCCAGACTACAAATTTCCGGACACCCGGCGGCGGTTTTTCCCCGATAATGGCCGTCTAGAAACGTAGTTCGGTGCTGGTCGTGGCAGCCTGGATCGATCAAGCGTGAGAATGGCCAGGAACTGTATGAACCTGGCATAACTTTCGCACCATAAAGTTCTAAATGAGGAGGTATAACGACGGGCGTGTAAATTTCCGCGATGATCGTCCTGCGCTGCCCACGACTATGGAAGAATTCGTCAACGACACCCTCAAACCGCTCATCGAGAATGCGCGGACGGATGGCGTCAAACCAGAGACCTTCCTGACGTGGAGCTCACATAGCTAGGGCCGTCAGGGATTGCGCGCCGAGCGAGGCGGCGGTGGCTGAGCCAGTGAGAACGATGACACTTCGGCGGGTTCGAGAGCTTGGTCGATGATGAATTGATGACCGAAGTGAAGCGGCTGGAACCTTCCGATGAAGATCAGGCATTTTCAAATGAGCCGCCACCCACATTAGACTTGATTGCGCAGTTTCCATCTACATCGCTAAGGTATCTTCATATCAATGGCTTCGCTAAATAGTGGTCGGGTCCGCGGTTCGAACCCGTTCAAGGCGTTCAACCGCGATGTGGCGTACAGCCGATGAAGATTGAAACCAAGCTCGGCGCGATGCTGGCCTGCAACGCGATCGTGCGATCGCTGGAGAGCGAGCGCGTCATGGTCAGTGCCATCGATCCCGTTGCCTTGATGCAGGTGATCGACAACCAGGAACTCATTGTAGTCGCCGGGCAGGTGCGTGCTCTTCTCCAAGAGGTGATCGGCAGCATCTGAAGAAGTTGTTGGTCGACGTGGTCAAGCGCTGCAGCAGTGCATTGTTGTCTGGGTAGGGCCTGCTGTTACGCTGAGCGACCCCTAGAGTTCATTGGTAGCCGATTGTTCCAGTCGCGATGACTTGCACGAAGTCTATGGCGCGGATGCTGGAGGGCAACTGCCGTTACGGTTGAAGCAGGGGCGCGATGGCAATGACTCAAAGGTTCTTGCCGTTGCGCATCCGCCTGAAATTTCAGTTTAAGAATTGGGAAAGCCTAACCAGGGTTCCAGCTTTTCCCAGGTCATATCCATTGCGAATGCTTCCGAGATTGGGAGGGAGATGTGACCATACCAGAAGGATAACTGTCCCTCGGCTTTGCCCTCGCTTTCGTTGGCGATTGCAGCAAGGTACAAAGCTGACGCCAACCCACTGCGGTCCGCTCCGGCCTGGCAGTGAATCAGGAGAGGCTTTTCTGCTTTGCGCATGATGTCGATTAGCTGCGCGGCTTCTTCCTGGGTCAGTTGTTTGCGAGCAGACATGCGAAATTCATAATGGGCCACGCCGAGCTTTTGAGCCGTGACATATTCTGCCTGAAAGCGCGGTGACTGCGGACCGGGAGCGCCACGCAGATCCAGGATCGAGCGTATTCCATTCTCCTGAACGTATCTCGTCACCTGGTCCGCAGTAGGTTGGGCCGCTCTATAGACTTCACCTTTGACAACGGCATGGAAGTTGCCCGAAACCTGACGGTATCCCAGGAAGGCTCCGGCAAGGAAAAGGGTGCCGACGAGGCAAACGCCCATTTTTCTGACCAAAGAAACAACTTTGAACTTTCGTGTCATTTGGACCGCCTCGCATGGGCGGTGGTGATCGCTATGATGATGACGATGCATCCAGCCAGAAGTGCGAAGCCTGGAATGACCGTATCGACGCCGGGTGCGAGTTTGAGCCAGAGCGATATTGCAGCAACCAAGATGAGCACTGCAGCAGTCAGGCGCGCGTCCGCCATAAACATGCTGACAAGCTCTTTCAGGACATCCGTGAAGATAGTCATTGTATCTGCTCCTTTACTTTCACCCGGAGCGCCTGGGACATGACGATCCCGGTCGCGAGGAAGATTGCGGCGAAAACGAACAGCATCAGGTCTTGACCGATCCACTTGATGCCAAGACCTTCGCCCGTCCAAAAGACACCAAAACTGGAAAGCATGATCGCGACGCCGAACTTCAAGGTATTTTCGGGAACTCGTGAGAGCGGTTTGTGAATGACTGCACCGACCGCAAGCACGATCAGACATGCAATTCCGGCTCCTATGGCGGCAGGCGCGATGAGACCTCGGCCGGAGCCCACCGCAATGACGATGAAGATCACTTCCAGCCCCTCAAGCAGCATTGCCTTGAACGCGGTGATGCCCCCCAGCCAGTTTGCCGACGTTGCATGGCGCCTTGCGGCGTCCTCAAGTGTCATGCGCTCGTTTGCGAATGCGGTGATCTCGTCGTGAAGGGCGATCACACCGGCCGAACGGAGGATCGCCTTGCGAAGCCATCCCAATCCAAACAGAAGGAGCAAGACGCCGATGACAAGTTGCAGGGCGTCCAGCGGGACCTGGTCGAGAAGCGGGCCAAGGATGATCACAATAAGCGCAAGCACGACTAGCCCCGCGAGTGTACCGGCGATCGCGGGCCGCCATCCTCGAAGGGTGCCGACGGCGAGAATAATGGTGAATGCCTCGACGACTTCGACGATGGATGCGAGAAATGCAGCGCCTACAGCAGGTGCCGCGACACTCCATGTGAGATTTTCCATTTTTCGACTCCGTAGCGGTAGCGACATGAGAACTAATCGTGTAGTAAACACAACAAGTCAATCGAGGAATTATGAAGATGTTGTCATCGTTCTCTGAGTTGGTGGCGGCGAAAAGCTCCGACCTCAGCAGAACCGAGCACCGGGTCGCGAGATTTTTCGCGGAAAACAGACACCAGGTTCTCGTCCAGTCTGCGCTCGAACTGGCGCAGTCGATCGGCACCAGTGACGCAACGGTCATCCGGACGGCGCGTTCTCTGGGTTTCGACGGCCTCGATGGCCTTCGAAAGGCCGTAGCGGCGGAACTTGAGGTTGGGCCTACTCCCGCAAGGCGGATGTCGAAAACGCTGGATGAAAGCAGTGGAAGTCTGCAACAGGTGTTGGAGACGACCTTTGCGGCACATGCCGAGGCAGCTGCAAAGCTGCGGGACTCTGTTCTGCTTGAGGACTTTCAGGCGATTGTCCATATGCTGGCCACCGCGCTAGAAGTTGCCGTCTTCGGGCTCGGGCCTTCATCATCGATTGCGGAATACTTCTGTATCCAGCTGCGCAGGCTTGGCTTTGCCTCTCGCGCGCTGACGAAGTCCGGGTTCCTGCTCGCCGACGATCTACTGCCACTCAAATCGGGCAGTGTTGTCGTAATCATGGCGTATGGTCGCGTCTATCCAGAGCTATCCGTCCTGCTTGCCCATGCAAAAGGCGTTGGTGCGCAGACCATCCTCGTCACCGATAGCCTGCAGGACGCTCTGAAAGATCGTGTGGCGCGGATCGTCACGATCCCCCGCGGCCGGCCGGACGCCTTCAGCACTCACAGCGCAACCGTGGCATTTCTCGAGACCCTGCTCGTCGGCCTTGGAACGGTCGCTCCCCAGGAGACTGTCGAGAGCCTCAATCAGCTCAACCGCCTGCGGGCAGATCTCGCCGGGCAGGCGATGGAGCTCGCCATCCCGAAAGTCTCGAGCGGGCACGATGAGGACAACAACCATTGAGAGGTCTTAATTGCCGGAACTCGTGAATGTCATTCTTCTGGGGATCATCGAGGGGATCACAGAATTTCTTCCCATCTCCAGCACAGGGCATCTCCTGATCGCGGAGCATTGGCTGGGGCAGCGGTCGGACCTGTTCAATACTGTGATTCAAGCAGGGACAATGGTGGCGGTGACCATCGTCTATCAGGCTCGGTTGGGTTCAATGCTGATGAACCTGCAGAGGCCGGAGAACCGCTCTTACGCCTTAAGGCTCGCCATCGCGTTTGGTATCACTGTCATTCTCGGTCTGGCAGCGAAGAAAGCGGGTATCTCTTCCAACGACACTTGCGCCTGTCGCCTATGCTCTCATTTTGGGGGGAGTTTGGATACTGGCCGCTGAATGGTGGGCGAGTAGGAAGAAGCCGCAGGAACAGATCACATGGACCGCCGCGGTGCTGGTAGGCGTGGCGCAGGTCATTGCAGGAATTTTCCCGGGGACATCGCGCTCGGCGGCGACTATTTTCGGGGCTATGTTTGCAGGTACAACCGATAGGGCAGCGGCGACGGAATTCGCCTTCCTCGTCGGCATTCCAACGATGTACGCGGCGAGCGTATACGAAGTCTACGATCAGTCGAAAATTGGTTTCATGGATGAGCGCTGGGGCCTGCTCGGCGTCGCATTCGTGACGTCCATGGTCGTCGCGTTCGTCGCGGTCAAATGGCTATTGAGCTTCATCCGAACGCACAGCTTCGTGGTGTTTGCGTGGTATCGCATCTTGTTCGGCAGCGCACTGCTTGCCTTTGCGACCACGGTATGAAGGCCAGGATAGAGGAAACTCAAAGCATGTCCGTGGTACGACTTTGGGCGTCGCTTGCCCGCTTCCAGCGCAAGTACAGGCTGCCATTGGTTGTTCTGGTCTGCGGTGGGTGGCTTTTACTGGAGCGGTTGACCAGCGAAATGCTGGAGACCGAGACCCAAGCGTTCGACGAACTTGTCCTACTCGGTTTGCGCAGCAAGGACGACCTCAGCGTGCCACTTGGGCCTTCGTGGCTCCTTCATGCCGTCCGCGACGTCAACAGTCTCGGCGGGCTCACTGTGCTTGCAATCATCACCATCCTCGCAACGCTTTATATGATGGTGGCAAGGCAACGCATAGCGGCGGCCTTTCTGCTGTTTTCGGTGCTTGGAGGCCAGGTGATCAGTAGCATTCTGAAGCTCGGGGTTGCTCGACCCAGGCCGACAACCGTGCCGCATCTACAGAACGTCTACGATCTCAGCTATCCGAGCGGTCATGCGATGATGTCGGCGGTTACATACCTCACGATCGCCACCATTCTGGCCAGCATCGAGAAGGATCGGAGAAGGCAGATCTTCCTTTTTGCCTCTGCGATCTTCCTGACTATAGCCATCGGACTATGCCGTCTCTATCTCGGTGTTCACTACCCGAGCGACGTCATCGCAGGTTGGTGCGCGGGGTCAACATGGGTCTTGTGTTGCTGGCTCGGCGCGGGCAGGCGGCTCGGAACGCCCGTTCGCGTCACTGCTCGCGATAGGGAATGACAATCTCGCCTGTGGCGATCTCGAACTTCTGAATCTCTTCAGGAGATAGATTTTCGATGCTCATCACAAGCGCCCGCAGGCTGTTGCCGTGTGCGACGACGAGCACATTTCGCCCGGCGTCGAGCTGAGGCTTGATCGTGCGATCGAAGAACGGGTCCACCCGGTCACGGCAGTCTTTCAGGCTTTCCCCGCCTGGCGGGCGATCCAGGTAAGAGCGACGCCACAGAGCAATCTGATCCGCGCCGAAGCGTTCTGCCGCTTGCTGCTTGTTCATGCCGGTCAGTTCACCGTAGTCTCTCTCGTTCAGCGAGACATCGAGGACGGCATCCACATGTAGCCCGAGGTCTTGCACGATAATTGCCGCCGTCTCCTGGGCTCTTTGGAGAGCGGAGCAATAAACGAGATCGAATGTGAAACCCAGAACGGTCAGCTGCTGTGCGACAGCATGGGCTTCCTTGATACCCACCGCTATTAGTGGCAGGTCACTCCACCCCGTGAAGACGTTGCGTGCATTGCCTTCGCTCTGGCCGTGACGAACGAGTGCAAGTTTTCCGTTCATGTCGTGCTCCATCAGGGGGTCTCGTTCGAAAAGCTTGGTTCTGGGCGACGCTGCGATTTTCTAGTGAATCAAAAACAGCGGCAGATCGGCCGCTGCCAAGATCTCCCGAGTCTCATGGCCCGTGAGCCATTCCGACCACTCGCTGTGGCTGAACGCTCCTGTGACCAGAACGTCCGCTTTCAACGTGTCCGCTTCATGCACAAGCTGCGCGCCAGTCGTTTCGTTGGAACGCGCTAGAATCTTGACGTTGGGTTTGACGCCGGAGCCTTGCATCACGGCGCGTAGCGCGGCTTCTGCATCACTTTCGTCTGTGACACAAAGTGCGGTGACACGTTCTGCGGCTGCCAACCATTTTCCGACCGATTGGATTGCGCGGCGGGTCAGTTCGCTGTCAGTGAGGCCGACGGCGATATGCGAAAACCGCTTGCGGTCTCCCGATCGCCAGCCCGGCGGAACCAGCAGAACTGGCCGGCGGGCCGTAAACAGCGCGGTGTGGAAGGCATCGGCGCCATCCATGTTCCTGTTATGCGACAGGACTACGAGCCCGATATCCTCGGTCGTCTCCTGCATGACGGTTTCCGCCTCCGCACCGGTGATCGTGCGCAACGCGATCGGAGGTGCTCCTGGTCGCAGAACCGTATTCCAGTCGCCAAAAGCAGTTTCGATAGCCTCCGCGCGCTGTTGCGCAGAGCCTTCGTCATGCACGCGAAGTTCCTGCATATCGATTTCCTCAGGGGCAGAGACCAGATGCATCGGGTCTACCATGACATTCAACGCTTCGATCGATGAGCAGGCCACGGATGCTGCCGCCAAGACGGCAGCATCCAGGGTTCCGACGACCGTATCGCCTTTAGTCAGCACAGCCAGAATTCTCATGACATCCTCTCCCGTCACGCCCCGAACTGGGCAGCAGCGCCCAGCTCAGCCTCGATCTCCAGAAGCCGATTGTATTTCGCGATCCGGTCCGAACGGGAAGCAGAGCCTGTCTTGATCTGTCCGCCACCCATGGCAACCGCGAAATCGGCGATGAAGCTGTCTTCGGTCTCACCCGATCGGTGCGAGATGACGTAGTTCCACCCCGCCTTTCGGCAGAGCTGGATGGCGCTGATCGTCTCTGTCACCGTTCCGATCTGGTTTAGCTTGATGAGTGCCGCATTGCAGGCTTTCTCCTCGATGCCCTTTGCGATGAAGCGGGTATTCAACGCTGACAGATCCGGAAAGTCCGGCATCTGTTGCCACAGTCGCGGTCGGGCATCCTGGACATTCTTCTCGACCTGACCCTTTTCCCAACCCGCGGCAGGATTGCAAAACTCAGGCGCAAAGACGTAGTGGTTCGTCATCGCGAGGAAACGGATATTGACCTGCCGTTCTTTGCCACGGCCGACACGATCGACCGCGGTCTTCATGTTGTCGTAAATGCCGCGACCAGGCACGCCACCGAACACGCGGAACCCGTGCCAGTGAGCGTCGAAGAGCATCTCGTGCGTCTGCAGCAGGTAGGCCCTGATCAGAAACGCCCGGCTGTGTGATAGTTTGATGTGAGCAACCTGCAGCTTCGTGCGCTCGCCGCCTATCACGGCATAATCTTCACTCCAATCGAATTGGAATGCTTCGCCTGGGCGGAAAGACAGAGGAACGAATATGCCGCGGCCCGCTGTCTGCTGCTCAGTCCGCCAGTCACGGGCGAACGCGGCGACCCGACCATAGGAGCCGGTAAAGCCAAGAGCTATCAGATCGGCATGAAGCTGCTTCAACGTTCGGCGCTGCTTGCGCGACCTCCCGGCCTCGGTCTTCAGCCAGCCAGAGAGCTTGTCGGCAAAAGGATCAAGCTTGCTCGGTCGCTCCGGTACCGTAAACGTCGGCTCGATCGTGCCGGCACTCAAATACTTCGCGATCGTGTTGCGTGACAGCCCAGTGCGCCGGCTGATCTCCCGGATCGACTGCTTCTCGCGAAGCGCCATCCGACGGATGATGTTTAAAAGTCCCATGTGGATCACTCCGTTGCCCCCGTCGCTCTCCGCGTTGGGGGAAGGTTCACATGGCTCAATTCTCAATGGAAATTAGGGGGTGCGGATAAAAAGTTGGACTGCTTCATATGCTAATGCCGAGGCTCTTACGATACTCGACGGGGCTTAGCGATCCCAGCGATATCTTGATGCGCTTTTCATTGTACCAGCGGATGTAATCATCTACCTCAGCGACGAACTGTTCGATTGTGATGGTCTTCCAATCTCGTGGATAAAATAGTTCCGTTTTCAATCGGCCGAAGAAGCCTTCGCATGCGGCGTTATCTTGTGAGCAGCCCTTTCGGGACATCGAGCGAACCAGTTTCGCTTCGCTGATCCGCGTTAGCCAGCCTGGCCAGCGATAATGGGCTCCGCGATCGGAATGGACGATTGGCCGTTCCTCGCCGTCGGTCACGGTCTCAATAGCTGCATCCAGCATAGTATTGACCAGCCCCGCGTCTGGTTGCGTTCCAATCGACCAACTGATGACCATTCCGTCGAAGCAATCGATGATGGGCGAGAGATACACCTTCCCGGCTGGGATCTGGAACTCGGTGATGTCTGTCAGCCATTTCTCGTTCGGCGCTTTCGCATGGAAGTCGCGATTGATCAGGTTCTCGGGTGCCGGACTTATTTCTCCCAAGTATGATCCGAAACGCCGTCGGCGCGGTCTGGCCACGACCAGGTGCTCCTGCTTCATCAAGCGCTGGACAACCTTTTCCGAGATGATCACGCTCTTCCTGGCCAGTGACGCCTGTAGTCTGCGGTAGCCGTAACAACGACGGTTCGCTTCAAAGATTTCCGCAAGGCTGTGCCGGACGGCGGCATACTTGTCTGCCAGACACATGCGCGTGCGATGATAAAAGTAGGAGCTTCGCGCAATTTGCAGCTGTGCGAGCAGTTCTGGCAAGCGATAGGTATCTTTAAGGGCGTCAACCAGCTGTGTCTTTTCCCGATTACTCAGGATCTGCAGATCGACGCCCAGTTCTTTTTTTAGGAGTTCATTGGCCTTCTTCAGGAGGTCATGCTCGAGTTGCAACTGGCGAACATCACGTTGGAGGGCTTCAAGCTGTCGCTCGAGTTCCTCGCGTTCCGGCGCCTGCGGGGTGGTTTTGCGGCGTTTCATGGATGAAGGAGCCTCATGACCGAGTAGCTGGTCTTTCCAGTTGTACAACGTCGGCCTACAGACGCCCAGCCGGTCAGCCACCTGTTGGGCGCTTTCATTTCCACTACATAGTCCGATGACACCAGCTTGCTTCACCGCTGCGGGATAGGCAGGGCGCCACGATCGACCGACCATCGATGTTCGTGTCTCCGGAAAGGCCTCCCGTACCCATGCGGTCAGAGTTCCTCGACCAGGATAGCCGAGCGCCCTCATCGTCGCAGAGATGCAACGATCATGGGTGCGGTAATGCTCAAGTGCCGCCTGCTTCTGACTCTCGGAATACTTTGGCGCTCGAGCTACCGGCTGAATACGCAGGTCGAGATGCTGTACGTACTCGCGGTACCAACCCCTCAGCGCATTCTTTGTGGGGTAACCCAACTGGCGAATGGTCCCGTTAAGTCGCTTGCCAAGCCTGATATAAAGCTCAACGGCTCGAAGTCTGTCTGCGTAGGAATACATGAACTACCTCCTGGTGGTCCAAGTTTTCGTCCGCACCCCCTTATGCGCCTAACCGGCTCAGTTCTGCGTGGAAACCAACACCTGATCGCGGATTGGGGAAAGCGAAAGAGCCTGCCTACTTATGAGGACCGTCACAAGATGACTGACCAGGGAAGCGGCCCGCACCCTCACTTCGGCAAGGGGCCCGAGCCTCGCCTGCGGCCGCACCAACCCCTTGCCTCGCCACCCTAGGATAAAAGGCTCCTGACGAGCGCTTATTGGTTCCGTTCTTCAAGAATTTCTTCGTTGATGTCGCGGCCACGTGCGAACACGCCGAGGATTAACACATCATCGCCGCGCACCGCGAACGCCACGCTGACGCTGTGCCGGTAGCCAATGATGCGTAGGCCGGAAGTCCGGCTCTCCCGAACCGTACCTCGCTCCGGAAACGTCTCCAGGCCCTCGATGAAGGTGATCACGCCGTCAACGTAATCGCCGGCAATGCGGTCGCCTGCCTGCATGGCTATATCGGCATAGAGAGTGTCGAGTTCTGCTTCCGCCTGCGGGTGATAGATGATGCGATATGCCATGCCTATCTGGCGTTCGTCGCAGTTCGGCGCTTGGCCTCAAAGCGGGCGCGGACGGTTTCGGACGGGATCCCGATCTTGGGATCTGCCATCAGCTGATCATAGCGACCTGGGATTTCCTCGTTCAGCCAGCGTTCGCGGGCTGCATCGCTGTCCTCCAACAGCCGCAGCGCGGCCCGGACCACTTCACTGGCGTTGCTGTAGCGGCCAGATTCCAGCTGTTTCTTGACGAATTCCTCGTAGTGTTTTCCAAGCGCGACGTTTGGCATAGCGGTCCTTTCATTACTTAAACAGTATGGGGCGACTCATCGTTTATGGCAATAGATGTCAATCTTGGACATGACGCATCCGTGGGACTAGAGCGGCGCCGTCTCCGGATCGCGCCAGCCGATCAACCGCCGCAGGTACTAGTTCGATCCGGTGTCCATGCTTTGAAATAGCCTGGGCGTTGGTTCAAATCCCATATGTGGACGGCCCCCGACTCGCAAGATAGTTTGAGATAATTTGATCTGATCGCTTGCGTCCATATGTCCGGCCTGTTGTTGCGTTCGCACATGAACGCTGGCCAAGATGGTTTCCGCAACACAGGTCCCAAACATCAAGGCGGCCTTGAGGGGCCAATGGGATTCCCGGGGTGTCCTGTGTCCCGGATCGATCGATCACACCATCTGCTATTATCTTGCAAGTTGTAGTATTACCAACACGTGGTGAAGATCAGGATGTCCCGGTTCTTGCTTCCCAATCTTCATGCGGCGCATCCCGTCAAAGCTGGTCCTGATTGTGCGCTGTATGTCTCTCCAGAGACCATGAGCTTCCAAGCCATGCGCGCCATCTTGTTAGCGAGTGCGACAGCTGCCAGTTTAGGCGGCTTGCGCTTGAGCAGTTTCGCCAACCATCGAGAAGCCTTGCCAGATCGCCGCGCGTGATGAATGACAGCGGTTGCTCCAGCCACCAAGACGGCCCGCAGAGCTTCATCGCCGGCTCGCGTGATACCACCGAGCCGCAGCTTGCCGCCGGTCGAGTGATCTTTTGGCGTCAACCCTATCCAAGCTGCGAACTGGCGACCAGATTTGAAGAGCTCCGGAGCGGGTGTCTTCATTATCAAAAGAGCCGAACCGATTGGGCTAATGCCGGGAATGGTGTTGAGACGTATGCTGCGTTCGTCGTTACGCTGCCATGCCTTTACCTTGGCCTCGACATCCGCAATCTTCTTCTCCAGTTGAGCGTATTCCTCGGCCTGGCTCATGAACAATTCCTGTGCGAGCTCTGGCACAGTCCCGTCGGCTTGTATCCTTTCAAGCAGCAGAGGGATAACCCGAGCATCGCCTCGGTGACAGCGTCCAGGCCTCTGTCAGTTGTGGCATGTCGGTATTTTTTCTTTCGCATTGCGACTGGATTGGTTTTTCGTACCGGTGCGTTCGACGAAGGCCGAACGCGGGTAACCCGATCGGAGAAGCCGGCGCGGGGCATCCGTCGTGAGGTCTCTGTTGGCAGACGCATGCAGCAGGGTTCCGCCGCATTTTTCAATGATCGTCAGAAATGAAAGTTCATTGAACCTGCTCGGTGCCCCGTCGAAAATCCAGAGGATAGTCTGATCGATCCTCGATTATGGACCAGCCCGCAGTATCGCCGAGGCCTTCCTGAACGTGCGGAACTTGTGCAACAGCACGACGTTTCTTAGGCGAGGAGGAACATCATATGTCAGTCCCATTCGAGCCAATCGTGCCGCCGCCATCCGTGCCGCCTCTTGATCATCCACAGCCGGATCCGGACCGTATCCCAGGCGGAGAGCCGCTTCCCGATCCCGAACCGGACGAGGGGCCGGCCGCCATTCGGCAGAAGGCGGACCATTGCCCCACGTGGGGACTGCTCCGCAGCGGCGTCCGACTGCAGACGGAGGGTCGCACGTGACGGAGACTTGGAGAGAAGGGTTGCGGTTGAAGCTCGAAGACTTCGTCGACACCATTGTCGTCAGCGGTGCGAAGCACGAGGACGTCTTCGATTTAATCATAGCGGAAATCGGCAATTTGCGGGCCGCGCACGACCGTGATCCCGATCCCGCAGACGATCGTCCAGGGACAGAGGCGGAAGAGCCATCGAACGAATGGCCCGGTGCTCTTCCGTGATAGACGCAATAAAAAAGGCCGGGGCGAAACCGCGCCGACATTCACAGCGTTGCCCGCGCATCGGTCGCTCGCTGAGCGACTGTTCCAAGCCAACCCGAATGACTATACGCCCGCTGATGACGCGGGCGTTTCTGTGTCTGGGCCGACGCGAGGTGCTGTGCTGGAGATTTTTGCCCTCAGATGGAGGCCATGCGCTTCTGGCATGGCTGCACTGCAACAAAGTCTATTTAATGTGCGGATGGAATGGATATTCTGGTGTTCATCGAAGCGATGCACCTCCTCCCGCAGAGCTTTGATGATGCGGGCGCCTTATCCTCCTCCCAAGGTCGCCTGCGGGAACGGCAGCACTCCTCCTCCCAGCTGCTGTTCGGTTCTTTTCGAAAAGCCTGCCGCACCTCCTCCCGCGGCAGGCTTTTTCGTTTTTTGGCCCGGCTACATCAAAGCCCCAGATCGAGCTGTGGTTCTTGCCCGTTCTCTTCGGTGTTGAGCGACGAAAGGGTGACCGTCGGGACCAAACAGATCGCCAGTTAGTGCCCGATCAGGACGTCGTCCTGATCGGGTGTCGCCAGCCGGATTCCATAGTACAACTCTCCTCTCCGACTCGGAATCGCGTTCAGGTTTCGACGGTGGCCGGTTGGATCGTCGGCACACCTGACATGGCAAGATAGGCGCCACTCAGCATGACGATGATGCCAATCACATCCGTCACGGTGACCTGTTCTGCGAAGAAAGCAGCGCCCAGGGCGACGGCGATCACGGGCGATACGAAAGCATAACTGCCGGCGCGGGATGCGCCAATGTCCCGCAGCAGGCGCATGTAGGTCGTGTAGCCGATCAGCGAGCCAAAGATTACAAGGAAGAACCAACCCAGCCAGGCGACCGTGCCCCAATTGCCGGAGAGAGCGGAAATAGCCCCCGGCTCAAAAGCCATGGCGGCGATCAGGAGCACAATGCCGCCGACGAGTGTCGTCACGCCTGCGACGAACAAGGCCGGATAGGTTCGCAGGAGTGGACGGGCAAGCACTGAGCCGTAGCCGTAAGTGAACGCCGCGGACGCGACTGCCAGGCCACCCCAGAGGCTCGCTCGAGAGAACGCTTCGGGCGTAGGCGAACTCGTATTTGGAGAGGTCGGCCAGAACAGGACGATCAGTCCGGAGACCCCCAGAGCGATCGCAAGAATCCTTCGCACATCCAACTTTTCCTCGTTGAGAAGGAGCGCGAAAACGAGGAGCGCGATCGGGGTGAGCGACATTTCCAGAACGGCAGCAGTCCCCGAATCGATATATTGCATGCCCCAAAACAGCGGGCCATAGCACAGCGTGATCATCAGGGTGCTGACGGCGGCGAAACGAAAGCCGTCTTGGATCTTGAACTTAGCTCTTTCGTCTCTTGTCGAGGCGTAAAGAAGGAGCAACACGCCAGCAGCAGTAAATCGTGTGCCGGCAAACAGGAGAGGCGGCACGGCATCGATGCCTGCCTTGGTTCCGATCCAGGTGCTTCCCCAGATTGCGCATAACATCAGGAAGCGTAGCTGATTTTTGTTGACGCCGGCGAGCATGTGGTTTCCGATTCATGTAACGGGTAATATATATTTATATCGTTACAACTCACTCTTGTCCAAATCGTTCCACAGAACGATATTGAAGCGATGAACATGCAAAAGACGATCAACGATATCAGCCTTCTTGGTGGCCATCCGGCGCTCGACTTCGTCAACACCGTCGACAGCCGCGGGGTGCGTTGGGGTCCGGATTTCCTGAATAGCTACGACGACCTCGTGGCTTGGGCTCGGCGCCTCGATCTGATCGACAACTGGGAGCGCGACATCTTGCTCTTCAAGGCTGGCAAATCGGCCTCTGCAGCTGCGGACGAACTAGGTAGGGCCAAGAAATTGCGGGAGGCGCTATGCCGCATGTTCCTGTCTGAAGTTGATGAAAGCCCGATCAGCCAGGACGATCTCGATCTCGTTGCCGACATGGCCCGACGTTCACTGTCGCAACAAACACTGAGCCGCGTTGCCGGAAATATCGAGTGGCGCCGTGCGGACGCCAAAGACTTGGATACGATTTGCAACCGTGTCGCTCAGTCAGCCGCCGAGCTGCTAACGTCGCAAGACGAACGCCGCCCTGTGCGAGCGTGCCAAGGTCCAAATTGCGGCTGGCTTTTTCTGGACCAGTCTCGTGGTGGTCACCGGCGGTGGTGCTCCGACAAGACCTGCGGATCGCATGCCAGGGTACGCAAATTCCGGGCTGTGCAGGCAGATTGAAACGGCACTCAGCTACTACCAACCCTTCAAAACATTTACACGACAGGAGATATTGAGCCTGAGGCTGTCCTCCAAGGCATTTACAGGTCCGTTCGAGCGCGGCCCGGCGGCGTGTCGTGCAGACGGCTCCACGCGCGTCGGAACTGGCGCGCCGAGGAGAAGCCGATACGTTCGGCAACGCTCTCCATATCCAGTCTCGAGCAGCGTTGGTGCAGGGATCCGAGAGTTTTCGGACTTCATTCTTTGATACCGCTGTTTATGCGGTGGCTGCGTTGCGCCGGACGGACTTCGGGCGTGCGCATGCCAGCATTCGGTTGAGGACGGCGCAGCCGATGGCGACCTCCGTCTGTTGTGTGTTGAGTTTCAGCTCGATTTGCGCCACTGGGGGTGCGGACGAAAACTTGGACCACCAGGAGGTAGTTCATGTATTCCTACGCAGACAGACTTCGAGCCGTTGAGCTTTATATCAGGCTTGGCAAGCGACTTAACGGGACCATTCGCCAGTTGGGTTACCCCACAAAGAATGCGCTGAGGGGTTGGTACCGCGAGTACGTACAGCATCTCGACCTGCGTATTCAGCCGGTAGCTCGAGCGCCAAAGTATTCCGAGAGTCAGAAGCAGGCGGCACTTGAGCATTACCGCACCCATGATCGTTGCATCTCTGCGACGATGAGGGCGCTCGGCTATCCTGGTCGAGGAACTCTGACCGCATGGGTACGGGAGGCCTTTCCGGAGACACGAACATCGATGGTCGGTCGATCGTGGCGCCCTGCCTATCCCGCAGCGGTGAAGCAAGCTGGTGTCATCGGACTATGTAGTGGAAATGAAAGCGCCCAACAGGTGGCTGACCGGCTGGGCGTCTGTAGGCCGACGTTGTACAACTGGAAAGACCAGCTACTCGGTCATGAGGCTCCTTCATCCATGAAACGCCGCAAAACCACCCCGCAGGCGCCGGAACGCGAGGAACTCGAGCGACAGCTTGAAGCCCTCCAACGTGATGTTCGCCAGTTGCAACTCGAGCATGACCTCCTGAAGAAGGCCAATGAACTCCTAAAAAAAGAACTGGGCGTCGATCTGCAGATCCTGAGTAATCGGGAAAAGACACAGCTGGTTGACGCCCTTAAAGATACCTATCGCTTGCCAGAACTGCTCGCACAGCTGCAAATTGCGCGAAGCTCCTACTTTTATCATCGCACGCGCATGTGTCTGGCAGACAAGTATGCCGCCGTCCGGCACAGCCTTGCGGAAATCTTTGAAGCGAACCGTCGTTGTTACGGCTACCGCAGACTACAGGCGTCACTGGCCAGGAAGAGCGTGATCATCTCGGAAAAGGTTGTCCAGCGCTTGATGAAGCAGGAGCACCTGGTCGTGGCCAGACCGCGCCGACGGCGTTTCGGATCATACTTGGGAGAAATAAGTCCGGCACCCGAGAACCTGATCAATCGCGACTTCCATGCGAAAGCGCCGAACGAGAAATGGCTGACAGACATCACCGAGTTCCAGATCCCAGCCGGGAAGGTGTATCTCTCGCCCATCATCGATTGCTTCGACGGAATGGTCATCAGTTGGTCGATTGGAACGCAACCAGACGCGGGGCTGGTCAATACTATGCTGGATGCAGCTATTGAGACCGTGACCGACGGCGAGGAACGGCCAATCGTCCATTCCGATCGCGGAGCCCATTATCGCTGGCCAGGCTGGCTAACGCGGATCAGCGAAGCGAAACTGGTTCGCTCGATGTCCCGAAAGGGCTGCTCACAAGATAACGCCGCATGCGAAGGCTTCTTCGGCCGATTGAAAACGGAACTATTTTATCCACGAGATTGGAAGACCATCACAATCGAACAGTTCGTCGCTGAGGTAGATGATTACATCCGCTGGTACAATGAAAAGCGCATCAAGATATCGCTGGGATCGCTAAGCCCCGTCGAGTATCGTAAGAGCCTCGGCATTAGCATATGAAGCAGTCCAACTTTTTATCCGCACCCCCAATCAACGACGTCAATGAATTGCTCAATGGTTGTGGTCTTCCAGTCCCGGGGATAGAACAGCTCCGTTTTCAGCCGTCCAAAGAAGCCTTCGCATGCCGCGTTGTCAGGTGAGCACCCCTTGCGAGGCATCGAGCGAGTGAGATTCTGCATCTGCAATCCGCGAGAGCCAGCCTGGCCAACGATAGTGAGCGCCACGATCGGAGTGGACGACGGGCCGGTCGTCCGTATCGACCACCGTCTGGATGGCCGCATCCAGCATCGTGTTGACGAGCTCAGCGTCTGGATGCGCTCCGATGGACCAACTGATGACCAGGCCTCCGAAGCAGTCGATGATGGGCTACAGGTATACCTTGCCGGCCGGGATCTGGAACTCGGTGATGTCGGTCAGCCACTTCTCGTTCGGGGCCGCGGCCTGGAAGTCGCGATTAATGAGGTTCTCAGGCGCCGGACTGATCTCCCCAAGATAGGAACCGTACCGGCGCCGCTTTGGTTTGGCAACGACCAGGCTCTCCTGTTTCATCAACCGCTGCACAACCTTCTCCGAGTGTGGAAAAGCATCCAAGAATGACCCCGCCGAGATGAGGGTGAGGTGATTGAAATATATTCCGTTTTGTGAAGAAAGTGGCTGACCTGCCGCTGAAGTTTCATCCGGCTGCGGCGATGATCGCGGCATAGTCTGCCGGGGTCTGGTATGCGAGCGATGAGTGCGGCCGGAAATGATTGTAATCGTCCACCCATTCAGCGATGGCGCTGCGGGCGTGGTCGAGGCCGAAGAACAAGCTCTCGTCGAGCAACTCGTCGCGCATGCGGCCGTTGAAGCTCTCGACGTAGCCGTTCTGCATCGGTCGTCCCGGCGCGATGTAGTGCCACTCGACTTTGTGATCCTTCGACCAAGCGAGGATGGCATTCGAGGTGAGTTCGGTCCCGTTGTCGGAGACAATCATTCCGGGCCTGCCTCGCCGTTCTATCAATGTCGTCAGTTCGCGTGCGACACGACGGCCGGAGATCGAGGTGTCGGGGATTGCTGCAAGGCATTCGCGCGTCACGTCATCGACAACATTGAGCACGCGAAAGCGTCTGCCACAGGCGAACTGGTCGTGGACGAAATCCAGCGACCAGCGGGCATTGACCTTTGCTTCGACGAGGATCGGCGCACGCGTGCCGACAGCACGCCGCCTGGCTTTCCGGTTTCGAACGGAAAGACCTTCCTCGCGATAGAGCCGGTAGATGCGATTGACCCCGGAAGGCTCTCCATCTCGGCGAAGAAGGATAAACAGCCGCCGATAGCCAAAACGTCGTCGCTCATTGGCAAGGTCACGCAGCTTTGCCCGCAATACTGCTTCCGGTGGTCGACTGGACCGATAGCGGATCGTCTTGCGGTCGGCGGATACGATCTGGCAGGCCCGCCGTTCCGAAAGACCCATGACGGCCTTCAGATGCGTGACGGCTTCACGCTTGGCGGCAGGCCTTACCATTTTTTTGCAAGAAGCTCGCGGAGTGCGGCCGCATCCAGCATCTGCTCGGCCAGCAACTTCTTTAGCCTGGTATTCTCATCCTCAAGCGCTTTCAGCCGCTTCGCCTCGGAGACTTCCATGCCGCCGTATTTGGCCTTCCAGTTATAAAACGTTGCTTCTGAAATCCCGTGCTTGCGGCAGAGGTCGGCCGCCTTCGCGCCAGCCTCCTGCTCCTTCAGCACACCGATAATCTGCTCTTCCGTAAATCTCTGCTTCTTCATTCGTCCGTCCCTTAATAGGCCGGACTCTAATCCATTCTGGAGGAAATTCGCAGTGGCAGGTCAGCAAGGTCCTGACCCTCACTTACTGGCATCGTGCATGAGTGGTTGCAATGCCGAGTTTCACTCCCTTATGTCGGCTTCGTCGGAACAAATCTCAATACAACTCTCTTATCCCAACGTGTCCCTATTAGATCCAAGAGAAGTGATGTGAGGATTTGCATGACCGATGAACCGCAACCGCCAGATATGAACCGGAATGTACTACTGGAACTCGTCGGCAGCTTAAGTGACGGCGTCATTCTGATTGATCCCAAAGGCGGAATCTCCTGGGCAAACAGTTCCGCGCTTCAAATGCACAGGGTTTCCGCAATCGAGGAGCTTGGCGGCGATGTCGCCGGCTACCGAAAAGCCTTTACGCTCCGCTACCGCAACAACCATCTCCTTGACGAAGGTCAATATCCCATAGAGCGCCTGCTCGACGGGGAGACGGTTGACGAGGTGACGGTCAACATATCGCCAGCCTCCGACCCGGAACTTGTCTGGGTTCACACAATTCGCAGTTTGATCATCGTTGACGCCAGCGCTCGACCAGACGTCCTTGCGCTCGTGATCCGGGACGAGACGCCGCTGTTTGAGGCTGAAGAGCGCTTTGAGCGCGCCTTCAATGCCAATCCCGCGCCTGGCTTGATTTGCCGCCTTGACGATCTGCGTTTCATCCGCGTCAACCCTGGTTTCGTAGAGATGACGAACTATGCCAGGGAAAAGGTCATTGGAAAGACCGTCAATCAGCTCGGTCTCTTCGACAACTGTGACACGGGCGAAGATGCCCTTTCGAAACTTATGGAAGGCAGGCTGATCCGGCAGCGGGAGGCTCTGCTTCCTCTGCCCGACGGTAGCGACCGCCTCGTGATCGTTGCCGGCGAACCGATCGCGGTGGGCGAAGAGCCATGCATGTTGTTCACATTCGCCGATCTCGATGCGCGGCGAAAGGCGCAGAACGCACTTCGCCAGAGCGAGGAACGGTTCTCGAAGTCGTTCAGGCTCTCGCCTGCGGCCGCAGCGATCTCACGTCTCGACGATTTCGTTTTCACAGAAGTCAATGATGCTTTCGTGCAGCTCACGGGCTACGGCGGTGAGGAGGTCATTGGAAAGACGGCAAGCGAGTTGCACCTGTGGGACAATATTGCCGCCAGGCGCGCCGTGGAAAAGAAGCTTACCGATGCTACAGTGGTTCGCGGTGAGGCGATGCGGATGAAGCAAAAGGATGGCGGGATAGCGGATTGTCTCGTCTCCGCCGAGCGCGTCGAGATCAACGATCAGCAATGCGTGATCTGGTCGCTACAGGATATCACCGAACGCAAGCGCAGCGAGGAAGAACTGGTCGAGGCCATCGAAAGTGTTATGGCCGATACCTCCTGGTTCAGCCGCTCGGTCGTTGATCGTCTCGCGACATTGCGGCAGGTGTCGAGTGGCAAGGCGCCCTCTGCCCAGTTGCTCGACCTCAGCGATCGTGAGAAGGAGATTCTGGCTCTGATCTGTCGCGGGCAAAGCGACGTGGAGATGAGCGAGACGCTTCGTCTGTCCAGGAACACCATCCGCAATCACGTCGCATCGCTTTACGCCAAGATCGGCGTGAACCGGCGAGCCGCCGCCGTCATCTGGGCCAGGGAGCGTGGTTTTACCGGCGCCACGGCATCGACCAGGCGCGGCAACTCAAAGTGATGGTGTCGAGGCAACCGTATTTGCGTAAGCGCGTACTCCATCCCCAAAAACGATTCCGTCCGTCGAAAAAAGGAGCGCTTATACTAGCCACATTGGTATTTTTATATCTACCAATCTGCATCCTGCCGTCTTAGTATTTCCATCCGCGATAACGCGTGATTATACGTTAATTGTAAACAGACTGCCCCTAACCCTCGGCCCGCTAAGGGGGCCTACTGACTGCCGATGTGGCGAGACGCGCGATGAACCATCTGTCCACCAACGAGAATAACATGGCCGCCGACTATGTCGACGTTTCCGCGACAAAAGAGCCGCAACCAAATTTGCTTCACCAACCGTTGGCACTTCAAGACGTTCTCGAAGCATTGCCGGAGGCTGTCTACACGACCGATGCAATCGGCCGGATCACGTTCTGCAACAAAGCGGCAATTGCGATGTGGGGTGTCAGCCCCAAGCTTGGAGAGAGCGAATTTTGCGGCTCCTGGAAACTCTACTGGCCCGATGGGACGCCTCTGCCGCACGACGAATGCGCCATGGCAATCGCGTTGAAAGAGAAATGTGCGGTCAGGGGACTTGAAGCGATTGCCGAGCGCCCGGATGGCACACGCGTTGCGTTCCTCGCATTTCCGACTCCGATTTTTGACACCGCCGGGAACCTTAAAGGCGCAGTCAACATGCTCGTCGATCTGACCGATCGCACGGTTGCGGAGGAGGCGGCCCAACGGTTCGCGGCAATCGTTGCGTCGTCCGACGATGCGATCCTTGCTAAAGACTTGAACGGCAAAATCGTCAGCTGGAACCGGGGCGCCGAGCGTCTATTCGGTTACACGGCGGAGGAAGCGATTGGCCAGTCTGGTCGCATGCTTATTCCCCTGGATCGACAGAACGAGGAACCGGAAATCCTGGCTCGCATCCGCCGTGGCGAACGCATCGACCATTACGAAACGATCCGGCGCCGAAAGGATGGTGGTCTCGTCGAAATATCATTATCGGTCTCGCCGATCAAAAGTCGCGAGGGCCGCGTCATTGGTGCATCCAAAATCGCGCGCGATATCACCGAGCGCCGGCGGGCTGAAGAGCAACAACATCTGCTGATCAGGGAGATGGACCACCGGGTCAAAAATCTGTTCAGCATCGCAAGCAGTGTTGTGTCTTTAAGCGCGCGAACTGCAACGACACCAGGCGAGCTCGCATCCGCTGTTTCAGCCCGATTGAACGCATTGGCGTCAGCGCATGCCTTGACGGTCCCTCGCACGTCTGAGGCAGCCTCTCGAAGCGAGCAGACGACCACGCTACATGCCCTGATCCGAACGATTGTCGCGCCCTACGATGTCAGCATCGACAACCGGCAATCGCGGGCCATCGTTACGGGTCCCGATATTGCTATTGGCGGCAGCGCGGTTACGAGCTTTGCATTGCTGTTGCATGAATTTGCAACCAACGCAGCGAAATATGGAGCTCTTTCCAACCCAGACGGACGCATCGATATTGTGTGCCTCGAGGAGGGGGCGAACTTTATCCTGACGTGGACCGAGAGCGGCGGACCACCGGTCGACCGGCAAACCGACGGCGATGGTTTTGGCAGTATCCTTGCCAAGGCGACGGTCGGCAGTCAACTCAGTGGTGAGATCTCTCGAGAATGGAAAAGCGAAGGTCTGTCGGTTCGCCTTATGGTGAAGGCAGATCGTCTCGTTGCCTAGTCGTGGCCGCTGCATCCAATCATTTATTCATGCGATCGAGCAGGGTGCGCATTTCGTCGAAGCGCCGCTTCCGGTCGGCATCCGCATCGCTGGCAGAATAGCAGACCTCGGAAACGCAGAATCGTGTGAGATGGAAAGGTGGGTCGGCCTTGTCGAATTCGCATTCGAAGCTGTCGCTCATATCGGACTTGCTGGCTCCCGTCCTGGTAGAATAGGTCAAACGAGCTCCGGGCGGCTTCAATTCGGGAAAGGATTGGATGATGCCGACGTTGAGATGATCGGTCAGAAGGAAATTCTTGGCAACGATCTGGCATGTGGTTTCGAGCGGGGGCGATTGAGCCTCTGCCATGGCTGGCATCAACAGGACGGCGCTCGCCAGGATCAAGGTCTTCATTGCTGCTTCCAATTGTTGGGCATCATCGCTCCAGGGTGCTACTGACGCACTGGTTGAAGAACGACCTACCACTGTTGGTTCCGGTAAAACCGTACGCGAGGGCAGTCAAAGAATGGCCACCCGACGGGCGGCCATTCTAAAAGACATGCCGATCATGCCGCTTTCTGCGCTTTGGCATTGGCTGCCGTTTCGGCAAGCCGCGTCAGCTTCCGGTCGGTCGCGACTTCTTCCTTCAGGGTCTGCTCGAGAAGCGGCACAGCTTCTTTCAGGCCAAGTTGCTTGGCCCAGGCAATCAGCGTGCCATAGCGCGCGATTTCGTAATGTTCGACAGCCTGCGCCGATGAAATCAGGCCGGCGTCGAGCGCAGCCGACCCCTTGAATTCGTCTGTAATTTCGTCTGCTTCCGCGATGATCCCCTGGATGGCTTCACAGGTCTTGCCACGTGCCGGTTTGCCGAGAATCTCGAACACCTGTTCCAAACGCTCAACCTGCCCCTGAGTTTCGTCGCGGTGGTGCAGGAAGCCTGCCTTGCCTTCTTCCGACTGGGCGGCGCGCGCCATCTTCGGCAACGCCTTGAGAATCTGCTTCTCGGCGTAGTAAATATCCTTCAGTGTATCAACGAAAAGGTCATTCAGGGTTTTCGAATTTGCCATGATGTCCTCCTATGGCGGCTGGCTGTTGAAAATCCGAATAAAGAACATCTCCGCTGCCAATTTGTTCCACGACAGCCGTCGGTCTTCTCGTCAAAGCCCACTATCCAGTTGGCGTTGTATCATCGCCAGGGGTCGCCCAATGTCGTCGATATTGGGGCTGCCCGGCCGGACCCGCGGCATTGTCGAGCCATTATCGACAAGGCGGTCGCGGAACTCGGCGGTATCGACATTCTCGTCAATAATGCTGCTCATCAGGCGAGCTTTCACGACATCGGCGATATCAGCGACCAGGAATGGGAGTTGACCTTCAAGGTCAACATTCACGCCATGTTCTACCTGACCAAGGCCGCCGTTCAGCACATGAAGCCGGGAAGTGCCATCATCAACACCGCTTCGATTAATGCGGATAATCCGAACCCGACATTGCTTGCCTATGCCACCACCAAGGGTGCTATCCAGAATTTCACAGCCGGTCGGGCGCAATTGCTCGCGCAGAAGGGTATTCGCGCCAATGCGGTAGCACCCGGTCCGATCTGGACGCCGCTCATTCCCTCCCCCGTCTCCGAGGAGGCGGTCGTGAATTTCGGAAAGCAGGTGCCGATGAAGCGGCCGGGCCAGCCCGCCGAGCTTGCAACGACCTATGTCATGCTCGCCGATCCCCTGTCGAGCTATGTCTCCGGTGCCACGATTGCCGTCACCGGCGGCAAGCCGCTTCTGTAGACCGGCGAGCCTCCTCGACAATCCGGCGGCGTGGCCGGGCTTTCTCTTTTCCTGGAGACGCCTCCATCGCTGGGACCGCCAAACCCAGCCGATCGGCAAGTGCACGCGCGTCCGCCGGCGCCCGGACCTTCACGTCATTGTCGAAATAGACATAGACGTTGCGCCCGCTACGGGATGGTTTCAGCGGTTCAAGGACGCGATTGGCGTTCACCGGCTCGCGGTCATGCGACCAGTCATTGATCCTCTGCGCCCAGATATCCAAAGCCTTGTCGTCATAACCGCTGACATACAGCTCTTTTGAGCCGTGGAGGCGGCAATAGACGAAGTCTGCCGTCACATCCATCCGGATCGTGCCTTTCTGTCTCATAGGGTTGGAACTACGCAGCCTGCGACTTGTTCCTTAGGCCTGGCACCTAAAACCCGGCCTTTCAGCCGGGTTGCTGTGAAAGGCGCTAGTTGTCCTTACGGTCGCCGCACGACCCGCATAACCAGCGAGACGACAAACAGAACCAAGAAGATGAAGAACAGAATTTGTGCGATCGAAGCAGAAGCGCCTGCGATGCCCCCAAATCCGAGGACCCCGGCAACCAGTGCCACAACAAAAAACACCAGAGCGTAGTAAAGCATCGTGATCTCCTCTTCGATGTGTGCAGAGATAACGGAACTGATCAAAATTGGTTCCAGAACGTTCATAACCGTGCTGTATTTGATATTCTATGTTTGGCTACGAAGTTGGCGACCCCTCAAGGCAGCCAACGAATGAATGTCGACAATGATCACGTCCCAAGGCAGGTACTTGTACGTCACCCAAACCCAACGGCGCGTTGAAATGATCTATCGTCCTCATCGGGTGCTGGTGGTTCGGCGGCCTGAAGATAAAATTTTACAGGGATAGTGAGGACAAACCAAAGACTTGCTCCCAATAAGAAAAACATCCCTGCAGAATCGTCTGTATTTGCGAAAAATGGAAGGCTCGCGGACACGAATAGGACGGTCATTCTCACGGACCATTCTGCTTCCCGTTTTGTGAGGGCGCGCGTCCTATGGAGCGCATATTCTCGTCGGCCATAGGTATTGGTCGTCCTCAGCAAGGAAACCAATTTCCAAACTGAAGGAAGCGCGAGCATGGCGAGAGATGAAGCGCAGAGGACAAGCCCAGAGCCGCTAAGAAAATGTGTAGCGGCAATCAAAAGAAGCGAGAGCATAGCGAGATGCCAGGTCGGCTCTAGCCGTTCGGGATGCTGTCCGGAACGAATATGCCAGGCTCGCAACCCATTGGCTGCGCCATCGAGCAACGGTCGATCGATGTAGCGATTAATCCATTCCATCCGCAAAGTCCTCATAGTCGGACCAGAACGGAACATCATTCAATTTGGTCATCATCGTGGCGACATCGCTGACAAGTGTCGATTGGCATGACAACACCGGCGTCATCGTTGGGTCAGACTCTACCGGATGAGCCGTCGCTCAAGAAACGCCTGCATGTCGCGGCGGCCATCGACGACGCAATAAACGACAACATCAGCGCCCATGACCCGATAGATCAGTCGCCACGGTTTGTGATGCAACTCTCTGTATTCGGAGATTCCGAGACCGAGCAATTCCTTCGGAATGTTTCCACGCCCCGGGGATTCTTCAAGGCCGGTACATGCATTTTCGATTTCCGCAAGAATCCGGTTGGCGGTCTCGACGTCGTCGCGGCCGGCGATGAAGCGATAGAGGTCTTCGATGTCTCGTTCGGCGTCCTCGGCGAAAAGAACACGATACGACATCAGGATTGGCTATCCGCCAGACGCTTGCGGATGCGTGCGAAGGATTCGACAGCGGGACGAAGCTTGCCTTCCTCGACCTGCCGGTTGGTTAGCGCCAGCACCTTCAGGAGCGCCATCGTCTCCTGCGTTTCCTCGTATTGGGCGAGGTCCTGAAGGACAGCCTTCGCCTCTCCATGGAGCGTAATGATGACCGGCTGCGGATTGTCCTTCAGCGTTCGGATGATCTCTGGCGCATGCGCCTTAAGATAGCTGATCGGCTTGACTTGTTCTGACAGCTTCATGCAAGCGCTCCTATTCAGACCAAAATATAGATCATTAAGTGGTCGATTGAAAGGCTTGGTTCCAATCCATCTGCAGGTTCTTTTTTCCGAAAATACGGTCGTCTCCGAGGCTATCATCCAGATAAAGGAGCGAAATTGAAAGGACTGGATTTCCCAGATTGATGGACTGTCAAACTGCCCAAGATCAGTGCCATCCGGTGGCTGTCAGCCATTCCGTTTTCGTTCGTCGGTGTCAATCTGACCTTTCTCGGCGAGAATGTTCAATGCGGTCTCGTGTTGCGCCTCGTTCGCTATCTGAACAATGACCAGCGTTCCGCCGCGCTGAAGCGCCTCCGCATAGGCGGCGCGCTGCTCCTCATGGAAGAAAATCCCCGTTAGGGCATCGAGGAAGCCAAGATGATCGATTGGCGGGACGTCCGGTCGGTTGCCTGGTGTCATGGTGATGGCATCCTCGGGTATGCCGGCGTCCATTAGCGCCTTGGCGGGCATCCTCGGCATCATTCTCATCTGCAAAAAAAGCACTGAGGGCATAGACGTCGGTTTTGCTTCCGGTGTTCATGACGATCCTCCGTCACTGTGACTCTATAACTTAACGATGGTTGCGGGCAGGAGTTCCCTTAATGCTTTGGTCAAAGCAATGGGAACAAACAGAGCGACGGTTAGTTGACCATGGAACAGCTCTTAAATTGCAGCGAGCCTTCCATGCTCGATAGACAGCATCCGTTGCCCAACACAGGTCCTTCTCTCGAGCGTGATCATGCCGACACGGCGACGCTTGAGGAGCCGGAACGGAAAACAATCAGCAGGGTACCAAAAGCACGCCAGCCCGCCCTAACCGCGACGGGCCACAGAACTAGAAGAAGCGAATTATCCAGGAGACCATCATGACCAAGACCTTTGATCTGTCCAACTTCTCGGAAGAGGAACTCACCTCCCTCATCGATGAGGCAAAGAGTGTGAGAGACGCCAGACGTGAGACCCGTAAAGGGGAGCTTGCAACGGGGGCAGATGGTTCGAAAGGACAGGACGTGACGGACCCGGAGCATGGGGTGATCCCCACGCCCACACCGCGTGACGTGAAGGAGGAAGGTCCAGCACACGGCGTCCCAAAATAAAGTATGCCGTCCGCTCGATTGGGTGACGAAGGTATCGTGCGTGGGCACAACGCGGGTATGCCGGAACAATTCTCGCTGTATCGATCATTTGGAGTTCAGCCAACGCCTGAAGACGCAGGCCGAACTGAGGCCGCGATAACCCACAACTAGTGCAGAATCCGGCTATTTGGCATTAATGGAGGGAAGAAAGGATTCCACTTCGTTGCGGCGTTCAGGACTCAACTTTTCAATTTTTTCTCGCCAGAAGGCATCGGCTTCCGGCGTATCCGGCTCCCATGTGCGCGTCGAAAGCTCGTTGTCGTCGATAACCACCTCCCTGCGTCCGCCGAGCCGCTGATACTCCTTTACCAGTTCCTGTGCCGCGTTCTTCATCGTCTTGCTCCATGCATTGGTTGCCAATTCAGAGTTTAACAGCTTCGTGCGAGTTATGTTCCCACCAACCCTCGCACTGGCGAATTGAGATCATGCCAATGCCAAAGGAGTCCGCAGTGCGTGGTTTTTCGGTGCAGGATCAAATCAGTGTCATCTCCGCAGGTAGTAGCGGAAAAAATTCGAGCAGTGATCGAAAGCCCATACGGACTGCGTCAGCCGGTCAGCGGGCAAGCGACACTTCTAAGTCGTTTGCGCAGGTTTATGCCAGCAGCTGCCGTGGATCGTAGCTTGCGAAAGGCATTCGGCTTCAGCAAAAAAAGCTGCGGACTCGGCATCCCATTTTGAGGGCTCACCCGAAACAAATAGGGAACATAGCAGTCCTTATGACGATATCACCGGTTTCGATCGACCAGATCATCCACGCTGGGAAACTACTGGCCGCCAAAGGCGTTAGATCCTGATTGCAGGAGATAGCCAATGGCGGACGAAGCAGAGCCGGCAGAAGGCTGACTCCGTTCCTTGTCAGATTGGAAGGATCGGGACTTCATGGCCGGCAATCTTTCGAACTATCGTGCCAAACGCGATTTCAAGAAAACGGGCGAACCGAGCGGCGAGGCTGAGGTCAAGCCATCGAACCGCCGGCGGTTTGTCATTCAGAAGCATGACGCCACCCGCCTGCACTATGACCTCAGGCTTGAGCTCGACGGCGTCTTCAAGTCCTGGGCGGTGACCAAGGGGCCTTCTCTCGATCCGCACGACAAGCGGCTGGCGGTGGAGGTGGAAGATCACCCGCTGGACTACGGGGATTTCGAAGGTACGATCCCGAAAGGCCAATACGGCGGCGGCACGGTGATGTTGTGGGATCGCGGCTATTGGGAGCCGGAAGGCAAGAGGACGCCGGAAGAGGCTCTCGCCAAGGGCGATTTCAAATTCACGCTGGAGGGCCAGCGGCTACGCGGCAGCTTCGTGCTCGTGCGTATGCGTCACGACCGGGATGGCGGTAAGCGAACCAATTGGCTGCTGATCAAGCATCGCGACGACTTTTCGGTCGAGGAGAACGGAGCGTCCGTCCTCGACGAAAACGATACGTCGGTGGCGTCCGGCAGGACGATGGCGGCGATCGCCTCCGGAAAAGGCAAGAAGCCGAAGCCATTCATGCTGCAGAATGGCGACGTTGAGGCAGATGCGGTGTGGAACAGCAATGAGGGTGTCGCCGCCGAGAAACGCAAAGCGGGAGGGGAGAACAAGAAAAAGCCCGCGGCCGTCAAGCAGCCGAAATCCGCTACGCCGGATTTCATTCCGCCGCAGCTCTGCGAAACTTTAGCGCGCCCGCCCAATGCCGACGGTTGGATCCACGAGATCAAGTTTGACGGTTATCGTATTCAGATGCGGGTCGAGAATGGCGAAGTCATACTGAAAACTCGCAAGGGTCTGGATTGGACAGCCAAATTCCTGGCGATCGCCAAGTCAGCCTCCGCTCTTCCCGATGTCATCATCGATGGTGAGGTTTGCGCCCTCGACGAAAGCGGGGCCCCGGATTTTGCGGCGCTGCAGGCGGCGCTGTCAGAAGGAAAGACAGACGATCTGGTGTACTTTGCCTTCGACCTCCTGTTCGTCGGCGAGGAGGATCTACGCGAACTCCCGCTTAAAGAACGAAAGGACAGGCTGACGACACTTTTGTCGGATGCGGGCGAAGATCCGCATCTACGCTTCGTCGAGCATTTTGAAACCGGTGGTGACGCTGTTCTCAGGTCTGCCTGTCGTTTATCGTTGGAAGGGATTGTCTCCAAGCAAAGCGACGCGCCCTATCAATCCGGCCGCACGGAGACCTGGGCGAAATCGAAATGCAGGGCAGGGCATGAGGTCGTCATTGGCGCCTATGCAAAAGCCAACGGAAAGTTCCGATCCTTGCTCGTGGGCGTCAATCGCGGCGATCACTTTGTCTATGTCGGGCGCGTCGGCACGGGCTACGGCGCCAAGACCGTCGAGACGCTGCTCCCAAAGCTTCAGGACATGGAGACGTCCAAGTCCCCGTTCACGGGAATAGGGGCGCCGAAGAAGAGCTCTGAGATCGTCTGGCTCAAGCCCGAGCTCGTCGCCGAGATCGAGTTTGCCGGCTGGACGGCCGATGGCCAGGTTCGCCAAGCCGCATTCAAAGGTTTGCGGGAAGACAAGCCCGCCGCCGAGGTCGAGGCAGACAAGCCGGCGTCACCGTCGAAAGACGATGTGCCGGATCCAGAGACGGATCAACCGGGGACAAAGCGTTTCCGCAAGGGCGGAAAGGCGGAGGTGATGGGCGTGATGATCACCAGTCCCGACAAGCCGCTGTGGCCGGATGCCGGCGATGGGGAGCCGGTGACCAAGGTTGATCTGGCGCGCTATCACGAGGCCGTAGGTTCCTGGTTGATTGAACACATCAAGGGACGCCCTTGTTCGATCATACGAACTCCCGATGGAATCGCGGGAGAACAGTTCTTCCAGCGCCATGCCATGCCGGGGACATCGAGCCTCCTGGAACTGGTCACGGTCTTCGGCGACAAGAAGCCCTATCTGCAGATTGACCGCATCGAAGGTCTGGCCGCCATCGTCCAGATCGGTGGCGTCGAGCTGCATCCATGGAACTGTGAGCCTGGTCAGCCGGAAGTGCCGGGCCGTCTGGTGTTCGACCTCGATCCTGGACCCTATGTCGAATTCTCGACGGTTATCGAGGCCGCCCGTGAGATCCGAGACCGGCTGGAAGAGCTGGGCCTGGTGAGCTTCTGCAAGACGACGGGAGGCAAGGGGCTGCATGTGGTGACGCCTCTTGCCGTGCCGAAGGGCAAAAAACTCGACTGGGATATCGCGAAGGGCTTTGCCCACGATGTCTGCGAGCAAATGGCCCGCGACAATCCGGACCTCTATCTGATCAAGATGGCCAAGAGCCAGCGTCAGGGCCGAATCTTCCTCGACTATTTGCGCAACGCTCGTATGGCGACGGCGGTCGCTCCGTTGTCTCCGCGGGCGCGGCCCGGCGCCACCGTGTCGATGCCGTTGACATGGACGCAAGTCAAAGCCGGTCTCGATCCGAAGAGATTTACGGTTCGCACCGTCCCTGCGCTTCTTGCGAAAAGCTCGGCATGGCAGGATTACTGCGATAGCCAGCGGTCGCTTGAACAGGCCATCAAACGTCTCGGAAAGTCAAAGCGGGCTGTTTGATCGGTTGAGCGCGACGAGCAGAAGAACATTGACTGCATTGCCGCGTTATCGGACCATGGAAAAGGAACCGAACGACACCTCTCCAACTGAAGCGCGTGTTGGCGCAACGACCGACCTGCCTCACGATCGCATCACCGTGCAGCGTTTTCGGGAGTCTTTCCCCCGTGCACGCTGGAGCGACAGTTTGAAGGCCTGGTTCGTGCCCGGCCGGACAGCCGAGAGGCGCATCGGACGCTGGCTCGCCGAAATGGAAGCGCAGGCCGACGCCTTTGCCGACGAAAAGGGGAAGGACGCCTTCGCATTCGATCCGATCGACAGCCGCTATCTCGAAGCAGCACCTTTGGCCTTTCAAATCCGGACGCCCTATTCGCGCAATGTCGTGACCGAAATCCGAGAAATCCCGTTTGCGCGATGGGATCCCGATCATCGGCTGTGGACGGTGCCGTACCGATCATACAATGAACTGCGCCGACGATGGCCGGCGATCGCGGCGGCAGCCGAGCGCAATGAACCCGTGGTGAGGAAAGCGCGCCGTGAGGCAATAAAGGGCACGGATGAAGAGGAGGTATCGAAGGCGAAACTGCGGGAGCGCCGGCTGAAACGATATCCGGTGCCTGTTGATAATATTCCTTTGTTCGAGCGTGCGATCGGCACGCATTCGGGCGTCGTTTTCTTCACCGGTACAAACGGCGAGTTGGCCGATCCCGGGACCGTCGGCGCGTTCTATTTTCCTGCAGGCCAAGATGAGGAACATGTCTGGGCGTCGTGGCGAGCCGGTTCGCTCGAGGAGTTGGTGACGACCTGGCCGGCACGAACGCCTCCTGGAGAGGAAGAATTGGCACGAGGCTGGTGGCTACCGACCCTGGAGGAATTGCGTACCGCGCGGCAAAAGGCCAGATCAAAACGACGCGCCCAACAGCGCAAGGAAGAAAACGAGGCCGATATCGCTTAGATCGTGCCACGCATTGCTGGAGATAGGTCCTGTGGGTCCAGTTGTTTTCAGGAGCACCGGACATAGCTCGATACGGTGCGGCCATCCGATCGACGGAAGATTGGGCCGAGCCGGATCACGGCGCTGGCGTGGCTGAGATTTCGCAACATGGTCGTCCTGAAGCCGTGGTTTGGTTTCCGCCTATTTGCGGGACCGGGTTTCTGCGGCCAGCGACTTCTTCAAAGCGTCCATGATGTTGATGACATTGTTGGGCGCCGGTGATGCGGGAGCCTTGGCCTTGCTTTTGGACGGCTTCTTCAGCGCCTTCTTTTTCATGGCAATGATGTCAAGCAACCGGTCTTGCACCGGGTCGATGAGCATTTTGGGCGTCCAGTCCCGGGTCTGCTTTTTGATCAGTTGCTGGATGAGCTGTATCATGTCGGAATCCGCCTGTTCATCGCCAATACCCTCGAAATAGGTGTCTTCATCCCGGACCTCGTCGCCATATCGCAAAGTCCAGAGAACGATGCCCTTGCCGCGTGGCTCCAGCATCACGGCGCGTTCGCGACGAGTGATGACCAGCCGGGAGATGCCGACCATGTTCTGGGCTTCCATCGCGTCACGGATGACGGAGAAGGCTTCCTGGCCGACCGGATCGTTCGGGGAAAGGTAGTAGGGCGTATCGAGCCAGATCCATTCGATGCTGTCGCGCGGCGTAAAGGTGGAGATGTCGATCGTCTTGGTGCTGTCCAGCGCGACATTCTCAAGTTCGTCATCCTCGAGAATGACGTATTCGTCCTCACCACGCTGATAGCCTTTGACTTCGTCCTTTTCTTTCACCGCTTTGCCAGTGACCGAATCCACATATTGGCTGACGACGCGGTTTTGGGTCTGGCGATTGAGGGTATGGAAACGGACCTTCTCGTTCTCAGAGGTCGCCGGCATCATCTGGACCGGACAGGTGACCAGCGAGAGCTTGAGATAGCCTTTCCAGTAAGGACGAACTGCCATGGCAACCTCCTCTGATCAGCCGGCCCGGCGTGTGGGCGCTGCGGCGTGTTTGGGTTTGGCCCCTTTCGCTGCCCGGCCGGCGCTTTCGCGCAGAGCCTGCAGAAGGTCGGCGGGCTTCGAGGCAACTGGTGCCTTCTTCTTCGGCAGTGGACGGCCCTCGATCTTGGCTTTCACCAGCTCGGCCACGGCAGCTTCATAGCGATCGTCAAATGTGCTTGCGTCAAAGCTGCCCTTCTTGGTGCCGATGATATGTTGCGCGAGTTCCAGCATTTCGCCTTCGATCTTTAGGTCGGGCATGTCATCGAAAGCCGTCTCGGATGATCGGACCTCGTAATCGAAGTTGAGCGTGTTGGCGATCATGCCTTTGCCGTGCGGGCGAATGAGGACGGTGCGCATCCGCCGGAACAAAATGGTCCGGGCAATGGCCGCAACCTTTTCCTGTTTCATGCCGTCGCGCAGAAGCACGAAGGCTTCCGTCCCCGCCTTGTCCGGCGCCAAATAGTAGGGCTTGTCGAAATAAGTCGTGTCGATCTGCGAGCAGGGGATGTAGGCGTCGATTTTCAGCGTCTTATCACTCTCGGGGACGGCTGCCGCGACTTCCTCGGGTTCAAGGACGATGAACTGGCCATTCTCGACCTCATAGCCTTTGACCTGGTCGTCGCGCTCAACCGGATCGCCGGTCTCGCTATCGAGAAACTCGCGTTTGACCCGGTTTCCGGTTTTACGATTGAGCGTGTTGAATGCAATCCGCTCGGAAGAGGATGCTGCCGTGTATAGCGCCACTGGACAGGAGACCTCTCCGAACTTGATGAAGCCTTTCCAATTCGCTCTTGGGGCAACCATGATGCCGACACTCCTGAACAACCACTGCGATCTAACCGAATGAGCTGGCGAATCGTTCCAAGTCGAAAGGAATCATTTTTCAATGACTTAGTGAGAAAGAGGCCGCTCGCGTTGCGGGCCGCGATCGGGACCTTGATTCTCATGCATCTTTTCGCCGGCGCGCGCGTTTTGTGAGTAGAACAACCTCGAAGGAGTCTTGCGATGGGCGAGCACGAACCGATCGCTACCAGTACCGACAAACGCTATGTGTGTCGCGATGAGGGCGGCAGGAGAGCGCCGATGTCTCGTGGTCCCTCTCGGCCAATGCACATCACGATGCCAGGAATGTCGGCAAATCTGGTCCAGGCGATAAAGGCGATCGCAAGCGCAGATCCAGTTCGATGAAACTTGCCACCTACAATGTCAATGGCATCAACGGCCGCCTTGACGTGCTATTGCGCTGGCTTGCGGAGGCGCAGCCAGATGTCGTGTGCCTGCAGGAACTCAAATCTCCGGATAACAAGTTTCCGCGTCGAGAGCTCGAGCGAGCCGGCTATGGCGCGATCTGGCATGGCCAGAAGTCCTGGAACGGGGTGGCTGAACTTGAGGTTCCCGTCGCACTGGTTGGCGACTTTAATGTCATGCCAACGGACCTCGACGTCTACAAACCTGAACGGTGGCGCGATGACGCGCTCTTTCGGCCGGAAGTGAAGTCAGGCTACGCAGCGCTCGTCGAACAAGGCTGGACAGATGCGATGCGGCACCTCCATCCGAATGAGCGAATCTACACATTCTGGAAGTATTTCCGAAATGCCTTTGCTCGTGACGCCGGATTGCGGATCGACCATTTTTTGCTGAGCCCGGCACTTGCCGCAGATTTGAAGCAGGCCAGGGTCGACAAGTTCGTCAGAGGCTGGGACCACACGAGCGACCATGCTCCGGTGTGGATTGAGTTGTAAGACATCTCGCAGCTATTCCCACCGAATCCGCAGACGCTTTCGCCATTCGACCGCAGAGAGGAACCGATGCCATCCTCGTGAGTTCTCCTGGACAATCTAGGAGAGATGACATGTTGGTTACCGATACACGCGTTGCGCTGAAAGATGGATCGACGACTGTGGAGTTCGTTGGTGAGGGGGCCGAATTCATATCGGTGACCTTCAGCACCACCGACCATTCGCTGGACGACGCAGAGGCGATCACCCACGCCAAGGCACTTATGGTTCAGCTTACCGCTTTTGGCGGCGAGCAAGAAAAAGATGGCAGCATCAACCGCTACGACGCCTTGAGCAACGGCAATTTCGATGCGGGAAGCAAGGGGGTGGAGCCTGTTCCCAGCGCCCGATCCAGCAAGGATACGGACGTTCTTGAAGAGGAACTCGAGGAAGGTCTGGAGACGAGCTTTCCCGCCAGTGATCCCGTCTCCGCTACCACGACAAGCATTTCCTCCAAACGATCGCCTAACTGACAGCGAGCCATGTCGCTTGCTGTCTCCGTTTTTTAAACGAACGGTCTTTCACGAATCTATATTCTTTTGCGCCGACACGGCCCCGCTCTCGCGTTCTCTCCATGTCCTTTTGCCCATATAGATCAGAACTCCTATTGCCATCGCCGCTCCACTTATAATCAGGATCAGCCGGTAACTTTCGGGCGCTTCAAGTGCCCCGGCAATCCAGCCAAATATCGAAGACGACGCCGCTACCCCGAGAAAGACGACCATGTTCAGCATGCCAAGATATAAGCCCTGTCGGCCCGGTGAAATGACCCTCTGCGCCTCCGACATGAGCAGAGGATGGAGGTTCCCTAGTGAGTAGAGCAGTGCCATCAAGGAGACGGCACCTATCACGCTCGCCGCGGGAAAGACCGCCATCCCGAATGATGCCAGCGAACCAAGCGCAATTGAAACGATGACGATCAAGCGGTTGTTCACGCGCTTGATAAGCAACGGAAGGCCGAACGAAGAACCAATTCCGACAAAACTGATAACGGTTAGCCACAGACCCATGGATCCGGCGTCCAGCTTGAAGACGTCGGAGAGATAGGGTGCGGCCCATGCGTTACGGAAAGTGCCACCTAGTGAAATCGTGAGCAATATCGGAAGAAGATAGAGGAGCTTTGGGAAGCCGTCCTCGTCACCGGCGTGTGGTTTCACTGAAACCCCGATTCGGTGCGGCACTGTGCGCCATAATGCAAGTGTGATCACTGCCGTCGCGGCAGCGGCGCCTACCGAGGCGCCGCGCCACCCGGCACATTGCGCCACCCACAGCAGGGGCGATGCGGATATCAGTGCGCCCAGCGAACCGACGGCACTGACAGTCGCGATCCTCGCTGCAGACTTCTTGCCGTCGTACACGCTGCCGTAGTGGTAGACTATTCCCATGAAGATCGGCGCGCATCCGGCCCCAAGAACGGCTTGCCCGACGAAAAGCTGCGCGGGGGATGTACAAGTCGCGATAATCAGGATCCCGACCGCGGCGGCGGCGCTCAGTGCGGTCATCACCTCTCTTACGCCGAACCGGTCGAATGCAAGACCGACCGGCACTTGCAAAATACCAAACGAGATGAAGAACGCGGCGGCGGCGACGCCATAGGCCTGAGGGGATAACCGAAGGTCTGCCGCGATTTGCGGCCCGAGGACCCCATAATAACTTCTGAAGAACATGCTGAGCAGAAAAGCAGCTGAGAAGGCGATGAACTGCAATCGCTCGGTGCGGGCCAATTTGATCTGCAGGCCCGGCTTCTCGGTCCCCGTGGTCAACCGGTCTTCCCTGGCAAGGCGGCACCAATTTGCCCATGATCCGAAGTCACCCGTGAGGATGATGTTGTCCGGTAACGCGGCAATGGCTCCCAGGCGACCCGTTGCCCGTAGACGGGATCGGAATTAGTGTGCGCGCACTTCTTGAGTAGCGCGGACCGGGCGACACCCCATGTCGGACGGTCGCTCATGGCCGATCCTCCTCATGTTGCTCCGCGCCTTTGATCGGGAGTAGCCAGGGCTCGCGGCGCTTGATCCAGAGCTCGTAGGTGGGAACAAGAGAGGTTGGCGCCTCGGTCAGAATCCCAAGCTTGATCTCGGTTTCAGTTTCGTTTGTCGAGAACAGTCTTGATCCGCACTCGGGACAGAACCGACGTCCGGAAAATTCTCCGGTTTCGCCCTTGTGCTCGAAGTGGTCAGATGGCCAAACAGCGAAGAAGGTGAAGGCAGATCCGCTTTCGCGCCTGCAATCGGTGCAGTGGCAGATGCCGATGCGTTTGGGTTGTCCTCGAACCGCAATTCGTACTCGTCCGCATAGGCACGATCCTGTCAAAGTGCTCATGTCACAAGACTCCTCGGTATTAAGTTCCGCATCCTTTCGACCCATTTTTCCGAATGAAAATCAGGGTGAAAATCACGCGAAACTCGACATCCTTTGTCAAACGGGACCAGTGGCAAAGCCGTGGAGACCGCCGAGCAGCCACAAAACAACAAGAACGATCAGCACAAGGCCAAGTACTCCGCCGAGACCCCGGCCGCCGTACCGGCCGTGTGCATAGTAGCCGCCACCGCCGCCGAGCAGCACAACCAAAATCACAATTATTAAAATCGTTCCCATTGTGTTTCCTCATGTTATCGGATCTTCTTGACAAGACCCGTAAAACTACAATCGCGGGGGCGGCAATTGGTTCCGGTTGAGTTAGACGATTAGGGTGACGTAGCCCCGTCTTCAAGACATTCATATAGATGGGCGGCGGCCGGGCCGACCATGTATCGTTGTCTTGACCGCTTGTATAAGATCACCAGGGGGCGATGGCTTCGAAAGCCATTCGCCGAATACCAAGGCTGGTTCTTGTTCGCACAACCCCTCCACGTCACCCGAATAGACGACCCTTGCGTCGCGGATCAAACCCTTCCTCTTGATCCACGACAGAGGGGATATCCCGCTCAGGCGAATGAGTTCACGGCGCTATGGAGCGATTGATAGCGTAGGTGAGTTGGTGATGATCAAGAACAGGCAACGACCCGCGTTATCGCTCCGCTGGCGTCAAGAGACCTCACGAAAGGGGATCAGCATGAACGTAGCACGCTCTTTCAACACTTGGCGCAAGTATCGTCAGATCGTTACCGAACTCGGCCGCATGAGCTCGCGCGAACTGCAGGACCTCGGTATCGATCGCGCCGACATTCACAGCGTTGCCCGCGCATCGGTCGCTCGCTAAGCGGCTGTTTTTGGAGGCGGAACAAGATTAGTGCGAAATCGCACGCTAACCGAATTTGTGCATATTTTCCGTAGTTTGCCGCCTGTGCTGCATATGAAGTTTTAGGGCGAAATGCTATTTAGGATCCAGTTTTGGGATCGAATATCGATCCCAAGCATCGCTTTCTCGGCTAAACGTACGATTTCGCACTAATCTTGTCCTGACCCCAAGTATCTACTTCATCGTTTCACCACGAGCCCGTTACACGGCTGTCATAGTTCGTGCTTATCGACCTGAATTTGCACGTTGCGGAAAGATCCACGACAGCATCTCGAAAGGCATCTCTATGACTGCGACAATGAGCAGCCGGTCCCTCTCACTTTACCCCTTCTTGCTTGTGTTGTTCATGGGCACGACCTGCAGTTCAATGATCGTGCCGTTCATGGCTTACTACATTGTGGAGGGTCTGGGGCGCGCGCCGTGGACAATTAGCCTCTATGCGGGTGGCGTTACCGTTCTCGGCATAATCTGCACCCGCACTTTTGGTCGCTGGCTGGATGCGGGAATTGCGCCTTTTCCGCTGATTGGGGTAGCGCTGGCGGGTTATCTTCTTGCCGCGACTGCCTTGTCGATTTCACCGTCCTTCTGGATCGTTTTGAGCTTTGGCGTGCTCGGATTCGGCCTGAGCAGTAGTGCCGTATCCACCATGTTCAGTCTCGGGGCGGTCGTGGCAGAGCGCGGCCAGATCACGCGTGGCCGGTCTAACGCCTACCTGCGTGCCACTACCTCAACCGCCTGGATGATAGGCCCGGCGGTGGCGTTCCTGTTCTCGGAGCGCTTCGGTGAAGCTGCCGTCTTCAAGCTCGCCTTGGCACTGGCACTCTGTTGGGCGTTGATGTGGTGGATGATTATCCCGAGCGATATGACGCTTCGCCCCAAGACCGGATCAGTGCACACATCTTCTGCCCAAAAGCCCATCGGCCTGTGGTTGGCGGCCGCGTTCGTTTTCTGTCTGTCCTCGGCGCACTCGCTAACATTCAGCGCACTGCCACTGTTCTACGTACGGGAAGTTGGGCTGCCGGGCTATGCGCCAGGCACGGCCTTCAGCATGAAGACCTTCGTGGAGGTCTTCGCGATCTTCACCACGCCAATGATCATCTCCCGCTTCGGTCTGAAAGGGCCACTTGTCGTGGTGGCGCTGTTGGCAACCGTGACGATCCTGCTGCTGTCCTATGTGCAGACCTATCCACAGATGCTGGCGGGCGCTGCCTTGGAGGGGCTGTATTATGGTCTCTATGCCAGCATCGGTATCAGTTTCCTGCAATCTTTCTCCGGCGATCGCCCGGCGCAGGCCACGGCGCTTTACTGGAATGTTCTGAGTGTCAGCGGTATTCTTGCAGGCCCCGCGACCGGCATTATAGCGCAAGCCTACGATTTCCAAGCAGTTATCCGGGTGGCCTCGGCTGTGGCTGCTTTCTCCGCTCTTCTACTTTTCGCGTCAATGTTTCATAAGCACTTGCGATAAAACTTAGAGCCCTACAAGGCGACTATGCCCGCCCAATCACGCCGATTCACTATGCTCTGGATGGGTTCTGTCGAACGATGAAGAAGCAATGGGAAGAAATTGTCGAACTATCAGAATTCTGGGCTTTTAACGGCCTGTGGCTGTTTGTTCGTGATGACTATAAAAGCTTTTCTGAAGCTCGTGAGGTTTTTTTGGGGATAGTTGAAGAGCTTCTTGCACGTAGTAAAATAAAACTTTCGAGGGACGGCGTGTTGTTCGAAAGCTCAGCGATTGAGCAGATTTCACTTTTGGGGCAAGCCTTGCCTGCTGACCGCCGCGAAATGGTGCTCGGAAGGGCTGCGGCTAGTTCATCTACGGCGAGACAGATCGAAGATTTCGATAGAATGGCAGAGGATGCAAAAATTGCCGAAGAAAGCTTATGGTTCTTTCGCGAAGAGTGCCCTGCTGGAGGGCGTTGGTGCACGGGTCATTGAAAGAGCAGAATTCCGTCTTTGATGCGGTGGCTAGACGGCGACGATCTTACAGCGGACGGATTTCGGGCGTGCGCAGGCCAGCATGCGATTGAGGACAGAGCAGCCGAGGGCGACTTCCGTCTGCTGGGCTGCGAATGCACGTGCCCGCAGCCGCCGTCCGATGATCGATTTGTAGCGACCGATCGCCGTCTCGACCAGAGATCGTTTCCCGTAGCTGGTCGCGGCCTGCCACTTCATCCGGCCGTCGGCGTTAATCGCGGCTATATGATGGGCTCGTTGACTGGGGAGATCGGCGTCCTTCCGTTCCACCGCATTGGCGCGTGGCGGAATGATCACCGCCGCGTCAGGACTGTGATTGGTAATGGTGTCATAGGTCGGATCGCCATCATAGGCGCCATCTGCCGTGAACTGACCAATCGGCATGTCAATCTGGTCGAGCAGCGGCTCCACCTGCGAGGCGTCGCCGGCCCCTTGTTCCGTCATGACATGTGCAATGATGTCGCCGCTGTCGGCATCCAGCACCAGGTGCAGTTTGCGCCAACCCCTGCGGGATTTGACACCATGCTTTTCCTCCAGCCATTGGCCAGCGCCGTAGACCTGCAGCCCTGTGCTATCGATCAGGACGTGGACGGGCCCTTTCTGAGGGAAGCGATCAGAGTGCCGCTTGTTCGGCGCTCTCGGTTTATTTGCACGACGGCTCAGGGTCGTGTGATCGGGAACGACGAGATCCAGCCCAATCAACTTCAGCACCGAGGTAACGAAACCTTCCGTCTGACGCAGCCGAAGGTCGAACACCAGCCCCAGCGTCAGGGCAGTCTCGATCGCCAGATCGGAGTAGCGCGGCTGGCCACCGCGGGTCGTGCGCTTCGGCGCCTGCCAGGACGAGAGTGCCTCCGGCGTCACCCACAGCGTCAGACTTCCGCGCCGACGAAGGCCTGTGTCGTACTCCCGCCAGTTCGTGACCTTGAATTTCATCTTGCCGATACGATGACGGCGGCAGGCGTTGTGTTTGAAAGGCATGTTCAGTCAGCCGCGTTGTTTCCACCCGAGCCAACTACGTCACCGCCGATGAAGGATCCGTGCACCAACGCTACGGCAATGTAAAGGTCGGATGTCCTCAGGGTGGCAAAAGCAAGGCGTTGGTCGTATGGGTCTTACGGCGAAACGCTTGGCGACGCGGACGACGCAGCACGCTTCCTTGAAGACTTCACCGACGGGGCGACCTCTGGTGTATCGTCTTGTTCATCGCTTACGTCGCCTTGACCGATTTCGTCCATCCGATGCTTAATGGCAAGCGCGTATATGGTGTCCAGCACGGTTCGATCCGTGACGTCGGGATCAGTGAGTGCAAGAAGTGCCGCGCGGACGATCTTCTTGCTCGAGGTCTTCGGGCACCTCTTGACGACAAATTCGTAAAGCGCTTTGTTTGATAGGCCTTCGGTCGCGCCATCGACGAGAGCATGGTAGATTTTCTTGCGTTTTTCGCTCATGAGATGTTTCCTTGCGTTGGCGGTTAGCATTCGTCATCAAACTGTCATAAACAAGACCAAAACGCCATCTTGGCGTGAAAGTCTCGGCATCTAAGTTCATTCTTCTAAAGCAGAGTGAGTTGAGTGATCATGGACATGACGATGAAACTCGAAGTTTCCAGGGTGGCCACCTCCGTCGAGCGTGACAAGATCACAATACAAAACAAACGGATTGAACAGGCCGGCGCGATCTGCCTGCGCAAGCGGAAGGGCCAGGACATGGCCGAGGTTCTTCTAGTCGGCAGCAACCGTAACGGACGCTGGGGCATCCCGAAAGGGCATGTCGAGCCCGGCGAAACGTCCAGGGACACAGCGGAGCGGGAAGCGTTTGAAGAGGCGGGCGTTAAAGGTAAGGCTCTAAGGAAGGTCGTAGGGTCATTCACTTACCGCAAGGATGGAACCCCATTTCAGTATCGAGTCGCTGTCCATATTCTGCACGTCAAAGAATTAGCAGAGAGTTTTCCCGAGAAAGGCATGCGCAAGATAAAATGGGTGCCGATCACAGTCGCGAGCCGAGAGGTTGCACATAGTGGGCTTAGCGAGATTTTCCGGGAAATGATGTAAGAGCTCCACCGGCGAGCCCAGGAAGCGATGGAGGCCATCGTTGCCTGATTGTGCCGTAAGTGCCGCGCTGGATTGAGTTGTCATCCGGTCCAATTGCCGGGCACGAATGATCCGTCGGATGCACATCCTTCAGTGACTCTGTGGAGCATTGAGCCGGAATATTATCATTTAACGGATTACGGCCTCAAGAATGCATTGGTGATAGCTTCGCTGTCTCGCAAAGACAGCTTATGTCGCTTGCGCCGGGATTCTCGCGCAAATTGGGGAGCGACGTGTCGGGCTTGCTTAGACCATGAGGCATACCCGACGAAGGGGCAGCCCAAGGGGCACGTCTGATGGCTATCAGGGCATCATAGTTGTGCAGAGCGATGCGGCGCGAGATGGACTGGCCTTCCTTCTTCTCGCCTTTCGTAAAGAAAGAGGTCGTCACAACGATGCCGAAGGTCGCTGGGCCTTATTCCACAATCTGTCTTAGAAAATAGTGCAAAACATTGATAGGACGGGAAAATGCCTCGGTTCTTGGCTCGTCAGATGTGGCCGATGAAAACTCGAAAAATATCATCTGGTCGATGGACATCTGTATGTCCTAAGGTTTGGAATTATAATTATTTATCATCGAATCTGGCATTGAATGTGAGCCCGCGTGCTCGACATTGTGGTGCCCTTCCGCCACTTCGCCACACGCTATGACCGCAGAACCATTCACTTCAAAGGCTTCATCTATCTCGTTGCCGCAATGATCTGGCTCCTGCGAGCGTCGATACGACCGATGCGCCCATGCCTTCGTCTCGAGCATATGCCCCGCTGCGGCCACCCTTCTGGTTCCGATCTCCAAAGCGCCGACCCATCTACAGCATCTGGCTTCTGTAGTGGTGCGATGTTTACGCAACACAAGCCCGTAACGCGTTGTCACATATCGAAGCGTCCTTGTAAAAGAAAGGCCGCAGATGCAATTCTGGTTGCGTTGAGAGAGTGGTGCGCCTGGGGTTTACAAACAGAATCTTGAATGTCGAACGAGCCTTTTCAGTTCGATCATTGCTCACTTTTATATCAAGAACGGAGTTACAATGAACATCAAGAGCCTCCTCCTCGGCTCCGCTGCTGCGCTTGCGGCAGTTTCCGGTGCTCACGCGGCTGACGCTATTGTTGCTGCGGAACCAGAGCCGCTTGAATACGTTCGCATCTGCGACGCTTACGGCGCGGGCTATTTCTTCCTTCCCGGCACGGAAACCTGTCTCAGGGTCGGCGGCAAGGTTCGTACCGAAGGTCAGTGGTACGACCCCTATAACCGTACCAGCACCCTCGGCACAAAGTGGCACACCCGCGCCGAGCTGAGCGTCAACACGGCGACCGATACCGAATACGGTCCCTTGAAGACGGAAACCATCGTCCGCTGGGACTGGAACGACGGCGGTTCCACCAGCACCAACCTCTTGTGGTCCTACATCAACCTTGCCGGCTTCACTGTCGGTAAGACGGACTCGCAGTACAACCAGTTCGTTGGATATGCCGGCGACGTCATCAACGACGACGTTGTCTATGACGGCCCGTACGAACTCAACCAGCTGACCTACAACTACGATAGCGGCACCGGTTTAACTGGCGTTGTCTCGGTGGAAGACAGCAACTCTGGAACCACCACCAGCGCTTACGGCGGCGCTTGGCAGCTATCGGAGTCTGACCACTACGCTCCGAACGTTGTTGCCGGTCTTGGCTACAAAGCTGGCATGTTCGGCTTCAAGGTCGTTGGCGGTTACGACTCCATCGTCGAAGAAGGCGCCGTCAAGGCTCGTATCGACGCGGACTTCGGTGTCCTGACGGCCTTCCTGATGGGCGGCTACAACACCGACGGCAGCAAGCTCAACCAATATGCCGGTTCGAACCAGAAGGTCTCGGCCTGCACCTCGCCTGCCGGCGTTGTGAATGGCTCGAAATGCGGCTGGGGCGATTGGGCGATCTGGGGCGGCGTCGGCGTTCCGATCAACTCGAAGCTGAAGTGGAACGCACAGCTCGCCTACACGGATTCGAAGATCTTCGAGGCAACCACGAACGTCAAGTTCAACCCGGTCAAGAACCTACTGGTGGAGCCGGAATTGACCTACGTTCACTATGAGTATGCCAAGGACGATACCGTTTCCGGTATTCTTCGCTTTGAGCGCACGTTCTAATATTATCTGATTTGGCTTGACCTTCAATCAGAGAATAAAAGCCCCGAGGGAATATCGGGGCTTTGTTCTCCGGCCGGAGGTCGAATCAAGATTTTGTTTAGGCCGCACCTACTGGCAAGAGCGATGCGGAAGCCGGCGCGAGACAAACGGACGTTTAATCTCGCTCGGCAAGTGACAGCTAAGTGTCGGAACTGATTAAAGGAAAGCCCATGAAGAAGATCATTATGCTCGCGGCAATTGCAATGATGTCCACAAACGCGATGGCCGGACCGATGTATGATTCCAAGTCGCTGACTTGTTCGTCCATTCACGAAAAAATCGCCAGCGAAGGTTCGATTGTCCTGAAGTATCCGTCAAGCAATCCAGCCGCTCTGACGTATAATCGTTACGTATCGAATTCGATGTCTTGCCTCGGACAGGGAGCGATCACCAGCTCCAGCGTCCCGACCAGCGACAATCAGAGCTGCAAGGTAAAAACCTGCAGCTTCGTCACTGGAAAAGGACCGAATAAAAATCACTGAAGTGGCGAACCAAGCCTCCATTCTCGTTGGCTAGGTAATACTACCGCCGTGGATGAGATATCGCTGTTATCACGGCAGGGGAATTTGTCCCTGCCGTCTAAAACGCTAACTATAAGCCTGAGGCGCAAACTGGCCGGCGACCTCGCTCTCGTCAGTCGATGTGAAGGTTACTCTCGGCACCGCTCGAAGGTTTTGGCGTTCGCCTCGGACAATCGAATGCCGAGAAGGCTCAAGAAAGGTGCCGCCGCCTGGACGTCATCTTCGTCGTGATCGTCGGCAATCCCTCGGTCGTCCATACGACCTTGATGCGAGCCCATAGAGCACTTCAAATGTTGCGATTACCAAGATCACGGTCGGTCAGCGACGTCAGCGCGATGCGTTTGCTACATACCTTCGAACATTTGTCACCCACGAGGTCGAACATCGGCCTTTCCGATAGGCCCCGCGTTGGCCGATCGACCAAGGGCTCTGAAACTTGTCTTCGTTTGACTTGTCTCCTCTCTCCTATTCCGCTTCAAAACAACTTATAACTTATAATGACGAGGCTCGCATGGCATGATGGAAAGCAAAGTCGGTTGGATGGCGGTCCTTTGATGCTTGAAGGAAATTATAGATTGTTGTGAGGGTGAGGCGATGCTCCTATCGAAAATCGCAAAAGCTGCGAATACTGGCCACTTGGGTATGAACTCTATGCCACCCGACTTCAGAGATGAAGCGCGAGCCGTTCACGACTTCATATCGCAAACGCAAACGAGCCCGGACAGCTTTCGATCATTCCATTGGATGATCTCGACCGGGGATAGGCGGCGCGTTGCCGATTCCAGTGCAATCTCCGGCGGCCCGGTCGACATGAGCCACGGGCGGTCTCGGAGTGCTCCGTTCGCGCTTGTCTTCGGTGCAATGACCAGAATGTTGTCACTGCCACACATTTACGCCGTCGATATGCCACTATCGTACAGCGTGGTGCGTCCAAGAGACATTCTTGCGGAATTTAATCGGGAGATTCCGGATAGCCTGTTGGCAGTTGTAGCCAGCGGGCGACGGGTCAACGAGCCGATCGGCTGGTCGCTTAACATGGTCTTCGTGGGCTTGGACAATCCCAACCCCTTCGTCAGTCTCAATCGAGCGTTGCTGGCTACCCAAAAGCCACTTCGGGGCGAAAGGCTGCACTCCCATCGATGCGTTCCGATCTAGCGCCTACCGCAGGCCCTTGAGAATAGGTGCGGTGTTAAGTTTCATGTCCTTTTGACCCCGGGTGAGTTTCGTATGGAATTCAACACGTGACAGGCACCAATCGTGGATCAACGAGGACAAAATGAAGAGACTGGCTTCCGGTACGAACTATGTTCGATGTGGACTGGGTGAGATCGAAGTGATCGCCCTCCGGGATGGTTATATCGACAGCCGTGAGTGCACGGCCTGCCTGAAAACCGCAGTGTCGGCCTCACGCGGCCACATTTCAAACAACGTGACAACGCCGTTCGCGATTATCCAAGGCTCCTGACGGCTTTTGCAATTCTAAGCCGAAAGTGAAATCCTTAGCTGAAATCGAGGCCGATGATGACTGTGAAACGGCTCCGTCATTGTCTACGACGAAAAATCCGACAGCTGGTCGCGTGTGAAGGACATGCCGGAGCCTGCACACCATACGGCCACGGTCGCGCTGGACGGGAAAATCTACGTCTTTGGAGGGCCATGTCACGGTAACGCCTTGTGAGGAGCGGCTGCGATAGACGCACCTTCATGAACACTTCGCCGGTCAGCTACAAGCGCCATCGCTTCCCACCCCAGATCATCGCCCACGCGGTCTGGCTCTACTTTCGGTTTCCGCTGAGCCTGCGCCTTGTCGAGGAATTGCTGCTGGAGCGCGGCATTGCTGTCTCATACGAAACGATCCGCCGCTGGGGAAAGAAGTTCGGCCCGGATTATGCGCGGCGCCTTTGCCGCAAGAAGCCCAGCAGGAACGATGTGTGGCATCTGGACGAGGTCGTCATCACCATTGCCGGCAGGAAACACTGGCTATGGCGGGCCGTCGATCAGGACGGGTATGTGCTTGACGAAATCGTCCAGAACCGCCGCAACACCAAGGCTGCCAGGCGATTGTTGACCCGCCTTCTGAAGAAGCAGGGTATCGCACCGAAGCGGATGATCACTGACAAGTTGCGCTCCTATGGAGCAGCCCGGCGACAGGTCATGCCGCACGTAGAACACCGATCCCACAAGGGTCTGAACAACCGGGCTGAGAATTCTCTTGTGCCGCTACGAAAACGGGAGCGGATGATGCAAGGCTTCCGATCACTGGGAGGCCTTCAGCGCTTCGTCTCTGTCTTCTCCGCTGTCCGTAACCTCTTCGTCCCACCCCGCTCAAAACGCTCCGCATTCCAAATCTGCGTTCATCGCATCCAGGCGATCGCAGAGTGGAAAACTGCGGCCGGAGCCATGGCCTGAGATCAATCCACAAGGCAGAACGTCTCCCGTGCATCCGAGTTCAAGTTAAGGTGACATCGCCGTCGGGGACACTCTTCCCTTCTGATGTGGCTGCTACGGCCGAGCCGAGTGCGTCTGCAAGATTTTGTAGTTTCGGCATTGTGAAAGGCCCAGCGCATGTAGCGCCTAAGCCTATCAGGAAAAAACTTCCTTCATCAAGCGCTCTTGGTGTTGCCTGTTGATTTCCACCCGGCTCAGCTCCGCGTGGAAATCAACAGGCTCTCTTTACGCCGCACAAACCTGATGCACATTTCGACCAACGACTGTGTGCCCCCGATGACTGGTTTTCCAACCTTGTGCGCAATTTCAGGAACGACGCTCCATGTCTGGAGTGCATTACACAATATGACGATGGCTTCACTCTGAGGACAGTCCAGAGCCAAAGCGCTTTCCAAAATACGCCGTGGTGAAAGAGACGCGATCTCATCATCCGATTTCAGCTCCAGAAATCCAGCTTTCACGGTCGTGATACCTGACGCTCTCAAACTTGCGATAATCAAAGCGGTAAGACCTCTGTCGTAGGGCGTCAGCAAAGAGATCTTGCTGACATGATTATTCCCAATCGCGGCTATGACGGCTTGTTTCACGGTCACCGCCAGCACATCAGGCCGCTCGAAATTCAACGCGCCAATTAGCAACCTCTCATCCAGAATGAAGCTCCCTGACGAACAGGCATACGCAATGGCCTCTAGTGGTTCCTTGGAAAGCATCAAAGACGCCGCGCGGCGAATGTCAGCCAACGATTCTGACGAACTGACCTCCGAATAGGGCGGGGCACGCGAAGTGTGGAATGAAACGCCATCCGGCACGATGTGACGGAGCTCATTTTCGATGCCCCTGTCGGTGGCGAGAATAACGAAGCCGATATGTGCCGAGCTCTTTGCAAAGTCTGCCGGCACTGTCGGCAAGAACATAAAGTCGGTTTCATTTTCGGAGGGTTGGAGCATCAGTCCCTACCGTGACTGACGTTCGAGGTACGCCGGTAACTGTCTTCCACGCACATCTGCGATATAGGCTTCTGTCCACGCGAAGTCGGGATTATCTGCAGCAAGATAACACATGCTGTTGTCATCGACATACGGACGATCTGCAGAACGAATGTTCATGTTTAGCGTTATCCGCGAGCCTTTGGATATTGGGCTCACGCGATGCATGAGCCGCATCAGTTGGCCAAGAACGCTGTATCCTAAACGATGTGAGACTTTGGCAATGTTACTCGATGGAATCGACAAACCTTGAGATTGCATGGCCAGTCCGACTTCCGAAGGACCTTTGTACAATTCCAGTTCGCCGCCTTCGAGCTGATCCATTGCCAATGGCACGAGCTCCGTTGCCGGCACACCATCAGCGTGCCATCTTATCGCTCCATCCGATTTCTCTGGACCAGAGAAGGTGACAATGGTCGAAATGACAGACAGAGGGTAAGGTTCGATCCTCGTACCCGCAAGGCTGCTCAGTCGCGCAAGCCGGCTTGGCAAATGGACAAGTTCAAGGATTTCCGGAATAAGCAGATGCGCTGCTCGAATATATTTCAGATTTAACTGCTTTTTTTCGGCATACTCTTCCTTGAGGTTGAGCGCGCGCTGCAGGATGAAGTTCAGTAAGCCTGCATCATATCTGTGTTCGAATTGGACAACGCCAAGATTCGATATCTGATGGAAACTGGGTGAACCTATTATTTCATCTCGGTCCATTTTTAAGATTACGGATGAATCATCAAGCATCTTCTCGTCTCCCAATTGACGCTATCAAGCAGCAGATGCAGCAAGCCCAGCAATCTGAGGCACTGAAACATCGAGAACCTCGGCGGAGGGAATTGAAACAAAGAGATCGGCGTATAAAAAGCCGGTGTCTTCCCAGCCCGCGGGGTTCTGTCCCAAGGCCTGAACGCGACGAATCGTGTTATTCTTCTCCTCGTCTGAGGCGAAGCGGCGTTGCTTGACGCTAACGCCGTCGAGACGTGTTGTCCGGTAGCCGAATCCCTCCAGGGTTTTCGATATCGGGGTGTAGTCGAACATTCTTAAAACGAAGCAAGCCACCCATGGGAGAGGGCCGCCGACTGACGACAGAAGGTTCGAGAAGGTCTTTTGTCCGACATATCCCACGCAACCCGTTGATATGATCAGGTCGACGGGAGCGATCGATGGCATCATCGTGGGATCGTTCACCACCTCGTAGTCACAGCTAATGCCCTGATCCAGAAGACCTGCCTGCGTGGCATATTCAATAGCCTGGGCCGCTTTATCAAGTCCGATCATCTGAACGTTTCGTCGTGGCAATTGGTTTCGGAAGAACCGCCGATCGACATCGAGGGCCTGGTCTCGCGACAGCAACTGATGGTCATATGAGCCGTAGTGGCTGTATAGAGAATCCAACGACAATTGATATTTCAAGAGGGCTGCAAGAACCCCATATGAGCAGCCGATATCAAGGACCCGGGAAGGGCCTCGGTTGCGACCCAAGTGTTTACGCCTATCCAAGAGAGAGACAAAAAACGGTACGGCATGCTCTGGAATAGAATAGGAAACGTCTCTCATTCGCCGATAATAGGCTGCCGGCATCGCACGGTTGTATACGTCGTCGAAATCGGCTTTGATTTGGTTTTCCTTTTCGTATGCATACTGGCGCTCACGTGAAGTCATCGCTGCGGCTCCTGTCGTTTGCAGAGATCAATCTCGGACCGAGTAAACTCGTCCTCCTGCCAGTCAATTGAGAGGAGGATAGCCGTTTCAAACGGGAAGTCGTGGCAGCAATTTTCAACAATGAATTGAATTAAATTCATACAAGCAACCACATCGCTGCTTTTGAACCATTCCGACAGTGAAGACGGAATCGATGGTACCGTCCGCTCTTACAATTGAGAAAGGATCACACCCGCGAGAGCGAGAAGACCGCCAATGATCTGAAACGCTGCCAAGGGCTCTCCAAGAAGGACGACTGCAGCCAGAAGGGTCGTTATCGGGACAACGTTGAGGAACGCGCTCGTTCTGGATGAACCGAGATGACGGACCCCCTGCATCCAGAAGTATGGCGCCAGAATTGATGCAGGTATACCGACATAAAGGATGATGTATGCGCCTTTCAAATTGAGATGAAGCGCATCAGACATCATGAAGCCGGGGAGCAGGAAGCCAACTGCAAATCCGATCTGAGCATACAGAGAGTGCCAAGGTGAGATATCGCGAGCGGTCTTGCCTATCAGAACACTATATGTTGCGTAGGAAAGACATGACAGCAAGATTAGAAAATCGCCGAAATTGATATGAAGACCATACAAACCGGAAAGGTTCCCGCGCGACACCAAGACGATAACACCGCAGAAAGCGATCACGCATCCGAGGATAGCCTTCAGTGAAGGCGACCGCCGGAAAATTGCCGTCTCGACGATAATCGAAAATATCGGAATAGTTGCGTTCAAAAGACCGATATTTGTCGCTGTGGTGAAAGGTGCGGCAAAGTACGCCAGGGACTGATAGATGACCATGCCGAGAAGTCCCAGCACGGCCAGGCGCGGGAGGTTGGGATAGATTTTTCTCCGTTCGGCCAAGAACGAGGGCAAGACGAACGGTGTCAGTATTAGGAACGCAATGAGCCACCGCAGGAAGGCAATATGAACCGGATCAACGGTATTGACTGAAAGTTTTGCGGCGATTGGGCTCCCAGTCCAAATTATGATCGCCATGATTGGATAGGAGAAGTACCACTTGTTCATAGACCCGTATTCCACAAAAGCTTGATTTCAGCTTTCTGCGAGCCAGCAAAACTGAGATGAAGGAGTGTTAAGCGCGAACCCAAGCGTAAGACATCACGTCAAGGTGGAGAGCGATGAGACGACCCTGCTAGTCTGCCACCGTCAGTCTCTCGTGGCCGCGAACAGGCGCGCCATACTTCATCCAGGCGCCCGCCGTTGCAGCCGTCCCTTCACGAAGAAGAGGGTAGCGAAGCATTTCCAAACTCTGCCTCGGCTTGGACCATGCCGCAGCCAGACGGTCACCAATCCTCTCGCCGACGCCTATATAGATGCTGCCCTCAGAGTTACGCCAATCGAATTCAAGATGTGCGTTTCTCGCGAAAATTTCTTTCAGGAGAGGATCGAACTCTTCCAATGTGGATCGATACTCCGCACGGTAAATGCCCGGCAGGGTGTCGCTGGGCCCGTCCGTTGATAGGCCAACGCCTTTCTTTCCATTTAGTGTGGGATGATACCACTGCGCAGGCAACCGGCCAAAATTTTGAACGTCGTAGACGACAACACCGGGGTAATCGTCGTCATCCGGAACCGACGCAAATTCGTATCGACTGGCATAGAAATCGTCACCCACCGGAAACCCAGTTCCGTGGAATATTTTTGGTCTCTGGGTACTGGTCTCCAGTTCCCATCTTATCCGCCATGCTTCACCATCAGGTGAAAACGCGACAGTGCCACGATACTCTTGCTCAGGATTCTGCTGCCCGCCGACGACGTTGTAGCGACATTCGACAGGGAAGGTCATTGCGCTTTTCATAGACCGCTCTTCTCGAGGTTAGCAGAACTATCAACACCTTCGCCGTGCCATTTTTCCAGCAGATCGGAAGAATCGACAACGAGACCGAGATTGAGCGAGATCATTGTAAGTGCCGCACCTTCCAGTTCGTCGTTCGTACCCTTCACCAAATCCTTCGCAACTAAGACGCGATAGTTGTGGTTGCTGGCATCAAATGCGGCGTTCAAAACGCAGCAATCCGTGAAGCCGCCATTCAGAACGACGATTTCCTTTCGCAAGTTCCGCAAAAGGAAATCCAGATCAGTGGGATAGAAGATCGACAGGCGCTTTTTTGTGTTGATGATAAGGTCATCGGGGTCCACATTCGTGACGAATTCGACCCATTTCGAACCTTCGACGGCATGATTGGCGCTGTGTGGATTTTCGCCAGCATAAAAAGGCCATGTCCGACGCCACGAAGCGCTGATGCCGTTTACATCATCGACACCCTTTCGTCTAAGGACGGTTCGAACGTGGATGATTGGAATGTTTAATGCCCGCGCGTGCGCATGAAACTGATTAATGGGCTCTATGATTTCTGCAGCCCTTGGAGCAGGTGAGGGGCAGTCATCGGAATCGCCCAGATGGCTAAGGTGCATATCAATGGAGATTACAACACTGCGATCGGGCCGGAAGTAATCATCCAGCTCCGGTCCTATGGTTTGCGGCTTTCCGTAGACATGAATTTTCATCGGGGTGCCTTTGAGGTAATTCCGTCAAATAGTGATGTTACGCTTGGATGGATATTTCATTATTTGCATCCACCCGCGTGCTTGTGGTCTGAGCCGGCCCTGTGCTGTCATTAATTCGATGTCATTTTCGTTCAAAAGTGCGGTATACAAAAGGTAATAACGCTCAATGAGACATTGAATTGGATTCAATATTGGTTGAGGCGACGCACAAGCGAATTCTTCCATCTTTGAGCGCACTGAGGGCCTTCGAGGCAGCTGCTCGATACCGCAATTTCAGCAATGCCGCGGAAGAATTGAACGTCACCACCTCTGCGATCAGCCACCAAATCCGTTTGCTGGAGGAGTGGCTGAAGATACCGCTGTTCGTTCGTAGTAGCCGGCCGCTCAAACTGACAGAGGCTGGTGCGGCCTATTTCAACAGCGTCACGAACGCATTCGATCGCGTTTCGGCGACAACCCGTCAACTCACGACTGGGACGGCCAGGGAAACGCTGTCTCTCTCGACCATGCATTCCTTCGCAACCAATTGGTTGGTACCGAGGCTGCCGCGATTTCGGGAGATGCATGAGTGGCTCGATGTCAAGGTATCGACAGCCCCGCGGTTTGTAGATTTCAAAAAGAAGATTTCGACCTGGCCATTCGTTACGGAACAGGTCATTGGCCGGGCACAACCGCTGAACTACTCTTCGACGATCGTCGACTCATGGTATGCAGTCCAAAATTATTGAATGGTAGAAGCAGAGCCGATTTCAAGTTGGAGAAACAAACGCTGATCCACGATGGTTCGAAGCCAGGTTGGCCTGAGTGGTTTATTGCTCAGAACGCACTTCAATCAGGCTGTCCAACACAGGGTCTTTATTTCGATCACGCTTATCTGGCGGTGCAGGCCGCCATAGGTGGCGATGGAGTAGCACTTGTCAGCGAACCTCTTGTGGATGATGCAATTGCTGGAGGACGTTTGATATGCCCGTCTTCTTATGCTCTTCACGGTTTCGGAGCTTACTACTTGGTCACACCCCTGGGTGTGGTGCAGGAGCCCAAAATCAGTATTTTCCGGGATTGGCTGCTCGCGGAGCGATCAGCACAGTCATATAATCTTTCTCGAATGGAGCTTGAAGCCAGCGAATTCGACGCTGTGACATAAGACGGGCTGTAAATAAGCGTGGGGCCGGATCCTTGGTCTGTCCGCAGATTATCCGGGTTACATCTTAATGCAAACTCAATACGAAGCGCTTGGGTTTGGTAGTCCAATTGAGTTATTCATGATCGAACCTTAATGTGGTCTCTGAGTTCCAAAGAGTGCGGTTTCGGCCATGAAGCTGGGTGAGTGAGTGGATAAAACTCCCCCATCGTCAGGGCTCTCAGCGGAGTTCGTTGCGGACGAGGTGTTGCAACCGTCATTTGACCAGGTTTGTTGCATTGTTGCTTTGCAGATTTCGCAACACTCAGCGCCATGTAGCGCGGCCCAAAAATCCAGCTTTGTTGCTTAAATCGCTGAGCCGAATTTGGCGCGTGCGCGGGCGCTCGCATCAGCATGGTTCACCCGGTGAAGATACGTCCTGGCACGGGCTATCGGGTCATGAAGATATTGATCTGGCCCAATCATCTTGTTGTCATTGAGATCGCGCCTGTCGAGCAGATCAAAGCCGACCCTTTCGAGACAACAATTCCATCCCTCTGCAGATCGGTTCGCCCAACCATTTGTGTGGTAGGTCAGCAGTCGGTTCCGCAGTGTGTAGCCGTGGTAGTCAAAGGCGACGACGCCGTCAGTTACGAAGATATGGTTTCCTGCAAAGCCTTCACCAGGGATAATACGCTCGGCATAAAATCCGGGAAGGGGTGCCTCCTTCAAAAACACTCCGGCGAGAATGGCACACGCGCCATTTCCGAAGAAGATGCGGTCAGGCAAAGCCCAACGCCGAACAGGGTCTTTCTTTATACCAGGCTTCAATGTGTACATGTCCGATGTCCCCTGTGAACTAGCAGTATGCGAAGCGATCGGTCTCACCCTTGATCAAGGGATCGAAGACCTTGATCGCGTGTGGATCGTTCCTGTTCGCGAGCAGGGTGCTTTCCGCATCCAGTACGAAGCCGGCAGCCTCCACCTCCTCGCGCACGGAGGCAGGGTCGATGCGATGCAATGACTGGGCATCACCTGTGCCGGCTCCGGCGGCGGCGGCGTGATCGACGATGACGTAGAACCCACCGGGCTTCAGCCGCTCGTAGACAGCTCGATTGAAGTCGCCCGCCGTCGCGCCCCTGGCCTGCATCAGCGCGGTGTGGAGATCGTGGTAGAACAGGTGCAGCCACAGGACATCCGCTGGCCGCGTGATCTCCGGCATTGCCACGAGGTCCGCTGAGACGGCTTCGACGTTTTCCCGGCCTGGCTCTTGCGCGAGCGTTCGCATGAGGCCGACCGGATCGTTCTTGAAGTGCGCGACTTCGGCCGGCACGAAGCTGGTGACTCGACCTTCGGGTCCAACGACGTCGGAGAACAAGCGCGTCCAGTCGCCGTCGCCTGGATAAACGTCGATGACGGTGGTACCCGCATCAATGCGTGCGAACCGGATCAACTCGGATAGTTTGGATTGGTCGTACATCGAAATCTCCTTTACGGTTGGGTATTCGACGAGCGCGCGGCACGCGAGACGGCGATCCGCGGCTCATTCACCTTCGGCGAAAGCCGATGGTTGCAGAAGGCCTGCGCTATACGGCCCCGGACGCGTCCATCTGCGCGGCGCGTGCCAACGCTTGCGTGTCGATGTATTCCTGGATTCTGGTCAGTCTGCCGTCCCGGACCGTGATGGCGAAGATCCAGTCGTCCTCGAACGGCTTGTTCGTTGCTTTGACCTTCCCCCTGGCGAAGCCGACGACGAGAACCCGGTCTCCTTGTGCGACAAACTCCTGGGGTTCCGTGGAGGTTTCCATCGACCTGGATGCCGTGTCCAGCAAATCTGCCAGTCCCGCGTGCCCCCGGTAGGTGCCGGCCAGCGGCCAGTCCTCGCCCGGAACGATCCACTTGATGTCTTCGGCAACCAGCGCCAACAGAGCCTGTCTGTCGCCGCGGCCTATCGCGGCGAAGAAGTCCTTCACGATCTGGATGTTTTTTTCAATACTCATGGGAATGTCTCCATTTCGCTGGGATCGGATCGCGCTCGATCCGGTCCGTACATCGTGGTCCTGTCGGTGGGGCTGTCGTTTTATCCGTCGAACTTGACCAGATCCTTGAAGATCAGATGACCCCAGCTCTTTCCGCGCGCCTGGACCAGCAACCCTCCTTCCGACAGCCCGCCAAGCTTGATCGGCGCGAAACCGAGATTTTCTGCGAGTGTACCAATTTGCGCTGCGGCGTCGTCATCGTCGCTCGCCAGGAACACGACTCGTCTGCCACCATGCAGGGCTGGATCTTGGGCAAGAACGGCAGCGCCCAAGTGGTTGAAACCCTTGACCAGCCTTGCACGACGGAAGGCTTGCGCGACGAATTTGGAAGACGGCTGTCCTCCCAGCTCCTCCGGGGAACGCCGTAGGCGTTGGTGACATCGACGATCGTCTTCCCCTGCCAGGTGGGAAGCGCCTTTGCGACATCGGCGTGTGCCTCGAACCGGACTGCCAAGAAGATGACGTCCGCCTTGACAGCTTCCGCCAGCGTTTTGGCAATGACCTTGGGCCCGATCGCGGCCGCGTCGGCTGCAAAACTTTCCGGGTCACGCGTGGTAGCAACGGTCACTTCAATGCCCTTGCGGGCAAACGCCTTGGCAAGAGCGTGGCCGATCTTGCCGAAGCCAATAATTGCGTAGCTCATAATGCTTCTCCGATCCTGTGTTTATGCCGGTTCAGACCTGCGCCCAACCGCCATCGACGGCGAGGTCTATACCGGTGATGTAGGAGCTTTCATCGGAGGCGAGGAACGTGAGCGCAGCCGCGATTTCCTCTGGCTTGCCCCTGCGACCCATTGGGATCTGTGACGCAAACTGGGCGACCGCCTCCTCGGCTTGCTCAGCGGTGAGGCCGGTCGTTGTCGCGAGGGCGGGAGTCTCGATCGCGCCGGGGCTCATCGTATTGACGCGGATATTGCGATCCTTCAGCTCCTGGGTCCAGGACCGTGAGAAGCTGCGAACAGCCGCCTTGCTTGCTGCGTAGGCGCTGAACGCTGGCAGCCCCATCACATTCGAGACCGAAGAGTTCAAAATGATAGAACCGCCGTCTTTGAAGAGGGGAAGAGCCTTCTGCACCGTAAAAAACAACCCCTTCACGTTCACATCGAAGGTCTGGTCAAAATGGGCCTCAGTCGCTGCCGCGAGCGGCGCGATTGTCCCTGCGCCCGCGTTTGCGAAGAGAATGTCGATGTGACCGTGTTTTTCTTTCACCACGTCATAGAGCCGGTCCAGATCTTCCAGGCGCGAGACGTCGCCCACGACTGTTGTCACGTTTCTCCCGATAAGGGCCGCGGCCTCTTGTAAGACTTTCTCGCGTCGCCCGATGATCACGACGTGCGCACCCTCCTCCACGAAACGCTTGGCTGTGGCTAAGCCGATCCCGCTGCTTCCGCCCGTGATGACTGCGACTTTGCCTTCAAGTTTTTTCATGATTTTCTATCCTTCGTTGTGTTGCCCAGGCGCGGGATCGCGCCGGGTCAGAGTTGGGCTAGCCCGCCGTCGACGGCGACCTCGCTGGCGGTCATGAAGCTGCTGTCGTCAGACGCTAGAAAAGCGGCCGCGGCCGCGATCTCCGCCGGATCGGCCATGCGCTGGAGCGGCGTCATTGCGCCGTAGGCCTTCTGGCCCTCCTCACCGAGTGCTTCCTTCGCAAGTTCGGTCGCCGTCGCGCCGGGCGACAGCACGTTGACCCGGATACCGGTACCCTTCAGATCCTCCGCCCAGGTCCGTGCGAAATTGCGCACGGCTGCCTTGCTGGCGCTGTAGGCAGTGAATGCCGGGGCGCCGGTGGTCCCGGCGCTCGATCCCGTCAGGATGATCGAACCGCCCGGGCCCATCAGTGATAGCGCCTTCTGGACCGTGAAGATCGTGCCCTTCACGTTGGTGTCGAAAGTGTCGTCGATGTGCTTGGCGGTGATCTGGCCGAGAGGAAGCGGGCTTCCTGCCCCAGCATTGGCGAAGACGATGTCGAGCGTTCCGCGCTCGGCCTTCACCGCCGCATAGAGGCGATCAAGGTCAGCCTCATCCGAGACCGAGCCCTTCACCGCGCGCGCGTTGGGTCCTAGTTCGACCACAGCGGCGTCGAGCGCCTGCTGCCGGCGGCCATAGATAAAGACGAAGGCGCCCTCCTCGATGAAGCGCTTTGCTGCGGCGCGGCCGATGCCGGTGGCGCCGCCCGTGATGACGGCGGTCTTTCCATTCAGTCTGGTCATGTCATGGATCCTTCCAGGCTTTCGCCTTGGTATTGAGGGGACGCCCCCGAGACCCACAATATGGGTCCGCCGAGGTCAGGCGTTGAGTGAGGAGGTGCGCACATCGGTGGTGCGAAATCGATCCAGTAGGGCTGCAACGCCAAGCGAGACGATAAGGTTCCGCCGTTCGGAATTGGGACGCGCCCGTCGACCTGTGTTACCATGACCGCCCGAACTGCTGTACGATGAGTTAGGGCTTTGGAGGCGCACCCCGTGGTGCCGGATTGCACCATGATCGACTGGGATGACGTTCGCTATTTTCTCGCCGTCGCGCGCGGCGGCTCAGTACGAGCTGCCGCGCAGCGTCTCGGAGTGAACCACTCGACCGTGCTGCGACGTGTCGCTCAACTCGAGGAGCGGCTCGCAGCGCAGATGTTCGAAAAGCTGCCTTCGGGCTACCGCCTGACGGCTGCGGGCGAGGAGGTTCTCGAGTTCGCGAACCAGATGGAAGCCTCGTCGCACCAACTGGAGACGCGCGTCTTCGGGCGCGATCAGAGCGTACGCGGGCTTCTGCGGGTGACGCTGCCACCGTTCCTTGCGACACACCTGCTCATGCCGGATCTCGCAGATTTTGCGCGTCTGCATCCGGACATCGAGATGGAGATCGTATCGACCGGCGAGGTCGTGAATCTGACCAACCGGGAGGCGGATGTGGTGATCCGGATGGTCTCCGATCGCAAGACCCTGCCGCTCAATCTTCATGGCCTGAAAGGTCCGGATCTGCTCGCGGGTGTTTATATGTCCCGCGATAGACTGGCCGCGTGGCGTGCGGGTGCGCCGGATCCAATCCGGCCCATCGTCATCGGCGGTCAGGCTGTTCCGGACTGGGTCGACAAAGGGGAGTTTCGCGCCACAGGGGTTCCGTTCAGGACGCCGGACGCCGACGCGCAGATCGCTGCGGCAAGGCAGGGGATCGGCATGACCAAACTGCCCTGTTTCGTCGGAGATGCCGATCGGCATCGTCAACTTAATGGAATGTGGAACTCGATGTGCGATGACAGGCTATGACACGCCCTGATCCACTATATCGCCGCCATCGCTTTCCCGCCGAGATCATCGCCCACGCCGTATGGCTCTATTTTCGGTTTCCGCTCAGCCTGCGAATGGTCGAGGACTTGCTGGCTGCCCGTGGGGTCGTTGTCTCGCATCAAACGGTCCGGCTTTGGGCGGAGAAATTCGGACGTGCCTTCGCCAACGAGATCCGCAGCCGCTCATCCGGTCGGCTCGGCGACAAGTGGCATCTCGTTGAGGCCGTCGTTTTGATCCGTGGCAAGAAGCACTGGCTCTGGCGCGCTGTGGATCAGAACGGTTTCGTCCTGGAGGTTCTTGTGCAAAGCCGCCGCAATGCCAAGGCGGCCAAGCGTCTGATGCGCAAGCTCTTGAAGGGCCAGGGACGATCGCCGCGGGTGATGATCACCGACAAGCTTCGATCCTACGACTCCGCAAAGCGAGAGATCATGCCGGGTGTCGAGCATCGCTCGCACAAGGGCTTGAACAATCGGGCGGAGAATTCCCATCAGCCGATCCGGCGGCGAGAGCGGATTATGAAACGCTTCAAGTCGAGGCGACATCTTCAGCGTTTCGTCTCCATCCACGATCCTATCGCCAACCTGTTCCACATCCCCCGCCACGACATCTCCTCCGGCCATCATCGCGAATTGCGTTCAGCGGCGATGAACCTGTGGGCGAAAATCGCCCGAGCATGACCGACGAACTCGGCCGGCGTCATGGTCTGTCCTCGTTGCCGTTAAGTTTACGATGCCGGAATCTTTAGTCGGTATTTGCGCGTTGTCGGGTGCTAACGGCGTTCAAATCTAGGCAGAGCACTCGCTCTAAGGCGGCCC